>DVDV01000292.1 GCA_015296075.1 Leptolyngbyaceae cyanobacterium M33_DOE_097 | reverse complement strand
TTCCCTTCGATTATCTGGTTTCAGTTACTCAAACGCATCCAATCTCACGCTGATATTGCGGCTCATTTTGGGTTCGATATTGACCTCAAACCTCGCTTAGAATCGGCTTATTGAGAATGCTGCAAGATCTCAGTTAAGCAAATCGGGGATATTTCCGTCAGCAGGAGCAAACAGCCTTGTAGCCTCTCGGCAGTAGCCTGACGACATGGCCCCGCGAAGACCCATCTGAGAAGGTATCGAGATTATTAAATTCTCGTCCCTACGCATATAGGGCTGAGGTCAGGGCTTTGCGATAGTGCCGTGTGACCCGATGGTCATCTCCTAACAAGTCAAAAATCGCTAACATGCCGTTGCGGCCTGCATCATTCTTATAGGAGCGATCGCGCGTCACAATTTCTAAAAGCAACATCAGCGCTGTTTCAAAGTCTTGGCCCAAGGCAGCTTGAGCAGCTTCGCGGTAAGTGGCATCAAGCGCATCGGCACCAAGCGGATCATTTGCAGCCCGCTTAAATAAATTCAACGCTTTGAATTGCTTGGCGTAGGGGTAGAACTCGCGATCGTATTCAGAAATGGTATCCAAAATTTGGTCGGCAGCATCTAACCGCTCAACCTGCATACAGATTCTTGCCGCATTCAAAGCCAACTGTGAATTATTGGGATGGCGCTTTACCAAGGCTTTTAGCTGTTCGAGAGCCTGGTCAACATTGCCTGCCTGAGCCGTGGCCGCGATCGCCTCCAACTCTTGATCAATCGTAGAAGTCAAGTTCAATTGAGCCATCAGGCTACGGAGTTCAGGTTCGGGCAAGACCCCAACAAATGCATTGTGAACCTCACCATTCTGCACAACTCGCACATCCGGCACGCCTTCGACCCCGTACTCGCCTGCCAACTCAGGGTTTGCATCAATATCAACCTTCGCTAAGACAAAATCATATTCCTGGGCGAGCCGCTCCAGCATGGGTTTTAGCATCTGGCAGGGACCGCACCAGGTTGCAAAAAAATCAAGCAAAACAGGCTTCTCGTGCGACTTTTCTAGGACATCTGTGGCGAAGTTTGAGCGGTTGACCGCAATCGAAGTACCCATCGAACTACCTATTACCTTTAAAACAATGAGAGACAGAGCAAGCCACTCTATCTCTCAACGTTAACAAGCGATCGCTAAAACTTTGTTTTACTTCGCTTTTGCTTTGGGTTTCTTAGCCATTGTGTTCTTACCCGTTGTCTCCGTGGTACGTGTCGTCGTTTTAGCCTCCGTTACTGCTCTAGCAACCGCTGTTTGAGCAGGCGACAGACTGGCGACTTGCGTGCTTGTCTAACCATGCGGCCTCTGACGGTAAAGCGACACCTGCACTGATGAATGGGCTTCAAAGAACCAGAGGCGCATATCGAACCAACGCAGCACTACTGCCCAGAGTCTTCACAGGTAGCCGATTGTGCCGTCTAGTCTAGAGAGAATCTGTGAGGTCACACCGTCATACTCATCAAGACTCATATTCATCAAGAAATGTTAAGCATTCAAATGTTTATCTTTTCTTAGGATTAGGAAAAGCATCTAAAAATAGATGAACCGATTGGCTGAAGTAATCTCCCCTGCCTTATGGCAAACTATTCCAGGCAAGCGCCACGATTTCGCTGAGCCGTCGTCGTTGCTCTAAGTCGAGCAGTGCATCGTCTGCTAAGACCTCTTGCATTAAGTCTTGCAACGATCGCCCCTGAGTCCGTGCGATTGCAATTGTTCCGGCGATCGCTGACGCAATTAACTCTGGACTTACGAATTGCTCTCGCGATCGAGCAATCTCTTGGGGATTTACCGGGATAGGATAGTTCATGAAAGCGAAAAAACAGATGAATATGAGAAGTTTGTAAAGTTTCTTAGAGAATCTGATATAAGTTTAGCTTAATTTTTTCTTCTCTTACCCCCGCCCATTTGCCTATTTTTTAGTGCGACCTTTGATTAGTCCAATGCAAGAAGTTCTCTATCTCGAAGTCCCAACCCCTGATACCGATACCGTCAAACACTGGTTAAGAGAGGAGTTTAGCCCTCTGGCTGGTACAAAGCAGATCACCCCTGCTGGGATCCGCATTCATTTGTCAAACCGATCCGAAGCCAGCGGAGAGAATTCTGAGAAACTTACGCAGATTTATGAGAATGCCTTAGCAATTTTCGTCTGGTCGGTGCAACGCACGACGTATCTTAAGGTCTTTCGTTGGGCAGAGCGTCGTTTGCCTGAAGAAGTGGCGGTTGTCAACCAGCTCAAGCAAGTCGTGCGCGATCGCTTCCCCAACGTTTACCCGGCTCCGCCTGCCATTGATTTAACGCAACAATCGATCTTCACAGCACTAGAGCAAGCCTATCCTTTAACGGTGAAGTACTTCCAAAAGATGCCAAACGGGGAGGCTGATCTGACCCGTGTGTATTGGTGGGAGCAACGCTGGCGCGAGGGTGTGCGAAATCCTAAACAGCCCCAGCAGGTGATCACTCGCACACAATCAGTCGATACCCCAGAAGATCAACCGGAGTATGACTTGATCTATATCGGTGGGGCATTAGGCGTGATCCATGCAGCGGTAATGGCGCAACTCGGTTATCGAGTGCTGCTGATTGAGCGGCTACCCTTTGGCAAAATGAACCGCGAGTGGAACATTTCTCGCAGTGAGTTTCAAAGCTTGATTGACCTGGGGCTATTTACTTCTGCTGAGTTCGAGAGCTTGATCGCGCGGGAATATGAGGATGGCTTCCATAAGTTCTTTGATTCCAACAATCCCCCGCAAGCAAAAGCGCCGATCTTACACACTCCGACGGTTCTCAACATTTGCCTAGATGCAGAAAAGCTCTTGCGGCTCTGTGGTGACAAACTACGGCAGGCAAACGGCGACATTTGGGATGAAACCGAGTTTGTCGGGGCAGAAGTTAGCCCAAGCAATGTCACGGTACAAGTGCGATCTCAGGTCGCAGGCGATCGCAGGGTCACAGCCAAGCTGCTGGTCGATGCAATGGGAACCGCGTCCCCGATCGCCTGGCAACTTAATCATGGACGTGCGTTTGACAGCGTTTGCCCAACGGTTGGCGCGGTGGTTGCCAGTGGCTTTCAACCAGGGGTTTGGGATAGCCGTTATGGGGATGTGCTGAACAGTCACGGCGACATTGCACGGGGGCGGCAACTGATCTGGGAGTTGTTCCCCTCAGACGGTGAGGAGCTGACCTTCTATTTGTTCCACTATCACCAGGTGCATCCCGATAATCCCGGTTCGTTGCTGGAGATGTACGAAGACTTTTTCACCATTCTGCCGGAGTACCGCCGCTGCAACGTAGATGACCTGGTCTGGAAGAAGCCCACCTTTGGCTACATCCCCGGCTATTTCAGCCGCAACGGGGGCGATCGCCAGGTAGCCTTTGACCGTTTAGTGGCGATCGGAGATGCCGCTTCGCTTCAGTCGCCGCTCATTTTTACGGGGTTTGGTTCGCTAGTTCGCAACTTAGGACGGTTGACCCACCTGCTCGACACAGCCCTTAAACATAACTTGCTCAGTGCCAAGCAGTTAAACCAAATTCACTCTTATCAGAGTAATGTTTCTGTCACCTGGTTGTTCTCAAAAGGCATGATGGTGCCAACCGGACGCAACATTGCGCCTGAGCGTGTCAACTCAATGCTGAATACTTTCTTCGGCATTCTGGCCAGCGAAAAACCAGAGGTGGCAGAGGCATTTATTAAAGACCGGGCAACCTGGATTGCGTTTAACCGCATGGCTCTCAAAGCCGCTTGGCAAAATCCATCTCTGCTGCTCTGGATCTGGGAGTTAGCGGGGGCACGCGACATTTTCCGCTGGCTCGGTAGCTACTGGAACTTTACGATCTCAGCGGTGATCAGCGCCTTTTTAGGAGCCTGGTTTCCAGCGGTTTTACAGCAGGTGCAACCCTGGTTAGAGTCGCGTTTTCCGGCGGTTTGGTTCTGGTTGTTGACCCGCAGTTACGCCTACGCTGACGGTATGGGTAAGCCGCAGCCACGAGATGCCGTCGCTTGGGCCGGGCGATCGCTGCTGCAATCAGACGAATTGACTCCGACACCTTAAGATCGCGAATTTAATCAATTTGCAAACTGTACAGGCGGGTTTAGCAGACCTATCTGGCCTCTGCAATGGATTAAACGGCAAAACCCGCCCCTGATTAAAGCCTGACTCCTTAAGACTTGGACTTTAGACTAAACGCGATTTTCCACTATATGTAAGGGCGAACGTCTGTTCGCCTCTCCTAAATACGGTGTATTTTTTGAATTAGTCCAAACTCCAGTAGGACAAATCAGACTAAAAAAGGGATGACAACTGGTTGTCATCCCAACAGATACCAATTAACTGCAACAACAATTCGCTCTGCTTAACGCTTTGCCCCAGCCATCAACGCTTTTGACTCTGAGACTCCGGCTTTTACCAGGCGGCGGGTCAGAGTTGTAGACAGACCAGCCAAGATTCCGACTTGGGCGAGCCAGCCTAATAGAGCGGTGCTGGCTGAGATCCAGGTGAGGTAAGGGGCAAATAGAGTCAAAGACCACAGAAAAGCGAGCGGTGACTTGGCATACCAGCCTCCGACCAGTGACAGCAAAATCGGGGGCAGAATCAACAGTGCCAGAATGACGGAAACCGCCCAAATGCTACGTTTTGCCGATCGCTGCATCAGGATCAGTTGCGTTAAGGTCGCAATCATCAGCGCGATCGTCGCACTTAACAACACACTCAAAACCGCTTGTTCTTGTTCGCGAGCGTTTGTCCAACTAGCCACCCAAATGAGCATCGGAACGGCAGCGATCGCCAGGTTCAGGGCAATTGCTAACACTGCTGGGCTGCTTTCGCCTAGGCACAAATCTTGAATCAGCAACTTACGCCCGGTGCGATGCTGCTCCGCCATTTTTTGCTGGCGATAACGTGCCCAATCCAGCAATGCCTGACGGTGGGGCGACAACGCGGCAATTAAGAACAGAAACCAGCCCAAGTTAGCAAACAACAAAATCATTTGGTAGTGAATCGGGCGTTGCCACTCATTCCACGTGATCGAGTTCACCACAAAGCCCAACAGCCATAACTCAAAACAGGCTGTCATTAGATAGCTTTGGCGTTTGCTAATGACCGTTGCAGTCGGCTTGCGAAAGCGACGATTAGCCGATTGCCACAGCCAAAAAGTTGCCGTGCTAAACGTGATCACCCCAAACAGCAAAATCATTTCAATGCTATGGCTGATCTTCAAGCCATACCAATCTGGTAGAGGCAAAAGCCGCTCAATTGAGCGAATGCCATAGGTATAACGAACCGGACGATGCGACTGCCACGCGCTAAAAAAGATGACATACCCTGACCAAACAGCGATCGCTCCAACCCAGCCCTGACTACCACCCATCAGCGCAAATAGCGTTGCAGCGACGAATAAACAGCCCGCGATCGCAGCCACTAAAACGTAACTAATGCCAATATCCACAAGCGAGACGTAACCGTTGAGACCCGCCATCAAATGCAGCGGGAGAGCAGCTGCGACAATCAGGTAGGCGATCGCGGGCACCCCGATCAGCTTGCCTAAAAGAATGTTTTGGCTGCGTTGGGGACTCATTCGCACAAAGTTAAGCGTACCCCGTTTTTCTTCGCGCCCAATGTCGCTAATCAACAGGTAAACCCCGACGGTAAACACAATCAGAGGCAAGACCCAGCTCATCAGATGAAAGATTTCATACCACCAACGGTGCCAGTCAATTGCGGGATTGCCAAGCGCGTCGTAGATACACTTGTGGGAGTAGTCAAAGCGCGAGCTTTCGCTCGTGGGAACACAAAAGGGATTGTATTGGGAAGAAAGGGGGTATTGCTCGGCATCTCGATGGTAGGGGAGCTTACCCCAATAACCAATCATCATGACGATTTGGGCTAGCAAAGAGAGCGCGATCGTCAACCCAATGTTGCGGGGAGACAATCGCCCTTTAAGCTCACGGCTTAATTGGGGATTTTTCTCCTTCAAGCGATTTGGCAGGGTAAACATAGAGTCAACTCCAGCAGAGAGGATGATTCGTTAACACGCAAAGACTACGAAGTTTGCGTATGTTCGAGCTTGAGAAAAATGGCTTCGAGATCTTCTTGGGTTTGATGAAAGCCCGTGATGGGAAGACCTGCTTGAACCAGCGATCGCAGCAGGTCAGCCGCCGCTTCGACAGTTCCCGAAAATTGCACCCGTACCTGATGCTTGTCAGCACAGGAGACAAGCACTTCAATCTGAGGATGGTGCCTCAATTCAACTTCTAAATCGGACAGTGAACCTAAAGTTGTAATGACAATCTCTTGACGGCTGAGGCGACGATAGAGTTCTTGCAGGGAGGCGCTTTCAACCAGATAACCCAGTTCCATCACGCCAACTGAGGTGCATAACTCCGCCAGGTCACTCAAAACGTGAGACGAGATCAAAACCGTCATGCCCGTTGCTTGCAGCGTCTTGATAATTTCGCGAAACTGCACCCGGGCGATCGGGTCTAACCCAGAAACTGGCTCATCTAACAGCAACACTGATGGCTCATGAATCACCGTACGAGCGAGGCTGAGCCGTTGCTTCATCCCCCGTGAGAGGCTGGCAATCAGGCTGTTGCGTTTATGACCCAGTTGCACCAGGTCTAACACCTCATGTAAACGGCGCGTGCGATAGGGATCGCGGAGCTGATAGAGATGAGCAAAGTACTCCAGGTAATCCCAAACAGTGAGGTCGTCATACAGGGGAAAATCGTCGGGTAAGTAGCCTAACTGACGTTTTAACGAGGGCTTATCGCGATCGCGTTGCAACCGTTCGCCAGCGATGTAGATTTCCCCCAGGGTGGGTTCTTCTGCCATCGCTAACATGCGAATCAATGTTGTTTTACCTGCCCCGTTAGGCCCAATTAAGCCGTAAACTTCGCCCGTCTCAACCTGTAACTCGACTTCATGTACTGCCAGATGATTGTCAAACCGCTTAGTCAATCCATGCGTTGCGATCGCTAACGTTTGCTGCATAACCGTGAAATCGCTAAAAGGTCTGAGCTAGCTTTGTGCCAGCCTAGCCTTTCGCTACAAAGTTTGACATCCCCTTTCCGAAAATGAAGCAAAACTTAATTGGGTACCACAGCAAAATTTGCTTTCAGCAGAGTTAACCTTTGCGATAAAAGCGACTGCTGTAGATCAAGAAAGCTGCTACCGCTAAGGCGATCGCGCTACTCACACCCAACACAACCGCCGTAGCTCCTTCGGGGTCTGGGTATGCCAATCGAAACAACACACTGGCAAGAGCGGTGCCGCCAAAGTAAGTGCCAACGCCCAGACCATCCCAATCGGGGGGCACCATGCTGAGCGCATAGGGCAAAACGCCATTCACAGTCATGCTAAAGGCAATCCCCAGTGCGATCGCAGGCAACCAATCAGCCGCGTTCTCAGTTGTGAACGCAAAAAACAAAATACACAAAATGCCTAAAGTAATGCCGCCCAGCATCGTTTGGCGATTGCCAACTCGACTGGCCAAAAACCCAATCGGAATCACAGTCACAATGTGGGTAAGCGCAACGATCGCAATCGGAGCCAGACCATTCTCTGACTCAATGCCACCTAAGAGTGCGCGGGTAAAGATCACCGCCAGGGCGATCGAGGTTCCGGTCAGAAAGATAGGTAATAGCTGTTGCAGTTTTGGCAGAGCCGTCCGCACTGGAAAGGGCTTGGCACTATTCGATAGGGGGTCAAAGTGGCGCAACACCAGTGCGGCAACCAGCAAAAAGAGTGAACCGATCGCAAAGGTTGTGCCAGCCCCCAAACGCAACAGAAAATCACCAAAGAAAATACCGATAGTTCCTGCTAAGGCTCCGGCAAAGGTCAATAAACTGGCGGCTTGGGGCAAGTGCGGCGCGAGCGCATAGCGCCCCAATAAACCGATAGTCGGACTGCGGAAAATTGCCATCGCAACCGCCCATAACACCATGATGAGCGGGAAGAGCCACCGCACTGCCGTAAACCCTGACCCAAATAAGGAGAAGGTGCCAATGCTGTAAAACAAGACAGAAGCAAGACCAATGCCCAGGGTGACAAATGGCAGGCGCGTTGCAAGCCAGTGGCGCGTGCGATCGGATAAACCGCCCATCAGCGGCTCTAACAACATGGCCAGCAAACTTTCAACAATCAGCAGACCTGCTGCCCAGGCTGGCTCAAACCCAAACTGTTGCAGCAAGACTGGCAGGTATAGCCCATATATCATCCACATCAGGGAGATTGCTCCCTGCACAACGGCTAAGCCACCGGCCTTGGCCCATAAAACCTTTGGTGAATTTAGAATTGCTGTCATGGCAAGCTCTCTACGCGATCGCACGCTGATGGTTGACCCTGGTTTTAGATTATCAGCAATTCTCGATATGAGAATGATTCTCATAAAAACGTCCGGTTTTAACGTTTATGAATGGCTGAAACCCGCATTCTGCCGTTTATAACATTGAGTGCACAAGTCTTTAGACACTCTGGCTACAGTACAAATGTT
>DVDV01000182.1 GCA_015296075.1 Leptolyngbyaceae cyanobacterium M33_DOE_097 | reverse complement strand
TTCCCTTCGATTATCTGGTTTCAGTTACTCAAACGCATCCAATCTCACGCTGATATTGCGGCTCATTTTGGGTTCGATATTGACCTCAAACCTCGCTTAGAATCGGCTTATTGAGAATGCTGCAAGATCTCAGTTAAGCAATTCTCTAAAAATTTGCGTGTTTTTGCTTGCGGAAACATCAGTATGCCGCAAAAGGCTCTACCTCCGTTAAGCTGCCGGATGGAAATATCCCCTAACTTGACCTGAGCAAGTTGCATCTAGCCCCAGTTCTCAATCTTTTAGATTGCTGAACGGCTCGATTCCTCAAAATGAGGAACTGAGGAGGCAAGAAAAACTCAAATGCCAAGCAGAAGAGGCGTGCATCCACAGCAGCTATCTAGAGGTAGACCCCTAATTCTGCCAACTTTTGCCGATCGCCAGACGCTATTAGCTACATAGCGCGGCTACCATTTCTAGGTTCGCGGGGCTTGGCCTTGTTCACGCGTAGCTCTCGATTTAACCATTCGGCTCCATCTAGCTCAGCGATCGCAGCATCTTCGCTTGCTTCATCTTTCATTTCGACGAAAGCAAAACCTCGCTTTTTACCAGTCTCCCGGTCAGTCGGCAGGCTGATGCGAACAACTTCACCGTATTCGGCAAAAACTTCACGCAAGTCGTCTTCAGTTGCCTGAAAAGACAAGTTTCCAACGTAAATAGTCACGCTTTTCTCCAAACCTAACGCGCTAAACAAGCCCTTCAGAAATTGAAGCCAGCAGAGGCTGACTGCGAGCGCAAGACAGAAGCTGAATGGCAATCAATATCCAAACTGGACTTTGGGCTGTGCAAATTATAGCCGAATTAATTAAAGGCAACCAGCATACAAGCGAACGTTTGTCTAGCTACATAGCGATGAAATTTGTAGCGCAGAATGCAATCTATTAGTAGAACGTCGGCTGCTTCTTGATCATCAATTCTGGTTAAATTCTTAGTCGCGATCAAATGTTTTTATCTATCGCTGACTTTTGGGAATGTTATCACAGCATTTTTGATTGGTTTGCGCTGGCGTTCTATGATGGAAGCAATCTAAATCGTTGACGATACACGCATATTGTAAGGACGCGGGCTGAATGGATACGAAAGCATTTAAGCGATCGCTCAATCACTCAGAAAACTATCATCGCAAAGGTTTTGGGCATGATGAAGCTGTCGCAGGTCAGATGCAAACCGAGTATCAGAGTTCACTGATTCAGCAGCTGCGAGAAAATGGCTACACGCTGACTCGTGGTGAGGTCACAATTCGTCTGGCAGAGGCTTTTGGGTTTTGCTGGGGGGTTGAGCGGGCCGTCGCAATGGCCTATGAAACTCGACAACATTTCCCTTCTGAGCGGTTGTGGATCACGAATGAAATTATTCACAATCCTTCTGTGAATCAGCGACTGCGTGAAATGGAAGTCAACTTCATCCCGGTTGTGGAAGGGCAAAAAGATTTTTCGCCTGTGACGCAGGGTGATGTGGTGATTTTGCCTGCGTTTGGTGCCAGTGTGCAAGAAATGCAACTGTTGAGCGATCGCGGCTGCACCATTGTAGATACCACGTGCCCCTGGGTGTCTAAAGTGTGGAACACAGTTGAAAAGCATAAGAAGGGAGAATACACCTCCATCATTCACGGTAAGTACAACCACGAAGAAACCATCGCAACCAGTTCTTTTGCGGGTACCTACCTGATTGTTTTGAACTTGAAGCAAGCCGAGTATGTGGCCGACTACATCTTGAATGGTGGCGACAGAGCAGAATTTATGGCGAAGTTTGCCAATGCTTGCTCAGCTGGGTTTGACCCCGATCGCGATTTAGAACGGGTTGGCATCGCCAATCAAACCACCATGCTCAAGGGCGAAACAGAGCAGATTGGGAAGTTGTTTGAGCACACAATGCTACGCAAGTATGGTCCGGCTCAGTTAAATAATCATTTCCTCAGCTTCAACACGATTTGCGACGCCACTCAAGAGCGGCAAGATGCCATGTTCCAATTGGTTGAAGAATCGATTGATTTAATGGTGGTCGTGGGAGGCTACAACTCTTCCAACACAACGCACTTACAAGAAATTGCGATCGAACGGGGGATTCCCTCGTTCCACATCGATAGTCCCGATCGCATCGGGCCAGGGAATCGAGTTGAGCATAAGCCCCTCGGTCAAGATCTAGAAGTCGCAGACCCCTGGCTTCCCGGTGGCAAAATCACGATTGGCATTACTTCGGGTGCATCAACCCCCGACAAAATTGTTGAGGAAGTGATTGAGCATATTTTTGCAATCAAGGCTCTGGCTGAAGTTCATTAAGCTCTGGTCTTAGCAAGTTTAGGCGCGATCGCGGATGAGGCTGCTTCCTAAAACAAGAAACCCCTCACGGAATGAGGGGCAGCACTGCTGAGAAAAAGTTTGAGTATCAGTTGTGAGAGGATTAACGGGCGTAAGAAACCCCTCGGTAGATCAGTTGAACATTAGCACGAGGAGCAACACGGCTGGTTGAAAACCGAGTGCTAGCACCCCGGTATCGACCTGTTTGCTCAGATGGAAGTGGAGAAATCTCGATCTCGTTTGTTTCGTAGGGCTGTCCAAGAAATGTGAGAGTCATAAGGCTTGTCTCCTTTAGTTGTGGGGGCACTTGCCCGATGACATTTATCATGCGGTTTTTATTTGATTAAGCAGGTGACGCAATTACTCTTCCAGAGGTGAATTTGGGCACGCTCAAACCCGATGCAGATCGCTCTTTGCCCCTATCCTGATCAACGGAGTCGATGCTTGAACTCATCCCCCTCAATGATGTGCGTCACAATTCCTCAGAAGTGGAAATCGGCAGAACCCACGATTGCCTTTCTGCCATTCAAATCGGGCGATCACACAAACCAAGAAAAAGCGACCTCCGCTAGGGCGATCGCTAAAACCTTTTAGGAAGCATCTACTTATGTGTCCCTAGTATTCCCAAATTCTTGAAACTGAGAGAGCCTTTATAAACCACTGATTGTAGGAAACAACATCTATTTTTGGCACCTACAATCGCATCGAACCGTCGTTTTAGGCCGAAGAATAAAACAATAATTTTTGTAACTATTTTAGTAACTAGAACTGCTTGCGGTGTTCAAACCAGGGCGATCGGGTTGCTTGCTTTGTTTCTGAGAAAATTGCTCCCAGTCACGGCCAAGCTGAATGGTAATGTCAGATTCTAAGCTGCCCGTACTCTCAACTCGAATCTCGCCAAACCCAAGCGCCTCGCGGACTGTGCGAGCGGCATCTTCATCACCCTGTTGAGCAATGATGCGTGTGACTTTGAGCGGCTCTCGAATGGTTTCGTCACTGGTGATGCGGCTAAACCCAGCGGCGTGCAGGCGTTCAAGCAAAAACTCGGTGCTGCCTGTCTGACGTGTACTGTCTTGAATTGCAATCCGCGCACTCAATAAATCTTCTGCTTGCGGTGCGGTGCCAAAATCAAAATACCGCGCCATCATCGTCTCGATGCGATTGCTCGAAGGGAGCCAGTAGCTAACCTTGCTGCGCCGAGTGTCACTAAACGAGCCTGGCACGGTCAGCATTTGTACATCCTGACGATCAATTTGAGTTGCAAAGCCAACCAGGGCTGCTAGCTCCTCAACGCTGAGGTTGGTGTCTACATAAGACTGCACCACAGACAGCACTTTAGGTAAGCGTCCAAGTATAGCTGGATTGAGGCTTTGCTCCATCAAGGCCCGCATCACCATTTGTTGTCGCTGAATGCGCCCAATATCGCCATAGCGATCGTAGCGATAACGCAGCAATTGCAGGGTTTGTGCCCCATTAAGGTGTTGTTTTCCGGCTTTAAGATTAATGTAAAGGTGCTGACTGTCATCCTGATATTTCATGTCTTTGGGCACATAGACCGTGACCCCACCCAAAGCATCAACTAACGTTTCAACCCCTTGCACATTCAGCGTGACATAGCGGTCAATACCCACCCCACCCAACAGGTTACTGACCGATCGCGCCGATAGTGCTGGCCCACCATGAACATTCGCTGAGTTGATTTTGTCGATGCCTCGCCCCGGAATCTCAGTGCGGGTGTCTCGCGGAATTGAAAGAACAACCAGCTTTTTAGTAGCGGGGTTAAACCGCAACAACAGCATAGTGTCGGTCAGCCCATCAAACGAGTTAACCAGTGCGTGATAACCGAGGTTTTTCAGGTCTTTGGGGGGATTTTTAACATCTGAGGTTAAAACTTTGGTGCCCAACACCAAAATGTTGACTGGACGCGTCAACTCTGGCATTTGCAGGTTGCGACTCGAAATGCGATCGCCCTTTGAAAAGATCGATGCTTCATCCGCATTCAATTGGCGCTGCATCAGAGGTGTGCTAGTCAACCCGACCGCAAAAAACGCCCCAGCTGTTGCCGAAATTAAGGCAACCCCTGCTAAACCCAAAGAAACAGGCATCCAGCGTCCACTCTTCTTTTTTACGCGCTTCTTAGGAAGAGGCTTGCGCGGTCTGGCGTTAGGAGGAACGGGTTTGGATGACTTCACAGGCGTTTTGTAATCAGTGTTTACAAGGACTAGGTTGAACCATTTCAAGTACTAGATGCGCCCAGAAAAATGAACGAAAGGAGAGCGCTTGAACTACTCATGTAAAGTATCTTCAGTTTAGGCGCTTAGAGGTGAAATGAGGCAATGGATCGATTAAGAAACATGCGACGCAAACCCAGCAAGCAGCATGTTAACAGCAAATTCTGTGATCAGATACAAAAATTACCCGTATTTTCCGGCTCTTTTTCCAACGGCGATCGCCCTTAACTCAGCGCTACCTGATCAGCAGGAGCTTGTTTGAGGTAAAAGTAGTAGCGATCGCGTAATTGTTCTTGCTTTAAATTTTGTGTCCAGTACTCGGTCATAGTGTGGCCAAACGCCCATGCGCTCTGGTTTGCAGGCGCATCCATAAGTTGTGAAAGTCCCCAAATTGTGCGCAAGTCAAAGTTACGCGCGTTGGGATTGTTCTCACTCAATAAGTTGAACAGGTCATAAGCCATCTGTAATTTGCCAATCACCACAGGTAAATTTTCGACAGGTATTTTTTCCAGCAAGACGTAGGCGAGCGCAGGCGAACCCGTTGTCAGGTTGGATAAGTAGATCAAAACCGGACTTTTAAGGAGCGCGGCGATCCCCTGCTGCGTCGTCATTTGAAAGGTGTAATCGTGGATGATTTTAGCGGCGGCAAGGGTGCGAGCCTCTAAGTTTTTGAAGAACCGAGCTAACCGCAATTGCTTCGCAGGCGCGATCGCATCCAGTAAACCAATTGACAAGTCATCGACCCCCCAGGCGACTCGTCCCAGGTTTTGGTCGCCTGTCACTAAGGGATAGACGCGATCGCAGTAGTCACCGAGCATCTCAATTCGATAATTGACGGCTTCACGTAGGCTCACTTCTTTGGGGCGATCGCCAAAGCGCCAGTCATAGGGTGGTGTCCATTCCTTAAACGGGCGCAGACGGTCAACCTGCGTCACAATTGCGATCGTGGGCAAGTTTGTTGCGATCGTTTTCGCTTCTTTCAAAAAATCCGCATCCATTTGCAGAGCCGGATCCGTCGCCGGATTCACGAGCAACAACAGATCAGCCTGATGCATGGCATCAAGTACCTGGTCGCGCAAATCTTCGCGCTCAACTTGCTCATATCCAGGACTGTCCCACAACGTCAGGGTTTCTCCACCAGCGGCCTGCCACTGATAGGCGTGCAAGTCTACGGTGCTGGGCAAAGCATCGACGGCTGCCCGATTTTCTGAAAACAAGGTGTTGATCAGGCTACTTTTTCCGGCGCCTGTGCGTCCGACGAGCAAAATGCTGACAGGTTTCTGGGCGACCACCTCAGTGGGCTGTGCTTGCGCCAAAATCTCTTGCAAAGTCCGGGTTTGGGGTAGGTCTGGCAACTTTGTCTCTGAAAAAGCAACACCCGGATAAGCAGTACCCCCATACAACGCGATCGCCTGTTGCCCCAAGTTGCGCAAAGCCGCTTCTCGTAACAATCCCCCAAGATTCGTCAACAATTCTCGATTGGCCCGATTACCTGATTTTTGGGTTGCCGTTCGAGCGACTGCTGCTGCCGGATTAAGTACCCATTGCAACCAGTTCATCACGCGCCAGACTTTACGCATTGAAGGTTCTAGTTTTTGATAGGTCTGGTACGCTTGAAAAGCCTGACCCACCGTGACTTGATTTAAAACAGGAGCCAGTTTCTCCATCCACAGTGCCATATCATCGACAGTGCCCCGCAATAACGCATAGGCTTGCGGCACATAGATGCTAAGAAATGGATGCTCCACTTCAGGATAGTAAACATGGGCGATCGCCGTAACCATAGCCTGACAGCGTTTACCAAAAATACCCCAGTCTTCCCAAACGGGTGGGTCTGAGCGCGACTCTTCTAAAATTTGTTGGAGGGCCGCCTCAGCCGCCTGACTCATCACGCCTTGTTGAACGCTATCGGCTGGGAGTGCTTCTAATTCTTCGGTGACCTCGGCGATCGCGGCTTGCATTTCGGTAAAGGCGGGCTGCGTCCACTTCACGAGTAACCAGCGCCAACCAACAAACACCACCGTGATAATCGCCCAGATCCAGTTAATCCCCCACGCGTGAATCTGGATCCCAGCGGTAATCAGCAGAAACAGGACGATCGCCGCGATCGGAGCCGACAGCACAACCCATTGCCAAACTTTCAACCGCACCATAGGTCTACCTTTGAGCCGATTTTCTTAGTGTATCGCCATTCCTTTGAATGGATTGGACCGAGAAAATCGTAGCTCTGGCTCAAAGTTGGCAAAATGTCGCTAGTGGTCTGCCAAGCAAAATGTCGCTAGTGGTCTGCCAAGCCAACTTTGCCAAGTAGAGAAAACGAATGACCAATGACGAATGGCTCAGTCACGATCGAACCTGCAAAGTTCTTTTGGCGAGCTACTAGCGAATTGCATCGGTTGCAGCGGTTTCCACGGTGTCCACAAATGTACAACCGACTTGAGCGACATCTGGTTGACCATACCAGCGTTGAGCCAGGTCATTGAGTTGATTGAGGATACCGACTAACTCTTTGCCGCGATCTGTTAAACCGTAAGTGACTTGAGGCGGCACAGTTGGTTCGTAATGGCGATAAATGAGCGCTTCTTGCTCTAGTAGGCGCAGGCGCTCTGTCAGCATCTTGGTTGAGATGCCTTCAACCCGACGTTTTAGCTCCCCAAATCGGGTTGCCCCATTGGTGGATAGCACCCAAACAATGTAAAGCGTCCAGGGGCCAGAGAGAACGCCCACCAAAATGCTGAGCGGACAGGGACTTTCTTCTTTTGAGACACGGGCCATTGTAGTTTAACCAAACTTTTGGCTAGTTACTTAAAAGTTTCTACTTTACTTTCGTAAGTAGTTACTTTTAGTATCTAACTTGTCCCGTAAACTTTCAATCCAAACGAGGTGATTATGGCGACGGTTGCAATTGTTTACTTTTCTGGGTCAGGTCATACTCATCTAATGGCGCAAGCGATCGCCAACGGTGTTGCTACTGTTCCGGGAGCGGCGGTTGACTTACTTCGCATCACAGGCGAGCAAATTGTGAATGGACGCTGGAAAGACGACGAAACGCTAGCCAAACTTGCGGCCGCCGATGCCATTATTTTTGGCTCTCCAACTTATATGGGTGGGGTAGCGGCTCAATTTAAGGCATTTATTGATGCAGCGAGTGAAGCCTGGTTTGCCCAAAGCTGGAAAGATAAAATTGCCGGAGGTTTTACTCACTCAAGCTCGCTCAGTGGTGATAAACAGGGCACTCTGCTTTACTTGTCAATCAATGCCGCCCAGCATGGAATGGTTTGGATTGGTCAATCTGAGTTGCCCAGCTTCTATTTTGGTAATGATGATGGGGTGAACCGTTTGGGTGCCTTTTTGGGGGTTATGGGTCAAAGCCCAATGACGATGGGGAAAGCCGATGCAGCGCTTGACTCCGGCGATCGCCTCACAGCCGAAAAATATGGACGTCGCATTGCCGAAGCCGCCCTGCGCTGGAACCAGTAGCAATTACAAGCCCAATATTGTCAGAATTGGTCATGCAGGAGTCAGAAGACGTTTTCACAAACGGGTTTCTGGCTCCTGATTGAGTTTGAATGGATGCGAAAGAAGCTTAAGGGGTTTCAACCAGCAATTCTCAGTATGAGAATAATTCTCACAAAAATATTCATTTTGAACAGCTATCAATGGCTGGAATACCCATTCTGCCGTTCATAAAATTGAGCGCACAAGCCTTTAGAGGCTCTGACTTCAGTACAAATGTTT
>DVDV01000163.1 GCA_015296075.1 Leptolyngbyaceae cyanobacterium M33_DOE_097 | reverse complement strand
TTCCCTTCGATTATCTGGTTTCAGTTACTCAAACGCATCCAATCTCACGCTGATATTGCGGCTCATTTTGGGTTCGATATTGACCTCAAACCTCGCTTAGAATCGGCTTATTGAGAATGCTGCAAGATCTCAGTTAATTTACGAAAGCAAGGGTGTAGTTTACGCTCTACCGATCGAAGTGGAAAATCACTTACTTCGGATTGGGCAGGAAGCCTTAACAAACGCCATTAAATACGCCAATGCTAGTCAGATTCTAGTTGAGTTGATGTACGATAATGCTCAATGTCTTCTGTGTGTTAAAGATGATGGACAGGGCTTTGGGGTTGGGAACATTTCATCACTAGATGGCTTTGGCTTGCTAGGAATGAGCGAGCGGGCAGAGCAGATTGGCGCACAGCTAACAATTCAAAGCCAACCTGGGCAAGGAACAGAAATTGTTGTTATTTTCAACCGGGAGTGAAAGTCACCATGAGTCAATCCACTAAAATTCGGGTTCTGATTGCTGACGATCACTCTCTCGTTGCAGAAGGATTAGCAAACATCATTAACTATGATCCAGAAATGAAAGTGGTTGCTCAAGCGGAGAATGGACAACAGGCGATCGACCGCTATCGTGAACACCAACCCGATGTCACCCTCATGGATTTACGAATGCCAGGAATGGGAGGAGTTGAAGCCATTACTGCGATTTGTACTGAATTTAAGTCAGCTCAAATTATTGTGCTGACCACCTATGATGGCGATGAGGATATTTATCGAGGATTGCGGGCAGGCGCTCAGGGCTACCTGCTTAAAGATGCAAAACCAAATGAACTTCTGAATGCGATCCGTATCGTTCATAGTGGTCAGCAGTATGTTTCTCCCGTGGTAGGGAGGAAACTGGTAGAGCGGATGAACAACCCAGTACTCAGTGAACGAGAGCTAGATGTCCTTCGTTTGATGGCACAAGGATTGAGTAATCAAGATATTGGAACTGCTCTAAATATTGGTGAGAGCACTGTCAAATCACATGTGACTCGTATTTTGAGCAAGTTGGGAGTGAGCGATCGCACGCAAGCCGTCATTGTGGCTGTCAAACGTGGGCTTGTCAGCCTATAAGCTCCGTCTAGATGCGATCAATTCCGACTTTAGTCGGAGACAAACTCCCACGATAGATGGGTTTTATCACCCGTCTACAGACTGTTCAGAATTGTGGACTTTCAGCGGATGACAGACGGCAGTCAATTCTCTATATTAAATCCATGCAAATAAATCCATGCAAACGATAACAGCAACCGAGTTGCAAAGTTTAAGTTTGCTGGACAGGTTTGAAAGATGGCTAATGATCACGAGCATCCTTCCTTGTTTGTTCCGCCTTCAATTCAGGATCACATTCAAGGGATGCTAAGTGCCAGTGTTGTACTCATCCTATATGGAGATTATGAGAGTTTTCAAAGTGCAAATGCCTATCGGTCGATTAGAGCTGCTCAACAGCAACTAAGCCCTACTTTCGAGGCAAATGATGTATGTTTTATCTTTCGTCATTTTCCCCAAATACAGATTCATCCTCATGCACAAAAAGCCGCAGAAGCCGCAGAAGCCGCAGCAACTCAAGGTCAGTTTTGGCAGATGCATGAGATGCTCTTTATCTATCAACAAGTGTTAGAAAACGGGTATCTTGTGGAATATGCAAATCGTCTGGGACTTGACATACCTCGATTTTTGCAAGACTTATCCAAAAGCGTTTATCTCGATCGCATCATTGCAGACATTCAAGGTGGATATCGAAGTGGAGTAGAAGCTGCACCCGCTTTGTTTATCAATGGGATTCGTTATCGCAATTCTTGGAGCATTAAGCACTTATAGCGTTTTTCACTCTAGTGAGGCACAGTAACAACAATGAGAGAACCAATTTCTTAGGTCACTTAGTGACACTTGGGAGAACGCTTCATCAATGGCTTTGGCAAGTTCTGGATAACTGCGTGCCCCAATCGAACGCAG
>DVDV01000140.1 GCA_015296075.1 Leptolyngbyaceae cyanobacterium M33_DOE_097 | reverse complement strand
GGCGATACATCGGCAAACTCGTGCAAGGTTTTTCAGGGGTTTGGCGCTTTTCCCTTGCACTTTAGCAGACTTGATCCTGCTTGAAAACTGGGCTCAGTCAGTCTTTGGCGTTTCTTCAGTAGGCCCTAACTAGAAATCATGTTTGAGGTACTCGTAATAGCGAAATGCCGATGATTAGTAACCAGACTTCCCAAAGAATAAAACCAATCGGTGTTGTTTCGAGAACAGGCATTTCAGGTACAAAGGTTGCGAGAAGCTCGCTTTGACCAATGAGTAACAAGGCTATGCTGAACAGCCCCTACCAGGCAACCCAATTCTTAAAGAGTTGCGAAGAGCGCATCGCCCAACTAAGCCCTAAAGTCCACCCCATCAGGAGAGTTTGACCCAAATGCTCAGCGATGACTACCTCACCGTATTGATGTACCACTTAACAATAGACGTGTTGGGGAAATAACGAGAAAAATCGCTAAAATGCTTATACAGACTAAATTTCAAGGCTTTTGTAAGAAAAGCGCTGAAATGTTATCAGGCAAAGGTTTCAAGGCTTTTTGAGCTTATTACTCAACAACTCTATGGAACAGGTCCACAGCGCGATTCGAGAACTGGTCTAAGATTGCAAACTAAACACCAATCACGATCGCCCAAAAATAGTCCTCCAGGCTCTCACCGTATTCCGACCAATTTCCGTATCTCTGACAGTGCCGTCCTTCCATCGCAAGCGAATCTTGACGTTTTCAATAGGCGCACTGGCAAGAGCTGCCGCCAGTTCAGGAGAGACTGGGCCAGATTCGTAGGTATAGATGTTGCCATTGATCGCAAGACTAATCGAATCGGGCACATCGTCAATCACGTAACGCTGGTAAATAGGTGTCCGTTGAGTAAAGCGATACCTGGAGAAAGAGTCATACCCGAACCCATACCCAAAACTGGAACCGTAATCGTATCCTGCTAGAACTGAATTAATTCGTGTATAAGTTACTCCAATTCCTTGCCGAGACCAACTACTGACAAAGACAAAATCGTCCTTGTAATTTCTGTCATAAACGATTAAGCCATCAAATGGATTGTCAACCACTTCTGACCAAGCTACATCGTCATTTGCCCTGACTGAAGCGGGTTGTACTGCCAGGGTAGGAGCGGCAGATCCAACGAGAAAAAAACTGAATCCTAGTGCCAATAATTGCTGCCTCATACTGAGACCTCCTGCAAATCGACGGAACGATTACCTCCTAGCTTAGCGCATCCCCAACAGGATGGAATTTGTCTGAAATGCAGGTTTAACAGTAGCTTCAGACATGGCAGCTGATTAAGATAACTGGGTTCGTTGGTTCATCTAGAACCATGTAATATTGATATAAAAGTACTAGAAAAGTTAGGACGAGATGCCGGGGGAATCCCTTTATTTTCAATGTCCTAAACCAACTGGCGACAGCTATAAAGTTTGGATGACTTTAATGTGTTAGCAAAGTCGTCCATTAATAGGTGTCTAGCAAGAAAGCTTATACTATTTTTTAGTTAGAATTGATTTACTTCTGAGAATTACGTTAACTAACTTTCATCAATTAGCTTATCTAACCTTCTTGAAGTCTCTAAAAAGGATAGGAAGTCTAAGATTTCATCTGCTAACCACTCTTTTTCAACAGATGTGAGTTTAGGTGCAAAGCTATGCGCTCTAATCCCTTCCCAAATTAAAAGCGAATGAGTTGTTTCTCCCCAGTAACCTGCTTCAAGCCTACACTCAGCTTTAATAATATCTTTTGTTTTTCCTTCATAAGAAGTAATAGAGTCCAGGTAATCGATTGAGATGATGAACCGTTGAGTATCAATCTCTAATCGATGCCATACTCCCAAAAAATCAAACATACCTCCTTGCCCGTCCCTAGAAGCTGGAGGAACTTCGACAATGAAGCTGCCATCATCTCTTCTAACTACGACTCGACTGCCGATGGGTTGTTGCTTACGCAGGTTTTCTCGATGTAGCTGGCTTGCTGCTTGAGGTCGCATCTGTGGTTTTCTAGCAGGTGGCGTTGTTGGTTTTGACTGCAGATCGGGCGAGGGGAGCTTTTGCTGTCGCAGTGCCGCGATCGCCTCTGAAGCGGAGTTAAACCGCGCTTTTGAAGATTGCTCTAACATCTTCCCCAACCACTTTTCAAAATTGGGTGAAAGCTGAACATGGCCACGAAAATTAATTTTCAAGGAGTCCTGCAAAAACTCGTCGGGTGGCTTGCCAGTTAAGACAAATAGTAAACTTGCGCCTAAGCTATACAAATCAGAGGCAAAGCAAGCTTTACCATAAAGCTGTTCGGGTGGAACATAGCCATAAACCCCAACGAACGTGCTACTACCCGTGTAAGCAGCCGAAGCGGTTGCTTTGACAGAGCCAAAATCGACCAAAGAGATACGACCATCCGTTCCTCGAAGCAAATTGGCAGGTTGAATATCTCGATGAATCACCGGAGGAGTTTGTTGATGTAAATATTTCAGCAGATCTAGAACCTGAAGGGCTATATTGCGCACCCCAATTTCATCGGTTCGCCAGCCCTGCGCAACCAAATCCGCAAGAGAAACACCTGTTATAAGCTGTTGCACTAAATAAAAAGCGCGATCGCGATCAGTATCTAAATGAAAGTAGTCGATATATCTGGGTACTGCGGGATGATCAATCTGAGCTAGGACTTTAGCCTGTCGTTCTAGCAGATCAAAGTCTTTCCAGTCACCCATTTGCCGTAAGGAAATAGCTTTAACGGCAATCAGTTTATTTCTAACAAAATCTTCGGCAACGTAAGTATTGCTGGTGTTTATCTGACCTAACACGGCTGTGATGCGATATCGTTTTGCAATAATGTCGCCTAAAGCGTGAAGCATACTCAAACCTGGCCTTATAGCGTTACGTATAATGTTTGGTAGACGAGGATGTGGGACTGCGCTCCCAGCCAGAGGTTCCACCACTGTACCCTGCCCTAACTTTTTCTAGTACAGCTATAGAATGTTTACCAAAACTGGGTTTGCTGTAAATTGAAACTAACAATTGACCAATGAAGGTCTAAAATGCTTGCTAGAACATGCAGAGAAATAAATGGATCTAGAGTAATACCAATTCTCTAAATCCCATTTACAGATCCTCCTAGAGACGGTTCGCGAACTGCCCTTACAGATAATCATCTGTAGCCCGGTTTTAAAGAATTGGGATAGTAGAGAATTTTTTTGCAGCTTTCTAATAGTGATTTATCTTGTTTTAGAAAGCATTGGATAGGTTTGACCTAATCCCATCGGCTTAAACCAGAGCTATAAATTTAATATCACAGAATTGGTACAGAAAAACTAATCAACTCTACATTCTCTTGCAATAACAAATATCTTAGTCAGTTTTTTATGAAGAAACTATCTAGATTTAATTTTTTAAGTTGAAGACTTAAATAAGTTTTGAGTTGAAATATCTCGTTAATTATCTTTAAAACACTGCAAAATTAGATTGAAATCTAATTTTTGTTGGATGTAACAAATCTGGATTGAGTGCTGTATACGTCTGAGCTAATTGTTTGTTGCACACTGTTGCTTGCCGAAGTGGTCAAGAAAGAGCTTGTACCTGATTCAGACTCCGAATGGTAAGGTTGAGTAGAGCGAAAATATTTGTAAATCAAGTTAAACATTCTCAACCTTAATCCAAACGCTTCTAAAGTATTTGTTTGGGTCAGCTTCGTTTTGAATATTTTTACAACGAATCCCATTACTACGTTCAACTGAACCATCGTCACTCAGCAGTTGAAATTGATGACTACTATTTGGATAAAATAAAACGCTTTCTGGACGGAAATCAGTTGGTAAGCCAATCACTTCAATTTCTTTTGGTTGGACACCTGCTTGCCCTGACCACTGATACAGCGCAAATTCATCACCGCTATCGTGGGGTCCGGCAACAATAATAAATTGATTGTGGCTGCTCCAATATTCAATACTCCGAATTCCAAGACCGTTTAAATCAAGCTCGATTGGTTCACCAAAAATTGCATTGGTATTTCTTGTAATCACATCATTTGGGTTTATGAAAGGCAAAAGGATCGCCTTCCCCTTGTGAATTGGGTTACGAAACCCAATGAGTATATTTTGCTCAGGCGTTGCTGCTAACCCTTCGATATTTAGCCCACCTGCTTCTTTAGGAGGTGTTTGCGCGGCTGTTTCAAGACAATAGTGACTTAACCGCGCATCTTTTAGCATGTCTTCGAGTAAATGAGTGTAAGAATACCCCACTTGTTGGAAGCGCTTATCCTCGCGATCGCTGGATATTTTGTTTGCAAAAAATTGGCGTCGTTCTGGTCTTGGTTTACCTTTCTTATTAGTTCCGTGAGAAGTAATCCAATAAATCGTTTCACCAAGTTGAGTGGCTCCTTCAATATCTACTTCTTTTTGTTTAGGGTTGTTTTGGAAGTAGCTATTAATATCTGTTCCAGTTATTTTGTGAATTGGTTTACCTGATTTATTTGCGTGATAAATTCTGAGGATGTTATCTTCATCGTTTGCTACCACAAAGTGTTTTGGATCAATTGCAGTAGAGCCTGAAGCATCGCAGGTTCCCATATGTTTTAGTTCTGCCTCAACCACAAACTTCATACTTGTCATTGCAATTCACCGTGAGATTTTCTCTATAAAGCTTTAATCCTACTAGATGAATAACTGGATTACATCTCTAATTCAATGTTAGGAAAAACTTTTGCGAATTTTCCAGATTGGTAGAAAAGTTCTGTATCAAGTTTAAGCAAATAAACACATCACATTTGATCGAGCGATCGCGGTAGTTCACGACAGAGCAGTTCTCCGCGCCCAAAACATGGAGACTTATCGAATCGATGTAAAGTTGTTTTTGCCCTGATCTAGTCGTCTCTATCAGCCCTTAAGGAGCCAACATTAAAAATATCCAGAAAGAATAATTAAGACATCTAGCTACCTTAAAGGTCATCTTCAGAGAGACTTTTCTAACTAAAAGCAGATGTAATTAAAAAAGAAACATACGTTATCTTAACGTTTGTAGTTCGCTCTTTAGCCCCAAGATCTACTCTCAAGACATTTTGGGGTGACACGTTATTGATCGCAAGAGTGTCTAATTCAAGCAATTAAAGGTCTAAAGTTTCCTCTTATTCAGCCAGGAGTTTTAATGACAAGTCTGCCAAAACAGTATGTTCACTACTCAGATGATGTAGAAGTAAAACATCCCGATGAAGATCGTCTCATTTCTGAAACCCTGGATTCGTTTGCTCGAATGGGGCAAAAGGTGTTTGATAAGCATCGTCACGCCATGCGCGGTGCCCACGCAAAAGGACATGGTGGCCTCAAAGGTGAATTAAAAATCTACGACAACTTGCCTGTTCACCTTGCACAAGGCCTATTTCGTGAACCTCGAACCTACCCTGTGATGATTCGGTTTTCAACGGCTCCCGGTGACATTATGCCCGATGGAATGTCTGCTTTTCGTGGCATGGCAATCAAAGTGATTGGGGTGGATGGTCCGAAGTTACTGAGTTCTGAACCGGATGCACTGACGCAAGATTTTTTGATGATCAATCGTCCTGTGTTTCCAGCCGGAAATGTCGCTCGCTACCTGTATGAGCAGTTGCTTCAAGAAAAAGTCGTTGTGCGCGCTCCCGAAGAGGCGCAAGAACTATTGACGAGCGCCCTACGCACAGTGAATGCAGTGACTGAAAAAGTAGGAATTGAAGTTTACCCGACAGCCTTAGGTATCACATTGCCAGAAACCCATATTTTGGGAGAGACTTACTACACAACAGCCGCTCTACGCTACGGAGATTACATCGCTAAAATCAGTGCTGCTCCTGTATCAGAGAGCTTGCAGCCGCTCGTGGGCAAAACGGTTGACACAAGCGACCCTTCTGCCTTGCGCGATCGCATTGTTGAGTTCTTTCGCCAGCATTCGGCGGAATATGAGTTACGGGCGCAGCTTTGCACCAATTTAGAGACAATGCCTGTTGAGGATGCTTCAATTCAGTGGTCAGAGAATAAAAGTCCCTATCAGGCGATCGCTAAAATCACGATTCCAGTGCAGGAGGCTTACAGTCCGGCGCGGCGTGTGTATGTGGATGAGGTGTTATCTTTCAACGCTTGGCATTGCATTCCTGAGCATCGCCCCCTGGGTTCCATTCAGCGGGTGCGGATGCAGGTCTATGAAGCTTCTAGCCGCTATCGTCATGAAATGAACCAGCAACCAAAGGTTGAGCCATGCAACATAGAAGAAATGCCTGACTAAGCTGAGTGGCGCAAACCGATTTCTTTATAGGATTGCATCACAGCTTCTAGCCAGACATTGTGTTGCTCTACTGGTTGAACCAAGCAGCTTGTTTGCTAAGCAAAAACCTCTGCCGAAAACATTTCAATCAGGGTGCGCAGGTAAGGTAAGAAGGTAGCAGCGTGGTCAGGCGGTAGGCGATCGTGCATCTCCCAACCAATTTGTTGCAGCATATCTTGAACCAAACGCCAGCTTACGTTTAAGCGAGGGTACAGCATCACACACAAGGGAAACAGTTCTCGTTGCACTGACTGAATGCTGTCTTCTAGAACGCACAGGCACAGGTAAACCTGAAACATCTCCACATCACGAATACTGGATGTTCTCACGGTTGGAGAAGTTAACGCCCCGTTGTAGGTCTGATAACCCGGATGCTGGCGACTGACCTGTTGGCAAACGTTAAAGGCAATCTTTGTGGTTAACGGCAGCAAGTGATGAACTGCTTGAAGTGCAGGCGATTGATAGTCATGGTTAGCGGCGGCAGAATACGCAGCCCGCAAAGGCATGTACAGATGATCATCCATGACCTTAAAGTAAGGCTCTACCAGTAAGCGTTCGGGAGCTGAGAGCAACTCCAGCAGCATTTGCCCGGTGTAGTGAAACTGCATGCTGACAAAGCCGATCGCCCTGGGGTCATTTTCTGTATACTTTGCTCGCACCTGACCAAACTCGTTGCCAATCAGAACCGAGAGCCGACGCGGAGTCACGCGATCGCCGTAAGCGATTAACGTGCGTTCAAAAAGTTTGTGAGAATCGGCTGCAATCTCCCAGGGATTGATCAGAGCAGGATCAATGCCATGCCGCCGAATTTCATCACTCAGCAGATTTTCGGTCATTGACCAGGCCTGGGCACTACACAAAGAAAGATTGGCTTTCAGGCGATCGGTGGTTTGTAAACGCCCCGCTTTAGAGGTCGCTTCGCTGATCGATTCTGCCTGTAATGCCTGATTCGCATCATTCCGGGTATTAACCGAAACAAAGTAATTTCTGGCCCAGAGCGTCGCGAGAGAAATGGCGTTTGATTGAGAGGTTTTCTGCGTAGACTTGCCGATACTGGCAGAGCTTGAAACGACTGATAGTTTGGCCGTGGTAGATGCAGTAGAGTGAACCATTTTCTCACCTAAAATCATCAACAGAAGAATCTCTAGAGAATAAAAGTGCCAATCAGATGGACTACGCTCAAATTTTTCATAAAAAGAATTTGAAAGACCTGAAGCAATTAAGTCAGGAATTACACGGATTAATCTCTATATGGGTAAAGTATGCTGTACTTATGCGTATAAAAACAACAACCTATTTACGAATATTCACTAAATAGGTGAGCTGATGGGTTTCACCCCTACTCACGATTTTTGCTGCTGTAGAGTAATTAGCAGAAACTGAAAAAAAGCCTACTTGGTATAGGTTTCAGACTATCCACTGCCACTTTTTTAAGCCTCTTGACAAACGTAACCTAACAAGCTTTCCCTCTTGGCTGAACATTAGCGGGATACAACAACACGACCTTAGCTTTTTGCGACTTGATCAATGCAGCAAACCTTTGTAAGTTGCCATCCCTAATTATTGGACTTTAGACTAAACGTAATTTTCCACTACATATAAGGGCAAACGGCTATTTACCCCTCCTAAATGTGGTGTATTTTTGGAATTAGTTCAAACTCCAGTTCCCTAATCAACTGACATAAAAAAGCCCAGTTTGATACGTAGCAGTAACACCTGGGCTTTGAAAAGATAAAAGTAAGCTGAGCTAATTAATAATCGCTTTCCTCCTCTTCTTCGTATTCCTCTTCTGTTTCTTCCCCCTCCTCAAATTCTTCCTCTACCTCTTCATATTCCTCTTCTTCACTTTCTTTGTATTCTTCCTCTGTCTCTGACTCCTGACTCATTCCATCAAAAGTGTAATCATAGTCAGAATCAACTGCATATTCTTCACAGAGTGCATCTAGATTTTCTAAAAACTCTGTGGCGTCTTCTATGGTCAGGTCAAAGTTAAGGATCGTGAGGTGAGTCGATTCCTCATCTGTTTCTTCGTAATCGTAATCAAAATAGTATTCTTCCTCCCCTTCAACATACTCTAGACACAGTTGGTCAAGTGCTTCTGCAAAACCCTCTGGATCAGTTGTTGTAAGGTAGAAGTCGTAAAGAAGTAAGGAGTTTTCGTCATTGAAAGAAGACTCGTCTTCCTCCCAAAGTTCTGTTGTGAAGTTCAACTCATTAACTGATTTAATGATCCAAGAATCATGACCGTTATATTCCTGGTGCATTACATAGTCGTAGGGGATGTAGCAGTAGCCGCGATCGCCCCAATTTTGCCCCCAAGAATTTCTAACAGTAAACATCCGATCTTTGTCAGAATATCCTACACACAGCATTGCGTGCCATGCGTGCGTCTCTCGCACATTTTCAGACTTTTTAGGAAGGGAAATGCGGCCTCGATTTTCAGTCGCGTAATTGAAAGATTCAAACAGATTTAACGCAAACGCGATCGGGTAGCCTTCAGCCAAGGTATGCCGCCACACATCTAAATTAGTTTCAATAAACTCAGCTTCAGTAATCGTAAAATTAGCGGCATTTTCGTAGGAAGACTCATCCGGTTCATCAAAAATCATTGACTCATCGTTGGGCCACAACTCCTCACAGCAAGCCCCATGTTCAATCAAACTTTCGATCGCGCAGTACATCGCCGTGCCAGAGTCTTGATGTTGACTGTCATGACGTACTCGTGAGTTGTAGTACACGAATAAGCGACTCACATCTCCAGACTCGCCTTGTTCACGTTTAGCTAAATATTCGTAAGCACCTACAAACGCGTTGGCAACACAACTATTACCAACCTGCTCTTCTACATTAGTCATAAACTTCCGCAAATCAACCCGATGTGGTAGTTTTTCTGGCTGAAGTCGGCCAATTTGATGAGATTTAGCATTTTCTGGGCGAGTACCTGATTGATAGCCACCGATTCGATAATTGAGACCCATACAAAGAACTCCTTCAAGGACGAACCCGTTGGTGTTTTGGTAACTCAATATGCCCAGATAGACGGCAGTACTCCCAGGTTTATCAGCCCTTTAACAAGACTTTTTGAAAGGAAGCCAACCTTTATTTCAGGTGTTCCACTGCGTAATAATTTGGCTGAACCATTTAGTTTTCGCTGTACTTAAATACAATAGTTCAGACAGAATCAGACCGTAATCATGCCGTCGTTGCAGAGGTTGCTCAGGTCTACTTTGCCCCATACTTGCGGGGTCGCCCCCGTTGCTTTTGGACTCCCGTGTAGAGGAACTGGAGATTAGTGTTGAAAAAATGCTTGATTTTGCCAATAAAAGCCTTGAAAGTTTTTGGAGCGGTTCAAAAACTGCCAAACAGTTAAATAGAACAGATATCAAGCAACTGAAGCATTTTTATACTTTTACGATTTATTGCTTTTTTCCTGTCATTTCATGCCAACATTGTATTTTTCTACATGCGTAAGATTCGTTCTTCAACCTGCTACTGACTAACTACAACTTTTGGCCAGTAAATATAAACTCCTGGGTTCCCTTACGAATGTTCCTCGCTCATGCAAGCAATTCCGTTTGTTCGGTCGAGTGCTGTCCTGCCGTTTGTTACTTTGCTAAATCAAGTTGGTGCGCCAACTGAGCAGTTATTACAAAAAGCGAATTTGCCTCCCTGCATCCTAGACGATCCAGAGAATTTAGTTCCGTTAAACCAGGGTTTTAGCTTTGCAGAACTCGCAGCTCGAGCCGAAGGAATTGATAATATTGGCATTCTGGTTGGACAACAAACTAATTTGTCGCATCTAGGCAACTTTGGCACTGTTGTTAGCCAATCTCTTACATTGCATGACCTAATTAGGAAGATAGTCCAATTCCATAACACGTTTGTAACGGGTGAAAAAATTTGGTTTACCAAAGAAAACGATTATGTTTGGCTCCATCATCAATACACTGTTCCTCAACATATTGAAACTTACCAAGCTCAATGCTTCTCGGTTATGGTGTATCTGAATGTCATCTATTTGAGTGGTGATTTGCATTGGCAACCGGATTATCTCGATCTACGGAGCAATAAAAGTAAAGTATTTTTAGAGCTTATAGGTTTATCTCAGGCACAGACTAAATTCAATCAACCCAGTAATGCCTTTCGTTTTCCAAAAGCATTATTAAGTCAACCGATAATTCACCTTAGTAATGCCTCTTCAAACCCGACTTCTATGGAAGAATCATTCAAGTCAACAGCGCCTGCAACCCAGTTTAAAGACTCACTTTACCAACTGATTCAAATTCTTCTACCACAAGGAGATCCCAGCCTTCGATTTGCAGCAGAAGCCGCAGGGATTAGTGTCCGCACGTTTCAACGCCGTTTAGAAAACAATAATCTCAACTACTCTCAGTTAGTGGAACAGGTCAGGTTTGATCAGGCAGTCAAACTTCTACAAGATCCAACCAATCAGCTGATTGATGTTGCTTTTGATCTGGGCTATAGCGATGCAGCCAATTTCACACGGGCATTTAAACGCTGGACAGGTATCTCACCACGAGAGTTTCGCCGCTTACATTTGCAGAAATGATGCCAGCTTCTGATCGAGAGATTCAGTCAAATAGGATCGAATGGCAAGACAGAAGAAGATAGGTTTGTTGCAATGAATTAAACCGACAATTTCTGAGTAAAACTGTCGTGACCAACATACCACTGGGTCGAATGAATGCTTTAGATGGAGTCACTGCGCTTCTTCGGCAATTGGATATCCCTATCGATCGCTCACTTACAGAAGTTAAGTTAACATCTCTAATATTCCATGAACCAGAAGCATTAATTCCTCTAAAACAAGCCCTCGAATTGATTGAGGCGATCGCTACCAAAGAGGAGATCGAGCAGTTTGGTCTTTTAGCCAGACAACAAACTAGTGCAGACTTGCAGGAGTAACTAACCAGCTTCAATGACCTGATCAAATCCCTTAAACTTCCATACAAAAGGCTTGGCAAAGGTGCGATTGAAATAGTCAATAAAGTTCAAGATCTGCTGCTCTAAATCAGCCGTGGAGGTGAAAGTTCCCCGTCGCAGCAACCGCCGCACCAAGATGCTAAACCAACATTCAATCTGGTTGAGCCACGAGGTGTGCTTGGGTAGATAGATAAAGCGAATCCGATGGCTCGGATCGCTCAAGAAAACTTGGCGTGAGCGCATCGACTTTAGAATACCGGACTTCCCTTTAATGCCTAAGTCCTCCGGCAACTGACACTCGCGGGCAACGAGACGGACTAAGGATTCGGACTGATGGGTATTGAGTTGGTCCACCACAAAGACCCACGCTCCATCTGGGTCGCGCTCTATCG
>DVDV01000075.1 GCA_015296075.1 Leptolyngbyaceae cyanobacterium M33_DOE_097 | reverse complement strand
TTAACCAAGAGAAATCGCTCAAGGCAGGCACTCGGGCAAAGCGAATGCGAGCGGGATGGGATGACCAATATTTGTGTAGGGTCTTGACCAATTATGCTCAGACTAATACCAAACCATGAAGAATCATGTGCGTTTACCCTAACTCTTCTACGTCGGGTTGTAACAAATTTGCTGGAGGATTTTCTGGTACAACCCAGTAGTAGACCATTCTGCCATCGACCTCAACAACTTGATCTGGTTTCCAGTTACCCATGTCAAAGGAGTGAGAAACAATGCGAGTGCCAGGTTTTAAGTCTCGCAGTAGTTTGGGACGCAACCGCATATTCAACCTGGGCAACAAGTAAAGCATCACAACAGTTGCCTCACTAAAGTCTGTCTCAAACAAATCTTGCTGACGAAACTGAACGAGATCGCTCACACCTGCTTTTTTCGCATTGTAGGTCGCTTCTCGAACGCGAGCCGGGTTAATGTCAATGCCAATGCCCCGCGCACCTCGCTGTTTGGCTGCTGCAATCACGATGCGTCCATCTCCACTACCCAAGTCATAAACAACATCTGTGGGTTTAACATCAGCGATGCGAATCATTTCATCAACGACTTGCGGCGGTGTCGGAACGTAGACAACATCTGGCGTGCGAGTTGGTGCGGGTGTTGGCGACACAGGGTTAGCAACTGGCGCTTGTGTCTCAGATTCAGAAGGCGCTTGTGCTTGCTGCGTCGATTTGACGTTATTTAGTCGTGCTTGAGCAGTCGATGCAAAATTCTGAGGTGGAGTGCATCCAATTAGTCCGATACTAAAAACACCAACGCTTGCAATCAGCGATCGCACCATCAACTTAGGATGATGGATTAAATAAAATCGAATATTTTGCAGTCTAGAGGGGCGAACGGCCGTTCGCATGTTCAACAAAGTATCGAAGGTATTTAATTCTCGTTCCTTAGGTTGCATAGTTGTAATCTCCTTCAAAAGATTGGTTTAAGTCGTTTGTCGAACAAAAGGGATACCCAGGAGGACAACGATAACCCCCACGATCGCGCCAACGCCCGTATAAACGAGACTGGAGTAGAGCAAATAGCCACAAGTGAGACAAAAAAATATAGGCACTACAGGATAAAACGGAACCTGAAATGGGCGAGGGCGAGTGGGTTCTTGAATGCGCAAGATAATTAAAGATAAGGTACTCAGCAAAAAGAAAAACCAGAAAATCGGGGCTGTGTAATCAACCATTGTCTCAAATCCTCGCCGAGTCAAAGTGCCAAGCCCAACTAGGATAAGGGCGATCCCACTTTGCAGTAGGTAGGCAGAACGGAGTGAGCTAGGTTGGGGTTGCTGTTGTTTGAACCCGCGAAACAACAGAATATCTTGACCTAAAGCAAAGCTGGTACGGGCACCCGTTAGAATCGTGGCATTAAGCGACCCCAGAGTCGCAATCACGACTAGCAGGCTGACAAATAACGCACCCTGATCTCCCAAAAAGCGCCGAAGTAAATCGGCTGCAACCGCCTGCGAACCTGCCATACCTGCAACACCTAAGCCTTGCAAGTAGGCCAGATTAAGCAGCAGGTAAATTCCGGTGATAATGCCAATGCTCCACAAGAGCGATCGCACAATATTGCGTTGTGGATTACGAATCTCAGCCGAAATGTAAGCAGCCTCATTCCAACCGCCATAAGACAGCAAGACAAAGACGAGTGCTAACCCCCACGACGAGGAAAAAGAATCAGTCAAGGGAGTAGTTGTAGGAGCTGGGGCTGGAGCCACAAGCCCAGATAAAATGACCAACAACAAGCCCAAAATGAGCGCAACGGCTAAACCCTTTTGCAAGCGTTTACTTTGCCTTAACCCAGTTATATTGAGCGTTGTCAGCAACGCGATCGCGACAACAGCGTAAATCGAATTAGAGTAGCGGCCAAGTGAAAAAATCTGGGAAGCGTAGTCACCTAAAACAAAGGCTAGCAGAGCTATAGAGCCAGTTTGAATGACGCTAATTCTAGCCCAGGCAAACAGAATAGCAAGGGGTTGCCCGAATGCCCGTTTGAGGTAGTAGTAGTTGCCTCCCACATGGGGATAAGTGGTCGCAAGCTCGGCATAGCATAACGCTCCCAATAGTGAAATAACGCCGCCTATCAGCCAAACTTGAAGCACCCCATGAAATGTGCCAGTATTAGCAGCTACTAATGCAGGTGTCTCGAAGATGCCTGCACCGACGACCAGCCCAACGATTAGGGCGATCGCGTCTGCTAATGCAAGTGATGGTTTTGGAGCTGATGTCAGGAAAGTACTTTTTTCTGCTAACGCAGAGTTCGCTAATTTATTCACGGTTTTACCTTTTCAGCCCCTAAAAGTCGTAACAACGAACAAGTTGTAAATCAACTTTTGTTCTTTTTTAGAATAGACGCATCTAAAAAGTGATGCCTCTAAAGATGAATTAAATTAGTAGCTGATCAGAGATTCAGTTGTTGGACAAGATGGCTTTTGAGATCTGCTATCCAGAAATAAGTAAGTGATTTCATCCTATTCTGCATTTGCAGAATAAAAAAAATAGATTAAGAAATACGTCTCCCAGAGGTGTGATTTTCTGAAAGGTCGTTGTCTATTAAAATTAGACTATTTAATCGATTGAGAGTAGATGTTCGAGTATTTAGCCTTGATATGTTCTTTATCATTTTGATAGCTGAGAGTAAGTGTCAAGTATTTAGCCTTGATGTGTTCTTTATCATTTTGACAGCTGCTTTTGCTTACTGGTTCAAAATTCTGGGCTTTAATGTTAACTCCCTATATTCTTGCTCGATTCATAAAATATTCTATTTTCCCAGATCTAGTGGCTATCCTTGCATTGTTGTCAACTAGCCTGTGACTGGTTTGCTCAAAATTTGAGTCGCTGTTTAAGGCTGTGCTAAGCAGAAATATTAGTAGCCTTTGAGGACTACCAGTAGAGCTATTTCAAAGTGCTGTATATGAGTAAGAGAAATGACAGGGTGTCGCTCCAGTGAAGGGAAATGTTTTTCTTCACATTTTTTGCGTTGCCCAGTCAAACAAGGCTTTTCCTTCACTGAAAGGAACATCTTCTTTCTTCGATTGGACATTTCTAAAGCAGGATGTCTGTGCTGGAAGAAACAGCGCCAATAGAAATGGCAAAGCTAAATCGCAATTTATTAAAGCCGTGATGCAAGTTTTTCTACAGTTTCTTGGTGCCGTTCTCGCCTGCATAGCTCTGATGGACATTTTTGTCACAGTGCTGCATCCTCGTACCGATAATAGTTTATTAAGCTTACGTACCGCGAGAGGGGTGTGGTGGCTTTTTCGCGTGATGGCTCAAAAGATGCGAAAAGGACGAGGGCGTTTTCTTTCCTATGCAGGGCCAATAATCATCGTGGCGATTATCGGTGTATGGGTATTGCTGCTACTGCTGGGTTTTGCCTTGATGGTTTGGCCAGAGTTAGGTTCTGCGATTCAGGCTACACAAAGAGAAACCCCAACTGATTTCTTCACTGCGATTTACTATGCTGGTTTTTCTTTAGCAACCTTGGGTACGGGCGACTTGATTCCTCAAACAGCAACTTACCGATTGCTGATTATCTTGAAAAGCATTTTGGGCTTTTCGGTGTTCACTTTGGTGCTTTCTTACGTCACATCGGTTTATAGCAATTTGACTAACCGTAATACCTTCGCGCTCAGCTTACATCATCGAACGGCTGACACTGCTGATTCTGCTGAGCTTTTAGCCCGATTGGCGGCTGACAATAACATTCTCACACTACATCAAGATATTTCCCAAATAGCACAAGACTTGATTCATCTGTTGGAGTCAAACAATTCTTATCCTGTATTGTTCTACTTTCGGTATCGCCAGATCTATTACACGTTACCCCGTATCTTATATCTCACTATGGATGTGGCTACATTGCTTAAAACAGCTTTTGACCCTGAGAAATATCGGTCTGTCACAAACTCATCAGGTGCAGTAGAACTTTGGTATGGCGGCAATCACATGCTAGAAGAGTTATGCCGGAGTTTGGTTCCTAAAGTGCATGTGAAAAGGCAAGATTCACTGGAAGCTCATTGGCGATCTCACTACTTCCAGGCATTAAAACGATTAGAGGCTGAAGGCATCAAAACCATCAGTGACCCTGAAGCTGGGGCAGATTCTTATGTTGCTCTGCGGCATCAGTGGGCACCCAACCTGGAGAAATTAATCCATTACATGGGTTACGAGTCGAGCAAAATATTTGATGCTGAATTTTGCAAGGTCGATTGTAGGACGCAAGACTAATGGCTAAAGCGAATTAATCGACAAGCCACTGCACCATCAAATAACCCATAAACAAAATCCACAACCCTGCAAAAAAAACAAATCCAATTCCTGCATAAGCCCCGATAAAAAGGCTTTGTATCGCTAGTTTTGTGCGACTTCGTGGCCTTCTGGCGAGCAATCTGAGCCGTTGAGGTTGGTTTAACTGCCAGAGTAACCAGGCAAAATTACTGGCGAGTAGCCCTGCTAACACAGTTGCGCCTCGAATCCAGTCACTTTCTCGAATCCCCTGTAACCACGGCAGTAGTGATCCTGCATTTCCGCTGTTTGGCTGAAATGAGGGATCCCTTAATGGTGAAGCGTAGTAAACAAGCACACTATAGGCGACAGTCAATAACAGGAGAATGATCAGGCTAATCCAAACATACACAGACCCGTTTGAAATTAGTCTTTGATTGGAACTGCGGCTTGAATGTCTACGATTTCTAAACATCTTCTTAGCAAGCAAGGATGAAAGCTTTTATTGTAGACTGAGCAAGCTTTCCAAAAGTTCTGTTTAAAGAGTGTCGCTTTTCCCTTCTCTTTTGCTCTCAAACACTATGTTCTAGTGCTTAAAGTGTTGTAATAGTTGGATTATCAAAAGGAGATTAAAAATGGAGGTGAAGCTCCTTCTTTAAAGAGCCTCTACCTCCAAGCTTTATCTATGGGATAAAGCAATAGTTGTGTTCATTGAACGAGTATCAAAAAAGAGTTGAGATCTCGTTATTTAAGAAAATTATTTGTCGGATATCTCTAAACTCAGAAGTTTTAAGAGAGAACCTTGATTATTGATTAGGGAGTTGTTGTTGGAGACGGTGAAGGTGTGACGGTTGGGTCAGTTGTTGAATTTGGTGAAATTGTTGGATCAATCGGAGTTGTTGTCGTATTTGGAGATACGGTTGTATCGGGTGCTGGCGTGACTGAATCATTTGTTGGGCCACAGGCACCTAAGATGACTGCAAAACTGAAAGCGGTAAATAGTGTAAACAAAGAACGATTCATAATGGATGCTCCTAGAATGTGATAATCAGTAAACATTTGCCAGAGAAGTTAAGCTTGCATCTCAAGTTAGAGAAGTAAATGAACTTAACTTTCTCTTAAAGTGCGATCGCATGTTCTTCCTCTCTACAAATTTTTGGACTGTTTGTGCGTTCGATTGGTTGGTCAGGCCACGCCACTAATCACAACTTGTCAGCGTTTGGATTTCATCTTTTACACTGCTCAGTAAAGTTGACGAAAAAATGACATGAATCCACAAAGCATTTTCTGACCCCTCGGTTGGTTCTGACACAAACAACATGGCGAGAGAATGTATTTTATTGAGGCAGTTGAATTCTTTCTTCTCTAATAAGATAGATTTAGCGATAACGGTGAGACGTTTTCTGATTAATTTAGTAACCTTAGACGTTACACGTTGAAACTTTATGCCTGTTAGGCTCAGCATTTTTTATCAGGTAGCTTACTGAAGCCAAAATTCACTCTTTGCTGCAAGATCCTTTATGGATTAATTGGTGTAATGCAAATGTAAAATCACGCCTTCGATATTCTTTTCTCATTCCTATGAGAGAGGTACAAGTGTTAATTCCTAATATGTACTTGAGTGTATCTAGACTTTGCTTCTAGCAAGTCTGTAACTGCATCGGAGGATATGATGAAACTGGCACAGTGGCTAGGGCTACTGGCGATCGCGGCGGCACTCTATATTTTTTGGCAACTGCGTCAGGTATTGCTGCTAATTTTCACAGCAATTGTGTTAGCAACGGCGATTAACCAATTGGTGCGACAAGTTCAACGTTTAGGGATGCAGCGCGGCCCTGCGGTATTGCTCAGTGTTGGAACAGTCCTCACTTTTTTAATCAGTATCTTTTGGTTGATTGTGCCACCTTTTGTTGAGCAGTTTCAGGATTTGTTAAATCTGTTGCCAGAAGGTTTAGAGCGGGTTGAACAAGGTTTTGACTGGTTGCGCGATCGCTCAGGTCAGCTTTTGCCGGAGTTTCCGGGAATTGATGGCGGGCGCATCCGGAGGTTGGGGGAGTACGGGGCGGATTAGCGAGAATAGAAGAGGATACAAAAAAGGGGCACCCAGTGGGTGCACCCCAATCAATTAAGTTCTAGATCTATGCTAACGCTTTCAGACGTCGTTGTTTCA
>DVDV01000014.1 GCA_015296075.1 Leptolyngbyaceae cyanobacterium M33_DOE_097 | reverse complement strand
TTAACCAAGAGAAATCGCTCAAGGCAGGCACTCGGGCAAAGCGAATGCGAGCGGGATGGGATGACCAATATTTGTGTAGGGTCTTGACCAATTATGCTCAGACTAATACCAAACCATGAAGAATCATGTGCGTTTACCCTACCCTCTTTTACGGCCTGATCAACACGGCCTTTGCCTGCGCGGATGCACTTGTACGCGGGTTTGATACCTTTGGAAAGACGGTTCAGAGTGGTGATTTCGATCGCTTGTTGTTACGACCTCGAAGTACAGTTCTACAACTTCTGGGGACAGAGTTGACCTTGAAACGAGTGGGTCGATTGTCTCAGGGTTTAGTTGTTTTGGTGTGGTCACTAACAACGCTGCGGATTCCCTTAACCCTATCGATCGTGTGGCTGTTGGGAACAGCTTTTTTGGGCAGTATGGCGTTGTTTATTGGCATTGTCATAATTCAAGCAACGATCACGTTTTGGACGATCGAATCACTAGAAATCATGAACATTCTCACCTATGGTGGCGTAGAAACGGCTCAATATCCTTTTTCCATCTACAGCCAATGGTTTCAACGATTTTTTACCTTCCTGATTCCGCTCACTTGTGTCAGCTATTTCCCGATCCTTGCTGTTCTCAACAAAGCCCATGAGTTTTCAATTCCTTTGTGGGTTTGTTACAGTTCTCCGATCGCTGGGGTGCTTTTTCTAGGGTTAGCGTTGCAACTCTGGAAAATTGGGGAGCGACATTACTGTTCGACCGGAAGCTGAGTTATTGAAGTCTTTCAATAGCGCTAGATGAACGTTGAGGGGAATTGAAGCAATGAATACGATTTGTAAAGGGGCAGTGGAGGGAGTCGAAAAAGGTGAGGTCAGAGCACAAGTAGAATTTGTGTCACAAATGTTCGGAATTGTTGCTTAACTAGATTTAGATAGAGTGAGTCGTTTGTTCTTCACTAATTTTTGTGACAGAACCATACCGTATGGATTATGCCGATCGCTGCCCCCATGATTAGCGCATTAGTTGGCGCATTGACTGACGACTCATTTATTGGGCGATCGCTGGACCATATCCAAACTCGGCAAATGCGCGTCCGCGAAACTGAAATTCCTCCATTGCTCCACGCCAGGAGAACGCTATGAGCCAGTATATTCTCGCGTTTGATCAGGGCACGACCAGTTCCCGCGCGATCGTCTTTAATCACGAGGGTGAAATTCTCTCGATCGCTCAAAAAGAGTTTCGCCAGATCTTTCCGCAGCCTGGTTGGGTTGAGCATGATGCAACTGAGATCTGGTCGTCTCAAATCGGGGTTGCCAGTGAAGCGATTGCTCGCCTCAATCTTCGTCCTGCTGATATTGCGGCGATCGGCATTACAAATCAGCGCGAAACCACGATTGTGTGGGACCGTGCGACCAGCCAGCCCATTCATCACGCGATCGTCTGGCAGGATCGCCGCACAGCTCGTTATTGTGATGAACTCAAAGCGGCTGGGTATGAGCCAATGTTTCAGAAGAAAACGGGGCTTTTCATTGATGCCTATTTCAGTGGCACCAAGTTGAAATGGCTGCTGGATAACGTCCCGGATGCCAGGGAAAAGGCCCAACGCGGTGAACTCGCCTTTGGCACAGTAGATAGCTGGCTGATGTGGAAACTCACGGGCGGGCAGTTGCACATAACGGATGTCAGCAACGCCAGTCGTACCCTACTGTTTAACATCCATACCCAGGATTGGGATGATGAGCTGCTAGCCCTGCTGGACATTCCCCGATCGCTGATGCCAGAAGTGCGCGATTCTTCCGAAGTTTACGCTCATACCGACGAGCAGTTTGGCGCAAAAATTCCGATCTCGGGGATTGCAGGCGATCAGCAAGCCGCCACCTTTGGGCAGGCAGCCCTCCGTGCTGGCATGGCAAAAAACACTTACGGGACTGGCTGTTTTGCGTTGTTGAATACGGGCAATCAACCGATCGCATCCCAACATAAACTGCTGACAACGATCGGCTGGCGTATTGGCGATCGGCTGGACTATGCCCTGGAAGGCAGCGTCTTTGTTGCGGGTGCGGTGGTGCAATGGTTACGGGATGGGTTAGGCATTATCCGCACCAGTGCCGAGGTCGAGGCTCTCGCCAGAAATGTCCCCGATAACGGTGGGGTCTATTTTGTGCCTGCGTTTGTGGGTCTGGGTGCGCCTCACTGGGATAGCTACGCCCGCAGCTTGATGATTGGCATGACGCGCGGTACAACGGGTGCCCATATTGCCCGTGCTGCCCTGGAGAGCATTGCTTACCAAAGTGCAGACGTATTGGAAGCCATGAAGCAGGATGCTCAGCTCCAATTGTCTGAACTGCGCGTGGATGGTGGTGCCTCTCAGAATGACCTGTTGATGCAGTTTCAAGCCGATATTTTGGGGGTGCCCGTCGTTCGCCCGAAAGTCTCTGAGACGACTGCCCTTGGAGCCGCCTACCTCGCGGGTTTAGCCGTTGGCTATTGGGAAAGTGAGGCAGAGATTATGCACCACTGGCAACTGGAGAAGCGGTTTGAGCCAACCATGAGCCAGGATCAACGCGAATCCCTGCTCTCAAACTGGAGGCGGGCAGTCGAGCGATCGAAGGCCTGGGCAACCGATTAGAGAGTCCCCACGTATGAATACACGACTAACACGGGCTGACATGCTCGCTGCACTCCAACCATCACAGACCTGGGACTTTATTATCATTGGCGGCGGCGCAACCGGATTGGGCACCGCGATCGAAGCTGCCACTCGCGGCTACAAAACCCTGCTGCTAGAGCAGTACGACTTTGCCAAAGGAACCTCCAGTCGATCGACCAAACTGGTTCATGGGGGCGTGCGTTACCTGGCGCAGGGAAACCTCAAATTGGTGCGATCAGCGCTACGAGAACGGGGGCTACTCCGCCAGAATGCTCCCCATGTTGTGCATGACTTAACGTTCTTTGTGCCAGCTTACGCCTGGTGGTCTAAGCTCTACTACGGAGCAGGACTCAAGCTATATGACATTCTGGCGGGTCGTTTGAATCTTGGAGCGAGTCGCTTTTTGAGCAAAAAAGCCGCGCAATTGCGCATGCCAACCCTGAAATCGCAAGGGCTAGTGGGCGGCATTCTCTACCATGATGGGCAGTTTGACGATGCCCGTCTGGCCATTACGATGCTAAGAACTTTTCTGGATCACGGGGGCACTGCACTCAACTACTGCACCGTTGATGGACTGATCAAAAAGCACGATCGCGTGGTTGGCGTTCATGCAACAGACGGTGAGCAAACCTTTGAAGTGCGATCGCGGGTCGTGGTAAATGCAACGGGCATCTTTGCCGATACCGTTCGGCATCTGGACGATCCCACCCAACCCAACCTATTGTCACCCAGTCAAGGCATTCACCTGGTGGTCGATCAGCGCTTTCAGCCCAGTGACAGTGCTATGATGATTCCCAAAACGGAGGATGGTCGCGTTTTATTTGCCCTTCCCTGGCATGGCAAGGTCGTGCTAGGTACAACTGATACGCCAGTGGATGAAGTCGCCATTGAACCCCGTCCACTGGAAGCAGAAATCGAGTTTATTCTGCGCACCGCTGCTCAATATTTGGTTGACCCGCCGACTCGGGCTGACGTTCTCAGTGTGTATGTGGGGCAGCGTCCGTTGTTGAAAGCGCCCCCAAAATCAGCTCAAGCGATCGCGCAAAAATCTGATGGCGTCGGTTCAACTGCAACCCTGTCCCGCGAACATGTGATTCAAATATCGGACTCCGGCTTAGTGACCGTGACGGGTGGTAAATGGACCACCTATCGAGAAATGGGTGAGGAAGTCGTAGATCGCGCCACCACAAGCGCATCGCTTCCTGCTAGCCCATCAGTCACAGCAAATTTACACTTGCATGGCTGGACTGATCAGACACTGCCGGAACCCTTCAACGTCTATGGCAGCGACGCTGCTGCACTGCGAACACTGCCCGGTGCCGATAGGTTGCTTCACCCCAATCTCCCCTATGTAGAGGCTCAGGTGCGTTGGGCGGCCCGCTCCGAAATGGCACAAACGGTGGAGGATGTCCTGGCTCGCCGGACGCGATCGCTGCTACTGGATGCCACAGCCAGCATTGAATGTGCCCCGCGTGTGGCTGAAATTTTAGCGGAAGAGTTGGGTCAAGATGTTGCCTGGCAACAGCAACAGGTGAGGGACTTTACGGCGATCGCGCGGGGGTATCAGCTTTGGGTTGTGCCTTGCGGCTTGTAAAACAGCAGCTTGGGGAGATTTCAGGGTCTTTAGAGGCCCAAATTGAGGCATTGTCCGTAGTTCAGTTGTTCCAATTCAGGGGAGCATTAGTGGACTTCCACTCAGTGGATGAGCTGAGGGAGAGGTTAGCGAGACACTTGACTGGGACAGAGGAATAGCTACTTGGTAGAGGGTCTCTGTTGAAGTGATGACTGATACCAATTCTCTAAACCCCATTGACAGATCCGCGTAGGGACGGTTCCCGTTCGTGTAGCGTTTCCGAAGGAAATACCGCCCTTACCGATAATCATCTGTAGCCCAGTTTTGAAGAATTGGTATGACATCCTTCCGTTGGGATTAGCGGGTCGATTGGTGAAGGGCATTCTAAGCTGGTCAAGATACACAATGGGCGATCGCATCGCGTGATCGCTTTTTCATTTCCTGCATTGGGTCAAACACGCCTGAATAAATCGTTTGACTCGCGCTCAACCCAGGTAAAACCCGGTCGCTGCGCTGATGCTAAAGGGCAAGCTGTGAGCCGTCATCTTCAAAAATGCATCAGTCCTCAATTTGCAATATTGCTTAAAGAAACTTAAACTTTAGTCAATTCACCTTGAAGGGCATGAAGCAGGAGATTGCGATGAACTTCTACGTCAAGCGACTTGCGAATGGTCGCTTTGGTATTTACAAGGGGCAAGTCTTACTGGCGACGATTGGGTGTTCTCAGACCTGCCAAGTCATCGTTCAGATGCTACAAGCGCGCCAGTGTGCGAATGCTGATTTTACCTCATGGGATCTGGAGCGATCGCGCGACTCGATAAAACAGTTCGAACAAGTGTCTTAAAGCATCATTGTCGTACTTAATACCGAGGATGTTTAGTCCGTTTATGTTGATACATTAGCTGGTCAGCCTGGGCCATCATGTGTTCTAAAGAGGTGGTTACATCCACTTCGCAGATAGTTAAACCAACACTCATCGACAAGAAATAGGGACGTTTGCTTGCATCATTGAATCGTTTCACATTCTCTTGCAATCGGGAAACGATATTTTCGCCTGAGACACAACCGGGTACGAACACCGCAAACTCATCCCCCCCTAAACGGGCGATGACATCTGATTCCCGAAAAGTTTGTTTCAAGGCTTGAGCGGCATCAGCAATCAAGCGATCGCCCATTTCATGCCCTAATCGATCATTAATCTGCTTGAGTCCATCAAGATCGATGAATAGTACGCAAACTGACGCATTGACTCGATGAGCGAGTTTGAGTTGCTGCTCTGCGAATAGGAGAAAACCTCTGCGATTATTCAGTCCTGTTAACTCATCGGTGAGCGACAATTGTTGAATCAGGGCTTCTGCTCGTTTGCGCTCTTTGATCTCTTCTCGCAGCTGGGTATTGGCAAACTCTAATTCCAGAGTACGCTCCTGAACGCGTTGTTCCAATTCGTTATAGACTTGCACGTTTTCTAAGGCAACCGAAGTGGTGTCTGCTAATGCCTGAAGTAAATCAACCTCTTGGGCTGTGGGTTGGTGGTGCTGCGCCCAGTACACGCCAATTGCTCCAACCGGGTCAAGCGTTCGAATGGGTACCATGGCTAAGCTCTTCACAAACGTAGGCTGATAGGCGGCAAAGGGAATGCGTTCATCTCCGTAAATATCTTCAATCACAACTGATTGGCAGTTCTGCATTGTCCAACCGCCAATACAAATCTTCATCGGAAACCGTTGCCCTTTCCACAATGGTGCGATCGCATCTTCGTCAGCATAAAAACACTGATCTTTGTCGCGTAGGACAAAACTGGCTCCATCGGCGTGGGTGAGTTCGCGTGCGGCGACTCGCACAATTGCCATGATCGTTTCTAGATCACGAGCGAGGGAGAGGTTCTGGACAACTGTGATGAGTTGTCTCATGGGTTGTAAGTAAGCGGAAGAAGACAATTCGGGTTTAGAAGAGCGGGACGTTTGACCAGGTGAATTCATTTAAGGAGTGTCTCATTGAATATCAACAGAGGCGAGAGTATCAACAGCCAGAAAAATCAATTTTTAGCGACTTCTCCATGAGAGGAATTTTTGTTTTCCGATTCTAAAATTTTTATAAAAGAGAATGAATGCGAAATTTACTGAGACCTACGTAAAGATTGGTATCAGGATTTAAGTTGTAAGCGACCAACAATGCCCGAAGCAAACGCCCTTAACGAGGGATGAGTGAGAGGGCGATCGCCACTGAGGAACCCCGGTTAGAGCGTTACAGTCATCGGCCCTAAAAATGGGTGTGTTGTGATGACGTTTGGTGGTGGCTTCGTGGATAGCTGCCCACGGCATTGTTTGATGGTTGTGGAATGAGCGATCGCGTAGCACAAACTCCAACCTGGCTATTGCCGATGCCTTTACTAGGTACTACAGTTGTACTTGACAAAATAGGTCTAGTTTGGAGCCTTTTTTTCCGCTTTGATCCAGTTGATTGGAACGATGGAATGAGCTTTTTAGCCTCCATAAAAGCTATCTACAACTGTAATACTTGGCATTTTGGGATTTTTCTGCGGTTGAACGGATTTAGGTAATCGCAGTAGATCACAAAGATGATTAGATCTCCCCTCGCCACCAAAAATAATTGAAAGTCCCCTTTTTCTAGGCTCTGGCGCATACCCGTAGGGGCTTAGTGGGATCAACCGGGGCTTTTGCAGTGAAAACAACTGCATTTTCGATCTACTGAATCTGGTAATTTGTATCTGACGCGGTGCTCTGGCTGAGTTAGCGAGCGATCGCCTCACAACAGTCAACAATTGGTTTAGCTGCAAGCTCTTCCAGATCAATCGCTTTTAGTAATGCTGCCCATTCTTGACTATTTGGATCGGTGAGGCGCGAGTCTGCTGCTGTTGTCAGTGCTTCAAACCAAATCCCATGATTCGCATAGAGGCGCGATCGTTCCATCGCAGACGCTTGTTCTAACTGGCGTTGCAAATCGCGATCAACAGCTTCCCGTTGAATCCATCCATCAACAAAATCGACACCACCTGTACAGACAATTTTGAAATACCAGCGGTAGGGTTTGCCAATTTCTAATGGGGGAGCTGAATCAGGCAATGTCAGACGGAATATTCCTGCGGTTTTTGGAAGTGATATTTGTGTGTCATACACCATTTTTTTGTTGGCATCTTGTAATTGAAAGATGCCAGTCGCAGCAGTTGCAGCAGGTAAATAAAACCAAAACGTTGGGCGTTCAATCGTTGTCACTCCATAAACTAATCCTGACGTTTTTGGCTCATAGATTGGCACGAGAGCGGTCATACCGTTACTGCATTCTGTGCGTCCACCCCCATCGGTTCGCTGACCTGGCGCACCAACTTTCCGAGGGGGACGGGGTGGTTTATAGAACCCATTTGGGATCATGGAAGATGGGTTAGAATGAGGCAAAAATGCCGTACTCCAGCAGTCTAACCGATAAAGAATGGGAAATCATCGAACCCCTGTTGCCTCAAAAGAAGCGAACCCGACCGCCTAAGTGG
>DVDV01000015.1 GCA_015296075.1 Leptolyngbyaceae cyanobacterium M33_DOE_097 | reverse complement strand
TTAACCAAGAGAAATCGCTCAAGGCAGGCACTCGGGCAAAGCGAATGCGAGCGGGATGGGATGACCAATATTTGTGTAGGGTCTTGACCAATTATGCTCAGACTAATACCAAACCATGAAGAATCATGTGCGTTTACCCTATCTATTCAAGTTGGGTATTGCACAATACTTATCAGAATTTGAACAAGACGCTGTATAGTTTTGCAGAAGGCACTGAGGGAAATGTCATGCCACTGCAACGATATGGTGTGCTGAAGGGACGTCCAATTGATCGACGACTGGCGATCGCCAACAGTAGCCACTATCAAATCCATGTGATCGATGGAAAGGTCGATTATCGAGTTGCCATCAATGTCAGCTCAAACGTCTATCCAGCAGAGCTAGAATATGCGCTTGATCATCATTTTGAGCATCCGATTATTGATCGCCTGCCACGTCTTTCACCCGGCTTCAAACCCTTAGAACCTCGTCCCGATAGTTTGGCGCTGGACATGATTCGTGGGAACCTCCTGCAACCAGGTCAAATGGTGCCTATTCCCTCCACCTTACCGGGGCCAGACAACGACCTGAATGAAAAAATTGATTACTACATTCAGCGTGCAATGGCTGACGAGTTAGCAATGCTCTATGCCTTTGGCGAACTTTGGGGACCTAAATCGACTCTTCGTGATCCGATTTTTGGGTTTGAGCCACATTGCGGTATTCACAACATTCACATGAACCAGGGTAACCACGCTGTTCACCAAGAAGACGATGGCATCTGGCAAGATGGGGGATTGCTGCTCAACTTTCCAGAACAGGAAGAGTGGGTGGCGCTTTTTCTCAAGTTTCAGTCACAATGCTGGCATACTGACGATCGCACTGGACATTGCCAAACCATAAAACCCATTTTGAAACACCAGCCGAGTCACCCAACAGTTACGGCATCTCCAGTCAAAATTGTGGCAGCGTTGGTGAACCCGCTCGGCGACGATCGTGGCAAAGAAACGGTGACGCTGCTGAACCTCTCTCCTGAAACGATTGATTTAACCAACTGGGCGATCGCCAATCAGTTTAAGCAAAAGCAAATACTACAGGGCGCGATTGCCCCCGGTGAAGCCCGTACAATTCATCTCAAACCAGAGGTGCGGCTCGATAACGACGGGGGAATTATTACCCTGCTTGACCACGAAGGCAGCAAAGTCCACGGAGTCACCTACAGCTATCGTCAAGCGCACCGAGCGGGTTGGACAATTAAATTCTAAAAGGGGCGCTCTGTAGAACACCCCCAAGCGTTTGTGAAATTAGGCGCTAATGGTAGGCTTGTAAAGGCGATCGCGCACCTTCACCATCGCTGCCACCAGCCGATCCATCTCTTCACGAGTATGTAAGGCATTGGCCGTAATTCGCAGACGGGGCTTGGCGATGTACCAAATTGGTGACACCCAGATCCCGTAGTCGAGCAACTCACGCGCGTAGACCTTGAGGTCGATCTCAGGCGGCAACACCACCGGAATCACATTGGTTTCACCGATCGCCAAAAAGTCATGTGCTGCCAGTTTTGCCCGCAGATAGCGAGTATTCTCTTGCAGGCGTTGCACTAGCTCTGGATTTTTACGGACAACCCGAATACTTTGCAGGGCAGCAGCTGTCTGCGGAGGCGAGAGAGAAATCGTGCCAATCGAAGTCGGCGATACATTCAACAGGGGAATTAGCTCTGCAACATGGCTGCTAATTGCGGCACCTGCCGACGCGGCAAACTTCGAGAATGTCGTCATGATTAACGGCGAAACACCACGGGCGATCGCGTCTTGGGGCAAAATGCCAAAATGCTCATAAATACCGCCGCCATTTGCGCCGATCGCACCACTCGCGTGGGCTTCATCCATCACCAGCACGCTACCATCGTACTTTGACATCGCCTCAATCATGTCAGGCAACGGAGCCATGTCGCCATCCATCGAAAAGACGGCATCGGAGACAACCATAATGCGATCGCCAGGGCGGGCATGACGCTGCAACTTCCGGGCCAAATCTTCGGCATCACAGTGACGGTAAGCCCGAACGCGCACCGCAGGACTATGGCTAAACAGTTTACCAGAGCGGTTTCCAGCATTTGCCAGGGCTGACACGATACAACCGTGATTCAGCACATCCGTCAAAATCAGCGTTTCACGGGTATTTTGAAACCCTGGCACAGGAATTGCGAGATGGCAGAAAGCATCCATCAACGCTTGCATAGCCATCCACGCATTCAAAAAGAGTTGCGTATAGGGCAGATGCTTAAACTCAGAAATCTCTTGCTCAAGTTGGCGGTGCAAATCAATCCGTCCGCTTAAGACTGAGCATGAGCTATTTGAAGTACCATATTGCAGGATTGAATCAATCGCTGCCTGTTTCACCGATTCATCATGAGTTAGACCCAACACATCATTGGAGCAAAAAGTCAGAACCGTGCGGCGTTTGCCCGTTTCCGGCTCTTCGATTTCAATGATATTGCCTTGCTTGTTATGGCAAATATACTCGTCTGGATACAGCCCAAACTCGTATATGCGCTGCATATATTCCTTAACGACTTGCACGATTAACTCCTCTCACCTTTGCTTGCTAGATACTCGCAATTTGCCTAACGCTCAACAGTATATTTGCCTAACGGCTTGTTTGCTATTTGAATCGGAAGGCGACTGATGATTTAGACCCTTTAAGGGTCATGAATGTTCTAAAAACTCAATCAGCTAAACTCTATCATCGGATATTTTTCTAAATTGTCTCACTTCGATCCGGAGCAACTGTTATGAATGGATTGACGCGATGATTGGCTTCTTTGTGCCCAGCCACTTTCAGGTCTTCAAGATAAGCCTGGTATTTCTCAAACTGCCGCATAATTAAACGCTGCACAGCAATAATGGCAGGGTTCACCTCAACATAACGGCGTTGCGGATCAACCAGATAATGACGCTGCTCGCTCTCCATCATTTGAATGTCCTGAGCTAAAAAGCGATCGAGGACAAACCGACTTAGAATAAACCGCACAGAAGGTTTCAAAGGATTCAACACCCAATTTGGCACGGGGAGCTTAAAGAAAAATAGCGCAAAGGAACGGCTCTCAACCGGACTCACTGGGAGTCGCATCAAATACAGCGCAGAAATGCTTTCTAACGTGCTGTAGTAGTGGGGATAACGGTAGTTGACCGAAGCGATCCGTGTCGTCACTTCATTGGCACGCTCTGTCAAACCCAATAACTTCGGCATCAGGCCCTTGTAAGAAACCTGGTAATCAGCCATTACAGCATCTTCGGTTTCACGCAACTTCAGCAACACGGGGTCAAACCAACCCTGCAAATTTTCGTGCAAAAAGCCATGAAACACGTCCATCGAGTTTTCGTTGCAAATAGAAAAATGCGCATCAAACTTAGCGGTGACGGCCACATCGAGCCAGCCCGGTTCTCCATATTCCTTCACTTCGGGGGGGCTGTGCTGCTCTGCCAGTGCCGGATCACCTGGAAAAACCCACAACAAGCCATACTTTTCTTGGCTGGGCACCTTACGAGCCTGAGCACAGGGAAGTTTTTGACCTTTTGGAAAGTAGGGAATATTGACACATTGCCCTTCGTCATTAAATTCCCATCCGTGGTAGCGACAGGCTAGGTTTTCACCAATCACTTTACCCAGATGCAGCGCCACACCTTTGTGGGGGCAATAGTCTTCAAGGGCGTGAATCTGGCCATTCACATCCCGATAAATGGCGATTTCTTGATTCCAGACTTTGACTGGCATGACTTGTCCAGGTTTCAAGTAGTAGGACCATCCGACGGGATACCAGTGGTTCGCATTGATGCCTGTCTCGCGGATACCTGTACGAACACTCTGGGTCTTAAGTGTGGTTGCCAGTTCCATCCAAATCTCCCCCTAGACCTTGGAAGCTTATCTTACCTGCATTACTTGGATACAGATTTCTTTAGGAGTGCATAATAGCACCTAACTTTTAGCTACAGCAGTCTGATAAACTGGCGCAATGGCGAGTTGAGCGATATTCTGAGCGATCGCCCACTTAACCTATCCACCAAGATTCTTAACGATTTAGAATCAGCTTATGATCAAGGCCCATATTGACATCTAAGCCCCTACTCTTTTGCGAATTTTTTCGCTAACCTTCAAGGCAGGGGAGTGAACCGAGAAAAGGTAAAACGCGACATGGAAAGCTTATTAACTGGAGTATTGAGTTTCATCGTGGCATTTACGTTTGCCAGCTTTGTTGAATATTGGGTGCATCGGTGGATGCATAAGCCTTTAAAGTTTGGCGAACGACATCGTGACCATCACCGCCGCAATGAAGGTCAGGGGGTGTTATGGGAATTTCGCGACTACATCAAGGGTACGTTTTTGATGATGTTTCCACCCTTTTTGATCTCGATTCCGATTGGTCTTGGTTGGATGATTGGGGCGATCGCCTATGCGGCCTTTTCGTCGTATGCGCACCAACTCCAGCACGAAAACCCAACCAAGTGCTTTTGGATGGAAATGCCTGTCCACTACGTCCATCACAAATACAACATGTGGCATCACAACTTTGGCCTCGGCGTTGACTGGTGGGATCACATTTTTGGCACTTATAAAGCTGTTGATTGGCTCACAGAAGATGAAACTAGCCAGCCCGAACGTGGCCAATGGCAACTGCGCTGGTGGTAACCCCTGTGAATTGAGTTGTCAGTGGGTTTAGTCCGCATATCGGAGCTTTTCTTCTTTAACGATTTCGCAGGCTAAACCCACTCTTTTAGGCACTGGCGGATATCATACCTAGCTAGATCAAATGTCCTGATCTAGCCCCCAATTAAAACTGTCATTTCCCCGCCTGTAATGCTGTTGGTCGGCCCGATCGCCTCCAAAATCGTGTCACCCATGCGGGCGGCAGGCAGCCCATTGATCAGCACTGTCTTGCTGCCGTTGATCACGACACCGGGGCCATGTGGTGGAATGGGTAGGGGTGTTGTACATGCGTGAATATCCGCTCCCCCAGCGCTACTGGTGATCAGACTCGACATAGTTGTGGCTTCGGTGGCTTTGAGAGTTTCTTCGCTGGTTTTTGCTGCTGGCGCACCTGGGGTTCCTGCTGCCGCAACGGTCGCTGCCTCAGCCGCTTTAATCCGCACTTCAGAGGCTTGTTTGGCACTTTGCAAAGCCGCCACCGACGCTAGCGGAATTCCCCGCCATGCAGGTTTACTACCAATTAAAACGTTAAAGCTTCCGGGGCCAGGAGTCAGCACCGGAGGGAGTGGGTGCGCGACCGTATCGCCCACACGAGCAGCAGGTTTTCCCATAAGAAGCGACCTAATTTAAGCGAATTAACTGACCTTTAACAGTGATCACGCCATTGGCATTGAGATCCATATTGCCCACAGCCTTGATCGTGATGTTTCCTTTAGACTCAATGCTGATACTAGAGCTGCTGTCATCTAGCGTCACCTTATGCCCCAAATTGGACACCACTTCAATCTTGCGATCGCTATCGTTGAGGCGGAGCTTGTGTCCATTGCTGGTTTCAACATACACCCCTTTTTTGCTGGTGCCTTTGTCTTCATCAACAAACTGGAGCTTGTGCCCCACCCGCGTCCGGAAGGTGCGCAACCGCACTTTGCCACCCTGCACCGAGTCATTCACTGATTCAGGCGGTTTGTCCTTGCCATTCCAGACGTTGCCAATAATGTAAGGGCGGTGAATGTCACCATGCTCAAACGCCACCAGCACCTCATCATTTACTTCAGGCAGACAGTCAAATCCTCGGTCTTTGCCTGCCCCCAAGGTGACCACCCGCGCCCAATTGCTGCTGTGTTCCTCGGTCAACGTGGGAAACTTGACCTTAACTCTGCCCCATCCTTGCGGATCCTTAATGTCCGTCACAATCCCCACTAAGCAGGTTTGTCCAGGTTTGAGTGCGGTCTTAGGTGTCAACACCTCCAGCAGATCACCGCTCCGCAACCCACGTACACTGATCTCAGTTGTATAGACCCGCTTTTGAAACAGGTGTCGCGTTTCAGTCACATAGTATTTGCCGCTGTAGTTGCCCATTTTTTCGAGTTTGATGCGACAACCAGGGCGAATTTTGGGATTTCCTTCCGCGATCGCATCGGCACAGACGTATTCCCCACCTAACTCATCAAACAACGCTTGCGCCAGGCGATCGACCTCCTTTGGCTTAAAGCTCGGCTTATCGACCACAACCAGCTTCGGGGTTGGCATCGAAGAAAACTTGGTGCTGCTGTCTGCACCTTTGCCATTCTCTGTTTCGGTGTGAACCGTTTTTGTCGCATTTGCCACCGAGACAATCGGCTGTTTCTCCCCATAGTTCCAGCCGCGTACCTCCACCGATTTCACCTGCTCAGCGCTGCTGGTGCGAACCCGAAAGCTGTGAATTTCTTGCAGCCACTTCAGCGCTAGCATTTCCTCGTGCTTTGGCTTCCGAAAATAAAGCTTGCCATCCCGCACAAATAACTCAAACCCCAGACGAATCGCGCGATCGCGCATAAATTCCATGTTGGTCTGGTTTTCTTGAAACACGTAATCGTGCGGTTCACCACTGGCTTCCGCCTGCCCGACCGATATTCCAACTTCCTTCGCAATCTTGTTGATGATGTCTGTATCCGTCATATTTTGGAAGGAGCGGTTGTAGCGGCCCCGGTGCAAGCGATGCGATACGTCGTAGCCTCTCACCACAATGGGCGCTTGCGATTCCTGCGTAAAGTGGGTCTCGATCGCGGTGATTTCACCCTGGATCACGTAGCCCTTTTCTTCGTCGTCAAACTCCTGAGCTGCCGTCGTGCTAGACCGAAAACCTACTTTGACGATTTTCCCAATCTGCAACATACTTTGATAGCGCCAGGGCGACTCTTGCTCAGCCGCACCGGGAAAGTAGTCATTTTTAATGACCAGGGTAAACATGCCAGGTAGGTGCAGGCTCTCTTCGACAGAGACTTGCAAAATATCCTCCATCAACCGCCGGATTTGCTCGTCGGTTTCTCGGCGACCGTCAATTTCTAAGAGCAAACTAGGGATGTAAAGAGGCGGCTCAGACATGAGAGGCACACAAAAGTTTCAAAAAATTAAGGGCGACGGCGAGTTTCACGGCTATCGGTGCTCGGCTCCGCAGGTCGAGAGGGAGTCCGTGGGTTGGCAGGCCCCACCGATTCATCGACTTCTTTGAGCGTTAGATTCACTTTCGCCCTCACAGGTGTTCCATCCGGCAGGAACAGAGTGAGCTGATACTGAAACGACTCAACAAAGCAGCGCAAGTACTGCTGCTGGTTCCAGGTGAAGAGATAAATTGGCGGACGGTTGTTTTCAGCTTGGCGACGGGTGCCGCTAGAGTGACGGGTGGCAGGCGACTGGCTCGATCCCCCGCCACCTCTGGGAGGGTTCGCGTTGAGAAACTTGACCGCTCGCACCAACTTGTCAATGTAAAGCGTGAGGACGTTCTCACCCGTTTCATAGGTATCAAACATGATGTTTGAGAGGGTCAGGGTACAGGGTTCAGGATTGGCAAAGCTGACTTTGGCTTGTCCCTGACCCGATCGCGAACCAGGTGGTTGGTTCAGCCGGATACTGCGGCGAAAGTCGAGCTGCGCGGGATTAAACATGAACTCAATGTCGTACTCGCGCGCAGCCGCGGCGCCCGCGAGCGC
>DVDV01000038.1 GCA_015296075.1 Leptolyngbyaceae cyanobacterium M33_DOE_097 | reverse complement strand
TTCTGAGTCAGGTACATCGTCTACTTTTTCGCTGCATTGATTATATGGCGAAAATAGTAGATTTGTATTGGCAGTCTTTGACTGCCGCTCCTATCCCTCCCCGGCTTATAGAAGCGCGGGGTATCTCGGAGGTTTAGATGATGTTGTGAAAATGTTGCTTGATTAAAAATGCGCCTTCTAAAGTAATAGATTACCTACAGGGCTACGCATAAAAATTGCTATAAGCGGATATGAGAGCTGCGCTTCCAACTAAGGGTTCCACCTCTGCCCCCGGCTTAACATTTTCCAGGATCGCTACACTTAAATCCTGCTTGTCTGAAGATATAGGCTTTACATAAGATGCTTGCCAATTCTCGTCAAACAACGAGACAAATCAAAATCGCCTGTTTCTCGCAGTTAATCCGCCGCTGACACTCCTGGCTTTTAGCAACCACTGCCTGAGTTAGGTAAAGTCTACTGAAAAGCAAATAACTGCTAAGGACTTCACTTTTGTAGACAAAACAAGCCAGCTCCAGCAAAACGGGTAGAGGCATCTACGAGAAAAACAACTCCTAGTCTGACTTCTTCTGATTAAGTGGCTTGACCATCCAGAGCGATTGCGTTTTGTAACCAAGGGCCTGATACAACTCAAAAGCAGTTTTATTGACTTGAAAAACTTGTAAGGCAATTTGCCGATCGCCCCGTTGCCGCGCCCAGGCTTCAGCAAGCTGCATTAAGGCAGTCGCAATCCCTTTACGGCGATGTTCGGGAGCAACATAGAGCAAGAAAATATTGGCATGGCGATCGCCGTGGATCTGGTCGATTGATACCCCTAACCAAAGACACGCGATCGGTTTGAGCGATCGACCAGGCAATATATTGACAGCATCTTCTGTGGTTGGATTGTCAAGCTCAACCCACCAAAGTGGGGTTTCTGTCGAGAGATAAGAGTCGATCGTTAACGACAAATGAGCAAATTGGCCTTCACCAATGATCTCGGTGTAAGCCCGTTGCATAAACTTCAGCAATAAAGCCCGATCAAGGCTAGAGCCACTTTGCAGACAATAACCCGGAGGTAATTGGGTCGAAGCGGGCACTAAAGTTGACCTAATTCATCGGGAAAACCACGCACCAGGGTCGATAGCGCGGGTGGCAAATCCGACAATGCGTTCGACGAATCTAGAGCTGAAATGGGTGCCGCTTCCTCAATTGGAGCGGGAGCAGCCATGTCAGACGGTAAAAAAATCCGAGAACTCACTGCGACGAGAGCAACCAAAAAAATCAAAACGATAAATAGAGGCGCAATATACTGTCGGAAAAATGCCATTGCCGGGTCCAGGGTAACGAATTAAGTAAATAAACTTTTGCTTACAAAAGGTCATCAGACTTATCTTTATATTACCGTGATTGTTGATATTAGCGGTGGTCAACGCACTTAGGTTTAACCGTACAACGCCCAGATCGGATTAATTCGCAAACTACTGTCAAACCCTCTTATACCAATTCTCTAAACCCCATTTACAGATCCGCGTAGGGGCAGTTCGCGTTCGTGTAGCGTTTCCGAAGAAAATACCACTCTTACAGATAATCACCTGTAGCCCAGTTTTGAAGAATTGGTATTAGTCGGCGCAATTAACTTACATCAACAGAAGCGATCGCCAGTCGCTCAAACCTGCCACAGTGATCCACTTCCGCAAGCAAAACCCCAAATAGCAAAAACCAGTTTCACTATCACTAGGAAACTGGCTACATAGATTGTCTTGTTCCAGAAAAACCGCCTAGCGCCAACGCCAAACGCCAACTAACATGCCCTGAATGTCAATTTGAGATGCAGGCACTTCAATTAAGGGGTACTTTTCTTTATCGGGATTGCCTGGTTGCAGTGTTACCTTGCTGCCTTTGCGGTGGTAATACTTTAAGGTCGTCTGACCTTCAACCCGAGCGGCGACAATCGTACCATTCTTTAAGTTTTTGGGGTCTGTTACAGGTTGCATGATGACGACATCACCATCGTCAATCAGAGCATCGATCATGCTTAACCCATGAACTCTCAACGCAAAGTAACGCGGGTCAAGTGCCAAACTTGAAAAATCGAGATGCTCAACCTCTGCGTCTTGAAACGCCTCAACTAAACCACCTGCCGCGATCGCCCCTCGAATCGGTACACCTGGCGAACCTGCCTGGGTTAACCGAATTGTTCTCGCTCGCCCCTCCGTCCATTCAATGTACCCCTTATTCTTCAAATGCTCTAAGCGGCTCTGCACAGGGGCGGGAGACTTTAAGCCCATCGCTTTCATCATTTGACGAATTGAGGGGGAATGATGGTTCTGCTGAATGTACTGGACCAACCAGTCGTAAAGCTCTTGTTGAGCAGCAGTAAGGGACTCCATCGGGCTTCTCCTAAAGGGATTAATGCATCATAAGAACATGCATATTAAGAACATTAGTACCATCATTTTCAAAATCTGTCTAGTTTGAAATAAAACTTTATACGGTTCTGAGGTCTGGGGCGTTGAGATGATTTGAGCAGCCAGAAACGACGCAACACACTACAGCGGAATGTCCAAAGCAGCCCAGCTATTAGCACCAAAAGCAGGCTAAAAAGCTGCTTTCAGTCAGCCAACTTGACTATGTTTCGGTGCCTATTCCTTACCTGATCAAGAAAACTGAAGATTGCATCTCTGTCTAATTTTGGTGTCAAATTGCATGTTGAGATCAGCTTTTTAGAAAATAATATCAAGATCCAAAGTTCTCAGATCAATCGTGTATAAATAGCTTTGCTGGTTATGCCATGTAGCGAGTAGCAAGGTGTAAACGTTAGTCACCGCGATCGCGGTGACATGCGTGGGTCCCTCAAAGCACCCGATTGGCTCAGCATAAGGATTTAGCAACGTAATTTGACCATTTTTAGAAGCAACAACATAGCCCCATTCCACAATAGCGACTCGAATTGGCTCACTCTCAAGCGAAATACGCCGAATCTGCAAGGGTTTGAGATGGATCAACAAAAGGGTTGTTAAGTTCCCCGGTTCAGTTGCCAACAGTTTATAGTCAGATGTGACAGCCAAAACTTCGTGGAGTGGTAACGGCAAAGTTAAGCTGCCGATTTCATTCCCGCGTCGGGTGTAAATCTTCATCAAGATCCCGTTGATACAGGCATCTGCCAAGCAATCCGCAACATGAGAGCAGGCCACAAAATGGCGATTGTCTAAAGCAGCTAAGCGAAATAAGTGCTGATTGGAAGTCTTTACCCGCCTTACGATCGCGGGGGTTGCACCTAAGCGCCAAATTTCGATACATTCTATTGCGCCTGTACGGCCATTTTTGGCAGTCACCATCCAATTACCGTTGGAAGCAAGCGTTGCCATAAAAATTTGGCCAAACTCAGCCACCAACTCTGGCACCACACTTACTGTCGTCGGTTCCAGCAAAGGTAACTGGGGCTGTCTTGCAGGTTCAGTTTGCCCTAATTGGAATAACTCAAACGAGAGCCGATAGATTGAGCGTTGGGCGATCGCCAGATAGCCATCAGGTTGAGGCACTAACTCATGTAGTGGCTCTAGAAGCCGAACTGTCTTTTGTAGGGGTGGTGCCGAAGCAGTCGCAAGGCTCTGACAAATCACACGCTTACCCGATACAAGTAACGTCTGATCGCGATCAGGTTGTTCTTGCTTGTTTGGGCGATTGCCCTCCTGCTGAGACCTATCACCTGACATCGACCTGATGGATACAGGCAAAATTTGCTGAACCTCGGTCGTTAAGGGTATCTGCTGCAAATACTGATCAATTGGCTTGGCCAGAAGCTTCACCGCTTTTATTAAAGGCGTTTCGCCCCAGGCACTACCCATCATTGCTCTAATTGCTATTTCTGCATCTTGTAGAGCTGTCAGCATTTCAGCAGCAGAGTGATAGCGGCGAGCAGGCAATTTTTGAAGTGCTGTTAAGATGATGGGATGTAAAGGTACGGGTATTGTTTCAGGGATGATAACGGGTTTGTTCAGGTGAGCTGACATTAGCTCAATTGGTGTACCCGAAAAAGGTCGATATCCGGCAAACAGTTCATACAGTAAAATCCCAACTGCGTAGAGGTCAGCCGTAAATGAATTCTGTCCATAAAACCGTTCAGGTGACATATAGGCTGGCGAACCCGTGTTGCCCGTTGCCTCGGTCGAAAGCTCTTGACTCAAACGAGCAATGCCAAAGTCAGAGATTCTCGCTGTCCACCCGTTTGCATGAATCGATAGGAGAATGTTTTCTGGCTTGATATCGCTGTGGATAATCTGGTGCTGGTGAGCGTGACCTAAACCTGTCAAAATATGTTGAATTAAGCTCAGGCAAAGCGCTGGATGCAGTTGATATTCAGCTTCCAACAAACTACGAAGTGTGCCACCCTCACAATAATCCATCACCAAATAACGGTGGGTTTGAATATGCTCTAAAGCATGACAAACAACAATATTGGGATGGCGCAAGCTCACTAAAAATCGCAGCTCACGTAAAAATTTATTGGTCGGAAATCGGTCTTTTGATAGTTCTTTCAGTGCAACAAGTTTGCCTGTTTTGCGATGGCTGGCACAATACACGCGCCCAAATTGTCCCTGTCCGACAAGTCCCAACAGCCGATATTTAGAACGTCTTAGCTCAGTATCCGAAAAGTGTGACACACCATTAACGCAAAATGTTGAAAGTACTAATTTAGGAGAAAAAGATGTTGTTTAGCCTAAGAAAAAGTTAACCTTGAATAACCCAAAAACAACTTCTAACACGCTACAAGTTTTTTAACGGTTGAGGCAGTTGTTTTAGCAACTTATTAACAATTTGATGGAATTAAAACCGTAAGGGTGATCGCCCTAATTGTGTCATTTATAGATGGTGCAAGAGCGATCGCTACTCTCACTTAAATAAACAGCCTTTTCAATCAATAATGGCAAACGGCTAATTGTTGTTACACAAGTACAAAGCCAGACCCAATTTTCATCTAGGGTATGCAATTCAACTCAACAATTGAACGCCTCTAGCTACTCTAAATTGTTGATCAACAAGGGGAGTAGCAAAAGCCTTTCCCTAATGGAAAAACTCGTTCACAATCCAAATAGGATCACGATAGCTAAATGAACGCTCGATTAGAGAGACTTCTCAATCTTGTAGTAATCATTTCGCTCAATAGAAGTTGAACTCTTGGCTGTAGCAAGCGCTTGATTTTTCGCTTCTGACCAAATCAAAGACTTGGAGCCTGGTCAAAGTTAAAACGCATTTAGTTGGCGCTATCAGCAGATGGGTTCAAAGCAAGCGACCTAAGCGCAAAGCGCCTCAACAATGCGATCATGATCCAACTGTTGAGCAACCAGTTCTTCAGCTTTTTTCATACGAGGGGCAACACCAATAAGAAACTGGTTGTATTCGGCACCCATTGACTCGCAAGTTGTTTGGACACAATGCAAATCGCGGCCTGTTAACTGGCTAAAGAATGAAGCCAAAACACCTGCTTCTAAGAAACAGTAAGGCACTTTATTTTGTGGAGCTAATGCCGCAAAGGGAGAATTCCAGGTTTTAATCAGCAGGAAACCGCGATTGTGCAAGCTATGATCTAGCTCTAATTTGCCCCATCCGTAGGTCAACCAACACTGCTGCAAACACTGCAAAAAATCAACCATCGGCAGATCAGCCAGCGCTGTACCGTAGTAATCGGTTAACTCTTCTCGGAAGCGCGTGTAGAAGTTTTTGCCCCACCACTTACCGCAGTTAAACAACACGAGCAAAGAGGCTTGCCCTGTTTCTTTCTCTAGACCAGAGTAGATGCCTTGAATCATCGTCTCTGGAATAGCAATCAGGCGCTCACCACGCCGATTTTCCAGGATGCCTAGCTCCAGATCTCCGCGAATGTAGGTATCAGCGGCAAAGTAGTTACCTGGAACGCGATTATTGGTTAATAGATCGGCGACAGAAATCATAGTGGTAGCTCGATTAAATGAGGGGTGCGTAATTCTGATGTGGCAGGGGTGGAGCTTTAAGCTGGCGTAGTTATTTCAGCCGATTGAAGTAGGATTGCTTTGGCTTGGTTTAACTGAGGAGTCAAGAGCGCAACCTGCTGTGGCGACATAACAGATGCAAGCCGTTGGTCAAGTAAGCGAAACAAGGCTGTGTCGATCGCATAGGTGTTAAACACCTGAACGGCTTGCGTTACCCAACCTTGCAACTTGTCTTGCACAAATTTCTCATCGTTGAGCAAGACACCCATCGCACAGTAGCGCAACACCAATAGCGCGTTTTTAATACTGCGCTCCAGGTTCTCAAGGCGTTCATTTGGTAAAGCAACCTGTAATTGATCGGCAACCCACTGCATAATCTCCAACTCGCGATCGCGGAGGGTGCGATAGGCATCAATTCGAGCTGGAAGCGAACTGACGTATTGATTTAATACTTGCAGTTCTTCAGATTTGAGATATCGACTTTCAGCTTCGTCGAAGAGCGTTTCAAGTTGAGAGTCCATAGCGTTTGAAAGGTGGAGGGTAAGCGGAAAAGCAATC
>DVDV01000240.1 GCA_015296075.1 Leptolyngbyaceae cyanobacterium M33_DOE_097 | reverse complement strand
TCCAAGGCCACTTTCGCCTTAAATTGTGCACTGTATTGTTTGCGTTTTTTGCTCACAAGTTTCACCCTCCTTCCGGTTAACCCTTGTGTAGCTTAACCCTCTGTCCAGTTTTTAGGGTCCACTTCATACAGCGAACTTGGTGAATGCTTGGTTGCCTACTCTGGAGGGAGTGCTTGAAAAGCTATCCACAGGAGCGAAGGTTGCAGACATTGGTTGTGGTCTGGGTTCGTCCACAATCTTGATGGCACAGGCCTTTCCTAATTCCACCTTCTATGGTTTTGACTTCCATCCACCTTCCATTGCCGCCGCTCAACAAAAAGCAGCAGAAACGGGGGTGACAGAAAATACCCAATTTATAGCTGTAAGCGCCAAGGATTATTCAGAAACAGGCTTTGATCTGGTTTGCATCTTTGATGCACTACATGACATGGGCGATCCGGTGGGTGCAGCCCGGCATATCCGAAAAAGCCTTGCTCCCGGTGGTACTCTGATGCTGGTGGAACCTCTAGCAGGCGATCGCCTCTCAGACAACTTGAATCTGGTAGGGCAGATTTTCTATTCTGCTTCAACCCTTGTTTGTACACCAGCATCCCGCGCTCAGGAAGTAGGGCTGGCCCTGGGTGCCCAAGCTGGACAGCGAAGGCTGACCGAAGTCCTAAAAGAAGCGGGGTTTACCTCTATTCGCCGAGCTGCGGAAACACCAACGAATATGGTACTTGAAGCTAGAGTATAAGAAATGCAAAGGGATTCAGAGGTGAGTCTAACTATTTGATCAGAGCGGACTGTTGAGATGTCATGGATAAAAGTTCAAGGTGTCTTACAGCCGCTCATTTATCTACGTCTTCAGAATGATTAAGTTGCAGGATGTGCAGATAAACAAGCACTGCTTTGATAGCAAATATTCTCCAGACAGGTTTTAATCAGGTGATCCAAAGCCAAATTTGCCGTCACAATATTCCCTTCACACTAAGGAACTTTATTTGTTTACGGATCCCTAAGCTGTCAGCTCAATCTACGATCGCACCTTTTCACCTAGCTTTGTCAACCATCCAGCGATCACTGCGTAGTTAAAGAAAATCCATATAGTACTCAGATTCAACTTTGCTAAACGGGTAAGGCGCTAATAACAATCAGGCCCACTTCATTAGATGAATGAGATTAGATTTTTGATTAGGAGAAGAAATTTTTTCTTTCTTTGAACCATCCTCGTTTCATCCTGATTTTATTTTTGTGTGTAACGCTTGAGAGCGTTAGAAGATAAGAGCGGCTGAATTGAGGATTGTTTCATTACCCCTTGACTCTCCATTTGACTGGAGAATCCATACTAAGAAGGTCACTCAATCTGACTCAATTGATTGTCTTAGAAAAGTAGAGAACACTGAATGTTAAGAGCAAGTCTGATTGGATTTATCGTAGTAGCGGCGACCTTTTCTAGCAGCCTGTTAACCGCTTGTTCGTCGTCTCAAAATGCGTCAACTTCGCCGGGGCAAGCGTCATCGGTGGCAGCCGAAACAAGCTCCAACGGTAGGATGGATCATAGCCAGATGAGCCACAATATGGACTTGGGGCCAGCCGACAATTATTATGATTTGCGCTTTATCGATTCCATGATTCCGCACCATCGCGGGGCGATCGAAATGGCGAATGAAGCCCTCCAAAAATCAAACCGACCAGAAATTAAAACCCTGGCTCAAAACATTATCAAAGCCCAAAATCGTGAAGAAAACGAGCTGATGCGAAAGTGGCGTAAAGCCTGGTATCCCAATGCGAGCGACACACCGATCGCGTGGCACAGTGAGATGGGGCACTCCATGAGTATGTCACCGGAGCAGGTCAAAAGCATGATGATGACAATGGATCTGGGCGCAGCCGATGATCAATTTGACTTACGGTTTTTGAATGCGATGATTCCGCACCATGAGGGTGCTGTGGTGATGGCACAAGATGCATTGAGCAAGTCAACCCGCCCCGAAATCAAGCAACTTGCGAATGAAATTATTGCGTCACAGCAAGCCGAAATTAATCAAATGAAGCAATGGCGCAAAAGCTGGTACAACCAGTGAGCTAAACCCTAGATGTCGATTTGCCGGTTCGCTCTTTCAGCCAGGGAATTTCTGATGACTCGCCCCACTTCTATCTCCCGCTTTACAGCCATTCTACTCATGCTGTCGATTGTGTCTCCACCCGCGATCGTGCGGGCACATGGTGGGCACAGCCACGAGTTCCAGTCAGGGAACCAAGCAACGCCAGCGGCGGGTGCGATTCAAGTGGATCGCGAAACGGCAAATCGGCTGGGGCTAAAAGTAGAAGCCGTCACTCGTCAACGGTTGGCCTTTGGGGTGAAGACGACGGGCAAGATCGAGGCTCTGCCAAACCAGCAAGTCGAAATTACGACCCCGGTGACAGGCACAGTGATTCAATTACTGGTCAAGCCGGGCGATCGCGTGCGAGTTGGGCAACCCGTCGCAATCATGACCACTCCTGAACTGGCCGAGCTACGCACAACCGCTTTAGACCGTCGCACAGAAGCGATCGGTGCGATTCAGCAGGCAGAAGCGGATTTGCGCTTAGCCCAGCAAAACCTGGAGCAACAACGTAAAATCGTCGCCGCCAATGTTAAGCAGGCTCAGACAGATGTGAGCTTTGCGCAAGAGCGATATGACAAAGACCGGGCGTTGTTAGCGAGTGGTGCGATCGCCCGTCGCACGTTTCTAGAATCTGAAGCTAATTTGGCTCAATCAAAAGCAGCACTGACCAAAGCCGCCAGTGCATTAGAGGTTTCAGAAGCCCAAGCCCAACTCCAACGGGCGCAAGCGGCTGTCAGGGTAGCGCGATCGCGCGTGTCCTTGAGTGACGATACCTATCAGGCGCGTTTGCGACAACTGGGGGCTAGCCCAAATGCAGATGGCACCATCACCCTGACTGCACCGATCGCGGGTGTGGTTGCTGACCGCGAAACAACGCAAGGCGAATCGGGTCAAGATGCTGGCAAAAAGGTGATGACAATTGTCGATAACCGTAGCGTTCAGGTGTCAGGGAATATCTATGAAAAAGACCTGGCGAGGATTCAAACTGGGCAGGGTGTAAGAGTTCGCCCCAATGGGATGCCCAACCGCATCTTTAATGGCCGCATCAGCGTTGTAGATGCGATCGTCGAAGGTGAATCGCGGGTGATACCTGTCAAAGCCGAACTCAACAATCCGGACGGGGCATTAAAACCCGGTATGTTTGTCGAGCTGGAAGTATTGACCGATCGCACCTCGGCAGCAGTGCTAGCCATTCCCAAAGCGGCGATCGTCGAGACCAATGATAAAAAGATGCTTGTGTTTGTCCAGAATGGCAGTGCCTTTCAGCCGACAGAAGTTGAACTAGGTCGAGAATCCGGTGACTTTGTGGAAGTCAAAACTGGCTTGTTTGATGGCGATCGCATTGTCACCGAACGTACGATGCAACTCTATGCCCAATCCTTACGGGGTGGCACTCAACCCAAGCCGAATCCTGAAGCCACTGCACAACCTGGTACTCCTAATCAAAACGGACAAATTCCCTGGTGGGCTACGATTCCGATTGGGGGGGCGATCGCAGTTGGCACCTTTTGGGCTGGCATGACCTGGGCAAACCGTCGCCACCAAAAGACCCTTGCTTTGGCGCGTGACAGTCATGACTATGAGTTTGCCAACTTGACCCATAGTGGTTCTGCACAGGTCGAGGTTTTGCCCCGGTACGACAAATCAGAAGCTGAATCAACCTCTCCTCGCCAGCCGCACTAGGGGTAATCACCATGCTAGATGCCATAATCAAATGGGCGATCGCCCGTCGTTGGCTTGTCATTTCGGGTGCTGTGATCCTCACATTTTGGATCTTTCGCACCGTCAGCCAAATGCCGCTCGATGTTTTCCCTAGCTTTGCGCCTCCCCAGGTTGAGATTCAAACCGAGGCTCCCGGCCTGGCTCCCGAAGAGGTCGAGTCGCTCGTCACCCTTCCGATTGAAAGCGCCATTAACGGTACACCTGGCGTGACAGATGTGCGGTCGGCGTCGGCGGCAGGTTTGTCGGTTGTCAAAATTATTTTTAATTGGAATACCGAAATTTATCAGGCGCGGCAGCTTGTGACAGAACGGTTGCAGCAGGCTCAGAGTAAATTGCCAGAGGGGGTTGAGACGCCGCAATTATCGCCGATTACCTCACCGATTAGCACTGTGATGATGGTCGGGTTTACGGTCGAGAAAGGACAGGATGGATCTCAAGTCCCTCACTCTCAAGCGATCGCTGCTAGTTCCACTGGAACTTCTTTAATGGATTTGCGCCGCCTGGTCGATTGGCAAATTACCAATCGTTTGTTGTCTGTTCCTGGTGTGGCGCAGGTGATCGCCTATGGTGGAGATGTTCGACAGTATCAGGTGTTGGTTGACCCGTCTCGGTTGCAGGCGTTTAATGTCACGTTGCAGCAGGTGACAGAAGCGGTAGAAGCAGCGAATGTGAATGCTCCGGGTGGCTTTTTGATCAGCCGCGATCGCGAACAGCTCATTCGCGGGGTTGGTCGGATTGAGTCGTTAGAAGATTTGCAGCAGTCGGTGATTACCGCGCGCGATGGCAAACCAGTGCGATTGGTCGATGTGGCTGATGTGCAGATCGGTGCTGCAATTAAGCGGGGAGATGCCAGTCTCGATGGTAAAAATGCGATCGTGGTGTTGATTAACAAGCAGCCCCAAGCCGATACGCCGACGGTCACACGAGCGATTGAGCAGGCCATGGAAGAGGTGAAGGCAGGGCTACCAGCGGATGTCAAAGCAACGGTCACGTTTCGGCAAGAAGACTATATCGACGCTTCGATTGAGAATGTCCGCGCCGCGCTGATTGAAGGCAGCATTATTGTGGCGTTAATCCTGATTCCGTTTTTGATGAATTGGCGCAACCTGGCGATCTGTCTGGTGGCGTTGCCCTTGTCGCTGCTGATTGGGGTGGCAATGCTCAACCTGATTGGGCAAGGGCTGAACACAATGACACTCGGTGGTTTGGCAGTGGCGATTGGCTCGGCGGTTGATGATGCGATCGTCGATGCCGAAAACGTCTACCGTTCTCTGCGTGAAAACAAACACTCGGCGCACCCTCGCCCTCTGTTGGATGTTGTCTATGACGGTTGCAAAGAAGTCCGCGATTCGGTCTTTGGGGCAACAATCATTACAATTGTGGTCTTCTCTCCCATTTTTGCGCTGAGTGGGGTGGAAGGCAGCATTTTCATTCCAATGGGTCTGGGCTACATGGCCGCCGTAATTGCCTCTAGTTTGACGGCTCTGACGGTGACGCCAGCCCTCTGTGCAATTTTGTTGCCAAACGGACATCTGCCTGAAACCGAACCCTGGGTGGCTCGCTTTTTTAAGCGGCTTTACTTACCCTGGCTCAATTTCTCGATGCGTCGCTCTGGCATTGTTTTAGCGGCTTCTGTAGCAATGCTCGTGGTGGCGTTGATTATCGTGCCCTCGTTTGGGCGCATCTTTTTGCCAGAGTTTCAGGAGCGATCGCTGGTCAATGCCGTTGTTCTTTATCCGGGAGTGTCGCTCGAATCAACGAATGTAGTTGGTCTTGCAATGCAGGATGCCTTAAAAGGGGATGACCGTTTTCAACACGTTCAACTTCGGTCTGGGCGTGCGCCCGGAGATGCCGATGCAGCGGGTGTGAATGGCGCACACCTGGATGTTGAGTTGAGCGAAGCCGGAATGCGCGATCGCCTGGGCAGTGTTGAAAAGTTGCGGCAGGAGTTTGCCCGCTTGCCAGGAGTTGCCTCTAACATCGGCGGGTTTATTTCGCACCGGATGGATGAAGTGCTATCGGGTGTGCGGAGTGCGATCGCGGTCAAAATCTTTGGGCCTGACCTGGCTGAGCTGCGTCATATTGGCGAAGAGGTAACGGCAGCGATGCAATCGATTCAAGGGCTTGTCGATTTACAACCAGAGCCACAGGTGCCAGTGCCTCAAATTCAAATTGTGTTTGATCGGGTGGCGGCCAGTCGTTATGGTTTAACGGTGGGTGAGCTATCTCAAACGATTCAAACCGCGTTAAACGGGCGAGTCGTCTCGCAGGTGTTAGAGCAGCAGCAAACCTTTGATTTAGTCGTCTGGTTAAAGCCGACTGCGCGTAACAGTGCCGAAACGATCGCGAATCTGCTGGTCGATACCCCCAATGGTCAAAAAATTCCCCTGGCGCAGGTTGCCCAAATTCAAGATGCAACAGGCCCCAATACAATCAACCGTGAGAACGTTTCACGCTTACTGGTTGTGTCTGCCAACGTGAGTGGTCGCGACCTCCGCTCGGTTGTCAACGAAATTCAAACCAAGGTCAAGCAACAGGTGCAGTTGCCGCCAGGTTACTTTATTCAATACGGGGGACAATTTGAGGCTGAGGAACGATCCACCCAAAGTATCTTGCTGTATAGCGCGATCGCCTTTGTGGTGATCACCATCATCATGTACCTCTCGGTCAAATCGATTCCCTCAACTGCGATGATTATGATCAATTTGCCGCTGGCTCTGGTGGGTGGGGCGATCGCGGTGGCTCTAACCGGAGGGGTCTTGTCGATCGCCTCCCTGGTTGGATTTGTCACACTGTTTGGCGTTGCCACCCGTAACGGCCTGCTGTTAGTGGACAACTACAATACTAAGTTTGCCGAAGGGATGCCATTAAAAGAGGTGCTGATAAAAGGTTCAATGGAGCGATTGAATGCCATTTTGATGACAGCCTTTACTTCGGCGTTAGGGTTGGCACCACTGGTTGTTGCAGGGGGCGCTGGAAAGGAGATTTTACAGCCGCTGTCAATTGTTGTGTTGGGTGGGCTGGTGACCTCTACCGCCTTGACGCTGGTGGTTTTGCCTGCGCTCTATGCTCGATTTGGGAAGTATCTGTTTCCTAAGCGGCAGCCGCAAAGAGAGCAGAATGGAAAGGTGCAAACGCTCAGCCTTGAAGAAGTACAAAGTTAGTGAATTGGAAGTCAATTTCAAGTGAGAAATAATATGCAGTTAACCACGAAGACAATCGCAGTGACCACAGTAAGTCTATTGTTGCTAGGGGCATGTAGTAGCACCAATCAAACCGCGACAGCTCCGAGTAGTCCTGCTGTGTCGCCCTCAGCCACGGCTCCTAGCCCCACAACCAGCGCCGAGCAGACTGCGGCTGCCAAACCCGAAGCGCATGGTGGGCAAGGTGGTCAAGTGATTGAATCAGGCCCCTACCATTTAGAGTTGTTGACCTTAAACGAAGCCGATGGCATCCACATCGACTTTTTCTTGCAAAAAGGTGATAACCATACTCCGGTTCCGAATGCGAAAGTGACGGCTCAGGTTCAACTACCAGACGGGAGCCAAAAGGCGATTGATATGAAATATGATGCTGACGGCAAACACTATTATGCAGAGCTTTCAGGGACTCTCAAAGGAGAATATAAGGTAGCGGTTTTATCTGATATTAAAGGCGAAAAAGTGAATGCTCGGTATACCTTTAAGCGTTAAGAATGAGGTTTTGATTGGATCGCAAGTGAATGATGAGAAACTCGACAGGGAATGTAAACCTATCCAATAAGTTTTGAAACGAACATGCTGATTTCATTCTGATTTTATTTTGAGTTGCCACACTAAAAAGTAGATAGGTAATTTATTCTCACTCGATTCTGCTACTTGCAAAGTAGGAGGCTCTATGCGTCAAAAAGTCTTTTCGTATACGCTGATTGGTTTACTGACAAGTGGCGTATTCACAGGTTTGGCGATCGCAAACACGGATCGACCCTCTCCGCCTTTGCTGGCTCAGGGGTACATGCGAAGAGGTCAAGTTGATCAGCATTTTATTGAAATGATGATTCCTCACCACCAAGATGCCGTTGACATGGCAGAGTTAGCCCTCACGCGGGCAACCCATCCTGAGCTTAAAAAACTAGCCCAAACCATCAAGCAAGACCAGACTCGTGAGATTCAACAGATGCGAGCCTGGTATCAAGCATGGTACGGCACTTCAGTGCCTGTCGCATTCAGGGGGGGCGGTATGATGGGTCGTGGTATGGGGATGTCTGGTGGCATGGGTTGTATGATGACGGTTGATCTCGACAGTCTGAAAACGAGTTCTGACTTCGATCGCGAGTTTATTCAGCAAATGATTCCGCACCATCAAATGGCAGTGCGAATGGCGCAAATGTTGCTATATCGTACGAATCGACCTGAGATGCAAAAGTTGGGAAACAATATTATTCGAACTCAAACGGCTGAGATCAATCAGATGGAGCAGTGGTATCAAACTTGGTATCGTCCTAAATCGCAGAATTAATCCTCCAACATGAGAATTCTGCTAGTTGAAGATGAACCGGATCTAGGGTATGCGATTCAGCAGAGCTTGAGTCGTGAGAAATATGTTGTTGATTGGGTGCAGGATGGCACAACCGCCTGGGACTACTTAGAGAACCGCCAGGTGCATTACACCGTTGCCATTTTTGACTGGTTGCTGCCAAATCTGTCAGGCTTAGAACTATGTCAGCGAGTCCGCTCGAAACAGGATCCGTTGCCGATTCTGATGCTGACAGCCAAAGACCGCATGGAAGACAAAGTTGCAGGTTTAGACGCTGGAGCCGATGATTACCTGGTCAAACCGTTTGGCATGGCAGAGCTAAAGGCGCGGGTGAGAGCGCTAAATCGGCGATCGCCCCTGTTACATCCGCAAAAGCTGCAGATCGGTCGGTTACTGCTCGACTATGGAACTGCCACCGTCGCTGTTCAGACTGAGAAGCAGACCTACCAGACAATTCCGCTGACGGCTAAAGAGTTTCAGCTTCTAGAGTATTTTATGAAGCATGCCAACCAATTGCTGACGCGAGAGCAACTGATGAATCAGGTCTGGGAAGTAGAGGCCGACCCGACCAGTAATGTGGTGCCTGCTCAGATTCGGCTACTCCGTCGAAAATTGGCAGACTACGGCTGTGATGGTTTGCTAGAAACGGTTTACGGGTTAGGTTATCGACTCAATGCTGAGCATGAACAAAAATAGGCTATTTAACCTGACTCGCCTCCGCTTAACCGGCTACTATGTCGGCGTGATGGGGCTGATCCTCAGCCTCTGTGGCGCGGCTTTCTACAGCATGATGGCAGAAGCACACTGGCACGCTCTGCACCGCGAACTTGAATCGGTCGCAGGCACCTTACATGACGGTTTAGAACCAAATCTGAAGCAGCCAGGCACGATCAATCCAAGCGTGCAAAAAATTATTCCAGAATTATGCCTTGCCGGGGTAACGTGTGTTGCAAACGAAACGCAGACGCATCGACACGTTCTGGGTGCTGTGCAACAAGAAGGCTATTACGCGCGGTTTCTGACGCAGTCGGGGCAGGTGGTTGCAACCGTTGGGCAACAACCCGATCAGCTTCCTTTTGTCGGTGGTGATGAACTTTGGCAGACGCTCACAGATCGACAAGGGCGACGTTATCACCATATTTCTCTGTTACTCAAAACATCAGGCCGACAACCCTGGGGTTACTTGCAAGTTGGGCGATCGCTCCAATCGTTTGACGAACATCTTGCTACGACCCGGTTGTTACTTTTGCTGGGCTTACCTGTCACAATGCTGCTGGTTACGGGTGCAAGTTGGTGGTTGGCTGGCTTAGCCATGCGTCCGGTGTATCAGTCTTATCGGCAAATTCAACAGTTCACTGGCGATGCGGCCCACGAACTGCGTACTCCGCTGGCTGCGACCAAAGCCACTATTGAATCTGCGCTCGAAGCAGACCCGTTAACCGCCGCTGAAGCGCGCAGCACCTTGCAAACAATCGAACGCCAAAATAACCGCCTGATTCAACTCGTTCAAGACCTGTTGCTACTATCTCGCATGGATCTGCAAATGCTGCCACTCAAGTCTCAGACAGTGAAGCTGAATGCATTAATTAGTGATATTGTGGATGAGTTTGAAGCATTGGCGATCGCGTCGGGTCTACAGCTAGAAACAGAGATAGGCATTCAGCAGCCTGTGGTGTTAGTGGGAGATGAAGAACAACTTTATCGATTAATTGCAAACTTAGTCACAAATGCAATTCAATACACACCAAAGGGTGGATTGATCGTGATTCGGTTAAGCACAACGCAAGAATATGCAATCATTCAAGTACAAGATACTGGAATTGGTATTCCCGAAGCTGAACAGACGCAGATCTTCGATCGCTTCTACCGGGTCAACAGCGATCGCTCGCGTCACACAGGTGGGGCAGGTTTAGGGTTAGCAATTGCCCAGGCAATTACCCAGGCTCACCGTGGTAGTTTGCGCGTTCAAAGTACTCTAAACCAAGGCAGCACCTTTACCCTTGCCTTACCCTTAACGCGATCGGTCGCATTCTACGGTAATTGACTTCGATCCCCTTGTGAAATGCGCAAGATTGCGATTGGTGGAGCGATCTCGTTGTTTCAGCTTGATAGTGAGGCGGATGCCAGAGCCAGGAATGTCCTGTTTAACAGTCTTCTAATACCAATTCTCTAAATCCCATTTACAGATCCTCGTAGGGGCGGTTCGCGTTCGCGTAGCGTTTCCGAAGGAAATAATGCCCTTACCGATAGTCATCTGTAGCCCAGTTTTGAAGAATTGGTATAACTGGTCGATGCAATCAGGCCGAATCGTTAGCTTGATTTCAGAATTTTCTAGGCTCCTAGTGGAAACTGCTTACTACGTTCAAAATAAATCAATTACTTCCGGTATGATGTCCACACAACCGAAGCTAGACTGAAACAAAGATGTATAGACCAGCTGCTTTTCGAGAAGACAATCTAACCAAACTAGTGCATGAAGGCAAGAGTAGTTAGACAGCTAGAATAGAACTGATGTCTAAAATCCAGCAGTTCTTGTACCATGCCGACCCCTTACGCCCTCGCTATCCAGTTAAGCGAACGCCAACAGCACCTACTCGAGCAG
>DVDV01000350.1 GCA_015296075.1 Leptolyngbyaceae cyanobacterium M33_DOE_097 | reverse complement strand
TTCCCTTCGATTATCTGGTTTCAGTTACTCAAACGCATCCAATCTCACGCTGATATTGCGGCTCATTTTGGGTTCGATATTGACCTCAAACCTCGCTTAGAATCGGCTTATTGAGAATGCTGCAAGATCTCAGTTAATTTATCTCCGCTTGGTAAAGCGATCGCCTTTTACGCTACGGGTGATCACCTCTTTACCCTGTGGTTTATTCCGATGATTAGTCTTTACTACCTCCTTGCACCCGCTTTTATTTGGATTGATAGACACCCAAAAGCTTATTGGATTATCCCTGTCCTGCTGCTAGTCACACTCTACGTTAAGCGCACCCCCGAAAACTACATTATTCCAACAGCAGTCCACTTTCTATCGGTTTACGTCTTGGGGATGGCTAGTTCGCACTATCGAGAGCAATTATTTGTCGTTGTAAAACGTACTTGGTTCTTTCTAATCTTGATCTCGACTAGTTTAATTGTTCATGAAACGCTCATACGAACAAAGCTATATCTTCCAGAAGAGATGTTATCAGTTAACACGATTAGTAAAGCGATATTTTGCATCTTATTAATGTATGCTTTCTGGCGTTTTGATGCCCAAATCTCTGATTTTTATCACTATTACCTGGGAATATTAGCTGATTTCAGCTTTGGCATCTTTTTCCTGCATGGGTATTTCTCTAAAACTTACTTTAGTATTATGTACAGATATTTTGGGATGGATTCTTTTTGGGTTCAGGCAAATATTCCGACGTTCTTGCTCTTGTTGCTATTTAAGTTAATGGGTCCAATTCTGGTGATTTACCTCCTTAGATCAACCCTCCAAAAAAGGAGCCGTTACCTGGTTGGCTGTTAAACGAGCTACCTCTACCAGGCGCTCAATCGATTCATGGCAAAGTTAGCTGTCACTAACCAAATTGCGATGCCATTAGGGATTTGAAAGTAAGTTTTTTACCCCATTCTAAGGGTTTGGTACTGCCAAACCTTTACAGCAGACGGTTCTGCAACTGAGATTTTGCTTGTTTAAAGAGGTACTCAAATTGAACCAATGGAAATGTCTGCTTGGAAGTAATCGTGACTGACAATGCAATGACGGTGCTTGTTGAGATCTATTTTTTGCAACTTCGGGCTTATAAGCCGAAATTAGTCCACATCACTTCAAGAGTTTTTCGTAAATATGAAACCGTTTCTCAGCTGCAAATGACTGCGAATAACTTGTACGCATCAGCTCTTGAGCGTTTTTGCAAAGCGTAAAGGTACGTTCTAAGTCAGCAAGCAGATAATCTACTGCAAAGCAAAAGGAAGATACATCGTCAGCAATCATGACGCTTTCCATATGCTTGGCGCTGTTTCCGATTAAGGATTGAGGATGAGCGATCACTGGCATCCCTTGAGCCATCGCTGTCAAAATCTTTGCTCTCAGCCCTCCACACAGTCTCATTGGAGATATATAAATGCTGCTTTTAATCAGTGAACTTAAATCATCAACAAAGCCAGTAAAAACGACTTGACTGGGGTGATCTTTATATCGCTGTTTCGTTTCCTGGCTCCAGGAGCCAACAACATGAAGTCGCAACCCAAATTTCTTGAAAATGGTCGGGGCAATCTCTTCGAGAAACCAGTTAACGCCATCTTTATTAGGAAAGTGATATTCAGTGCCAACGAAGAGAAGTTTATCGGGTCGATAAAACTGATTCCGGTTGAGTTCAATAAAATCCTTGTCGAGTACAGGATAGGGAGCTAAAACGACCTTATCTTTTTCACCCTGTGCGTTCAAAGCATTGTCAAGAGCTGCAGCTTCGGGTTCAGTATTTGCTATAACAACATCATACTGTCGAAGAAATGAAATCTCTAGCGTTTTAATATACTCACGAACGTATCTTGCATACTCTGACTGGGTAAGTCCTGCTTCGATAAATGAATCAACTCGATAAAATTGACAATCATAACAGCCATAAACCTTTTTAATGTTGTCAGGAATTAGGCTAACTAAGTTTAAATTAGATTCAAAATCTAGTTGTATGATGTCAATCTCATCATTCTTGATGATTTCTAAAACCTTATCAATTTTCTTTTTTGAGTTAGGAGGATATAGGAAAGTATGAAATTTGACCAGGTTACCATCAAAATCTTTTCCTGACTCAAAACTGTTATCGATGAAGCTATTTTTAACAAAGTCTTTGGCATGAAGGGCAAGCTTTTTGAGAGTATTAATTGAGCCTTTAAGGGTATTAAATAACTTTTTAGACTGTGTTTTTTTGACTGAGTCGCCTAATGTGTAAAACTTGATATTCGGTAACAAATGCCTTAGTTCACCAAGTTCCTTTTCGCTAGGGGTGAAATGTTGATGGAACAACACACTTATATTGCACTTCTTGCTCAATGGCTCAAGAACACCGAACTGGGCTATACCAGCCCCATTAATGGGAGGATAGACTTGAAAATCTGAAACAATTAGTACATTCATAAATCTATAGGGGATGAATATCAACTTTAAGGTGAAACAGCTTATCTCTTAGCAAGCATTTGAGCCACACAGCCGAAATTAGAAATTTTAACGTGCCAAGGATTGGTCTACAGTATTTCTTGACTGAGTTTTAATTGATGAAGAAACTCTAGCAAATATTCGTGCTGAAAGTCATACATCCTTTGTGTTGAAAGTTATAAGTTCATGCTGCTGTAAATTTATTTCCTGTAGATGCCATGTTCTAAGTGGATATATAATCAAAATTTTGCTTATATACCTACTAACTCTGCTCTACACCAATTTGCAAATGTACGAACCCCCTGTTTCAGTGGCACTTCTGGCTGAAAGCCCAGAGTTTGAATCTTGGTTATCTCTGCTTGCCAGTTCAGTGGGTTGCCCGCAGAGACTTTTCCATCAAACTTTAAGCTTCCCTGATAATCCAACGCATCCAAAAGTAGTTCAGCAAGTTCAGAAATCGTTACCTCGACTCCTGTTCCTAGGTTATAGGTTTCACCTTGCATAGGTGCTTTGTTAGCGATGATGAATAATGCTTTGGCAATTTCAAGAGCGTGTATAAAATCACGGCTTTCTTGCCCAGTACCTTGCAATGTAATTGAATCTTGAAAAATAGCTTTATGGCAGATATCCCACATGACTTGGCGACGAATCCCAGGTCCGTAGGCAGAAAAAATGCGAGCACTTGCTGTTGCTATGCCATAAACTTTACTAAACTCGAGACAAAGTTGTTCACCTTGTAATTTGTGGAACCCGTAAGGAGATATGGGAGATGGTAAATGGTCTTCGCTGATTGGAAGCGATCGCGGGTTTCCATATACAGCCGCACTAGAGAGATAAATAAATTTGCATTGGGGTGCGTTAATACGCAACGTATTGAGAACTTCAAAAGTTAATAAGGCATTTCCATAGAAGTCAGATGCCGGGTCAGTAATTGATGAAGCAACTGAAGCTCTACCAGCACAATGAATCCATACTTGAGGGGAATATGACTCGATCAGTGTAGCTAGTGTGGGGTCAGGAAGTTGTAAACGATGGTAAGCCTTCAAATTTGCAAGAGGTGCATTTTCGGGCGGTGAATTATCTGTACCAACGACAGACCAACCCTGCTCAATAAAGTAGCGGGCTACATAGCGACCGATAAAACCTGCAACACCAGTTACTAGCAGTAGATTTGTCATTTTTAATGCACTTTAATTAGAGAAATTTATACAAGCAGTTTATTGTCGCTATAAACCTGAAGTGCAACATGTGTTAACAGATTACACACAACTACCTTGAAAGACGTTCGATAGTCAAGGGGTTTTCTCGATCTGCGGTTAATTAAATAGCGTGGTTTAAAGACCGATATTTTAAAGTTCAGAGCGAAACAAATTGGGAGCATTAATAATAGCCTTTCCAAGATCCGGTGAATAAAAGCTGAAACCCTTGTTCAAGGCAACCAGTTGTTTGACAATAAATTTTACAAAAATTCCCGTTGTGCTTTTGATTACGAAAGATTTGATGATGGTTGAAGGGAGTTCCAAATTTTGAGCCAGCCTCGATAAAGTTTGAAATATGAACGGTATTCTTTAGGAAATAGAGCCGCATGCTTAGATGCTAAATAGCTGTGAACGACTTTACTCTTTTCTTCGCTGCGTGAAGCCGTACTTAATGATGTAGGTTTAACTCTGTATTCAAATAGGATTTCTGGAATGTGATAGAAGCGATATCCCTTCTTAGCGATGCTTAGCCATAAATCCCAGTCGTCATAGCATCCAAAGGGCATATTGATATCGTAAGGACCACATTCATCCCAAACTGACTTACGATAAACTGCACACATATCAATATAGTTATGGTTGATCAACCATGACAAATTAAAATCTGGGACTCTCTGAACAGCTCTGAACCCATTTTCAAAACTGACCGTTTCGTAGGGATTGCTGAAAGCGGGAAGTTGATCTAGAGCATGAATTCCTTCACCAAAATGTTCAACGTCGCCATAGACAACCGCAACATCGGGATAACGGTCAAGAATCTCAATTCCTTTGTAAATATAAGCTGTCCGAATTCGATTATCTGCGTCTAATGGTAATATATACTCCCCTTTTGCCAGTCTAACACCTGTATTCCTAGCAGCAGGTGCTCCCTGATTTGGTTGATCAACAACTTGATAACCATCACTCCTCAGTTCATTCAGAACCTGTTGAGTTAACAAGTCTGTAGAACCATCATTGACAATGATGATTTCATAAATTGAGTCTGGGCAAGCTGTTACACTTGCTACTGCTTCCTTAATAAATTGACCATCATTAAAACAAGGAATGATGATTGACAACCGAATAGTATTAGAGCTGTTCATTCCATTTTCTATGAACGATTGAACTAGATTAGCAAAACAAGTGTCTTACTTAGAAACTTCGGAAGGCAAAACTTTTTGACCCAGCCAATTTAGATCTTTTGCGAATTCATTAAATAGAGTACTAACGAGTTGTTGTTTTGTCATAGGAAACAACTGTTCATAGGGGTGGAAAATTCTGGCTCCTATCTCAGTGCTTAAGTGGCGATAAATCGGTATCAGTGAAATCTCTCGTTTAGCCGGATTTAATGGGTTTGGATTGAACCTTAAATGAAGAGCATTCCACGCCCGTTTCACCGGATTTTTTGCCTGGAAAACTGGATCTGTATCAACCCACCAAGCCTGGAAGGGATGATTTTCGCAAAATGGAGTTCCAAATATTTGGGCGTAGATCGGGATTCTATACTCCAAAAACCCCAATTCTGGCGTTTCGACTTTTGAATATTGTTCTAAAAAAGTTCTGGGTAAGCCTATAACAATAAATAAACATCCCAACGGGTTCTGATCATAGTCATAGGTCTTATGGACATGCGCTAAAAAATCGAGATAGCGTTGTCTAAGGTCTGGAATATTGGGTGTAACCCACTGCCAATTATGTTCAACTTCTGCAATCGGTCGAAGCCCAGATAGCAAAATTTCGTCTTGCTTGAGCATCGAGAAAAGTTCCTCAATTGCGCCAAATACCAGCATGTCCCACTGAACAACGACGATCGTATCCCATTCCAAATGCTGACCGCGATCGCGAAACCACTGGGTGATCATCAAGTCTCCCTGAATCCACTTCCAGTAAGAATCTTTGGGTTCTGAAAATGCGTAAAAGTCATCTAGATAAGGACTTAATGCTGATTTGTACTGATCTGCTAATGCCAAATCTCCCCCATATAGTCCGTAGATTGCTATATGCGGGTTATGCTGTCGTAAAATTTCCAAGCGATTTTGGCAAACTTCTAGTTCCTTATAAAACCAGAATAGAACAGCAATTTTCATAAAGACGGTATCCCTTTTTTAAGGAACTGGAGGTATTCAGCATCAAGATACAGTTTCATAGAAGGTATAGATTAGGTTTGAGTGGAAGTTACAGTCTCTATTATGGGAATGCCCAGAACTTTGAGATACTTTTGGGTAGAGGCTTCTAGACCGAATTGCTCAAGCCAACTCGATTCAATCAACTTTTGCCTACCCGCCAAAACTTCTAAAATTGCATTGGCAAAAGCATCACTATCACCTACTGGAGTCAGATAGCCATATTTCCCACCAGCTAAAATTTCCTCAGGACCACTTTCACAGTTTGTTGATACAACAGGGATATTTAACGCCATCGCCTCAATCAGCACGGTGGGCAGCCCTTCCCATGCTGAAGAAAGCGCAAAGACTGCGGCTCGCGCCATGTAAGCATAGGGATTTTGCACATACCCAGGTAAGTCAACATATTCTTGCAGGTCTAACTCCTGGATTAATGCCTCTAATTCAGGGCGATCGGGTCCCCAACCGAGGATCATGAGCCTTGCTGCTGTTTGCTGACGAACTTTCGCAAATGCTCGAATCAAGGTGGGAAAGTCTTTCTGTGCTTCTAACTTCCCAACCCCCAAAATGATTGGAATATCTTCCTTAAACCAGGGATGATCAACGGTTTGCTGTGCGGCAGCAAACATATCTGGGTTAATGACAGGATTGTAAATTGTTTCAATTGTGCTGATCGGTAAGGACGCTGTTTTAGCCAGGTCTTCGGCTACTCCGCGAGAAACCGCAACGATCGCATCAGCCCAGGGGTACAAAAGATGTGCCAAGAAAGGTGCTAGCCGCGCTTTAATCTTGCCAGATCTACGAGCGGTTTGCGAAAGCTGATTATGTTCAGCAACAACAATCTTAGTCGAAGTCCCAGAGAGACGACCAGCTACCAGAGCAACCTCATTCAGATAATGGTCTGAAGCAATCAGGGCATCGGGTCGTTCTTTGCGTAAATACTGGATCAGCTTTGGTAAGCACATTGACAACTGAGGCGTTTCTAAATCGATTACCCGAATCTCAGCCGGAAGTTTCCAGAGGTGGGTGCGATCGCCCCGATTCAACACCAAATCAATTTTTAGACCCAACTTCACTAAATTGTGGATCAAGTGAGCTGTGATTCTTTCAATGCCTCCACCACCAAAGGTGCCAACAAAGAAGGCAATCTGAGGACTGGATCCTACCATCGCTTAAATACCCAGAATGCAACATAGAAACTCATAAACTCTTGCAGTCACCTAAATCAGTGAACTACAAAGTGCTGTAGGCAAAGAGACTAGCTGAAAGAATAACGAAAAGTATCACTAAATAACTATAGAAGAAACAGGCTTCCTAAGCCCTTAAGAAGCTAATACCCATTTAATTAATGGAGGTTATTGAGGCATTAGCAAATATACGGAGTCAAGCCTCGCAAAAACTTTAAAGAACTGGGGGCTGATTGCTAATTTTTTGTGAAGCTTCAAAAAAAGTTTTGTGCAGCACTGTTTAGGATGCGATCGCTGCTAAGTAGCGGAGGCTATAGCGCTCCTATTTGGATTGTGAGAAGGTTTTCGAAGAAAACCTTCTCACAGCACCTCTCTCATCTCACAAGTCATTTAGGACTGCTATAGTTGACTCTTTAATGTTGTTGTAAGGTTTCGGTAAAGTGACTGTGTTTCTACTAGCGTGGCTTGGAGGATGCTGATATTTTTCATGGAAAAAGAGGGAAAAGATCAGCAATTGACTGTTTGGCAGATGTACTGTTTGGGGGTAATTACTGTAATTGTCATTTAATAGGCGCTAGGGGGCAGATTCTAGCAATACCGATTTTAATGCCTCGCCTAGGGACTGTAGTCTTTTTAAGAACTCAGATCGTTTTTCAGCTTAATATGGCTCTATTTTCATTGTTAAGAGTGCTTCCAGTTTTCGGTAAAAACTAATTACGTTCAGTCCCTATTTATGAATGACATTCGAGTTGTTTGGCTATTGCCAGTAGCTTGGTTTTATTGGCAACCTACCTTAAGTGAGCTAGCCCAAATATTCCCTCAGACTAAGGTTTTCACGGGTTTATTTCCAGGGTTTGCAAAAGGTCTTGAGGGTAAGCTTGATGTAGAAGTGGTCGGACAGTTTCGAGTGATTGAGATCAATCGCAATGACGATAGTTATGGAGATAACTTCACTTATCTTTCCCCTGCGATTATTGGGCACTTGTTGAAATCTCGGCCTCAAGTGGTTTTCTCAAGCTCTTTTGGGGTGTGGACGATTCTAGCTTTAATGCTAAAGCCGTTACTCTGGTATCGCGTGGTGATTGCCTATGAAGGCAGTTCTCCGGGTGTTGATTACCGACACTCTCCCCTGCGGCTATTTGTGCGTCGGTTCATGGTTTGGATGGCGGATGCCTGTATTAGCAATAGCCATGCGGGTAGGGCTTATTTAACTGATATTTTGAACGCACCCAAGGATCGGGTGTTTGTTGAACCCTACGAAATTCCAGATGAGAAGACATTACCCGGTGACTCGCCTGAAGTCAGCCAAAACTTTGAGGGTCTACAACGCCCTGTTTTCTTGTTTGTGGGGCATTTAATTCCGCGGAAGGGGTTGCCGACGCTATTAGAGGCGGGTGCGATGCTGCGATCGCGGGGCTATAACGATTTCACAATTCTGGTTGTCGGGAGTGGCGACCAGCAGGCGGAACTAGAAAAGTTTTGCCAGGAGCATGATTTGAGCGATCGCGTTGTTTGGGTTGGCCGCGTTAGTTACGACAAGATTGGTGGCTACTTTAAAAATTCAGATGTATTTGTCTTCCCTACGCAAGAAGATACCTGGGGGGTTGTTGCGCTAGAGGCGATGCTGCTGAGTAAGCCAATCATCTGTTCTAAGGGGGCTGGCACTTCGGAGTTGGTTATGCATAGCGAAAATGGCTATGTATTTTCGCCGCAAGATGCGAATGAATTGGCCGATTTAATGCAGAAGCTGCTAGATGAGCCGGAGTTGATTCAAAAGATGAGTCAGCGATCGCGCGAAATTATGGCGCGTCACAACCCAGAAGCAGCGGCTCAAACCTTAGCTGAGATTACAAAACAGTTGGTCAGAGGATAATTAGCTCTGTAGAGCGCGAATGGCTACAAGAGTACAAAACGCTGTAGAGTCACTGATGAAGAAACTCAAGGTTTCGATACTAACCCATGATATTGGTGGAGGTACATTCACCAACCTTTGTGTTTCACTTATCCGTGGTTTGCAAGAGCTTGGTGTTGATGCAAATTTAGTGGTTCTTTCTGCTACCCGTGAGGAGTTGGCACAGTTTCCCGATATTCCAATTACAACGTTGGATGTCAAACGCACCGCCTTTTCTTTAGGCGCAACGGTCAGATATTTAAAGCAGCATCAGCCAGACATTCTCTTGCCGATGCCCTGGTACTTTAACGTTGTCGCTGTTGTCGCTCGTTATCTTGCAGGTGTCTCTACAAAAGTTATTTTAGGGGAACACAATATTATTAGCTTAGAGGCTGGAATTGAACACAGAGATAAGCCTCATCTAAGATTTCTGCCCATTTTGATGCGTTTCACTTATCCATATGGAGATGGGTTAGTGGGTGTTTCTAAAGATACGATTACTGATTTAGTTGAGACGCTAAAGATAGCGGCTGATATTCCCATGCGGGTAGTGTTGAATCCGATCAATCCAGAACGGGTTCGGCAGCTTGCGCAGGCTCCGATTGAGCATCCCTGGTTTCACAATTCAGAGATTCCAGTAATTGTTACGGCTGCTCGCCTCGCCAAACAAAAGCAAATTGATGGCTTGCTCCAGGCTTTTGCTACAGTCGTGCAGGCGACTCCGGCACGATTACTGATTTTAGGTGAAGGGCCACTGCGGCAGGAGTTGGAGAATTTGATTCAGGAATTAGGAATTGCCGACTCAGTGTGGATGCCAGGTTACGATCCGAACCCTTACCGTTATATGGCGCAGTCAGACGTGTTTGTGCTGGCTTCTGCCTGGGAAGGTTGCCCGATCGCCCTGCAAGAGGCGATGGCCTGTGGCGCTGCGGTGGTGGTGACAGATGCACCCGGTGGAATGAAGGATATTGTGGAGTATGGCAAGCATGGAGTGCTGGTGCAGACGGGTAATCCAGAGGCATTAGCGCGGGGGTTGCTGCAACTTCTGACGGATCCCGCATTGAAGCAGCACTATCGGGAACAGTCACAACTCAGGGCTAGTGAATTTCATTATCTGAATACTGCACAGCAATACCTTGACTTTTGTAAGGAGGTGCTGGCGCAATGAAAATCTTGATATCTGCCTATGCGTGTGAGCCTGGTCGTGGCACGGAGCTGGGGGTCGGTTGGAACACTGTACGTGAGGTGGCTCGCTATCACGAAGTTTGGGTCTTAACCCGCCCTGATGATGGTCGCGAGGCGATCGAAGCTGAGTTAGAGCGTCATCCAGTCCCTAATTTGCACTTTGTTTACTTTACCCTGCCAATTTGGGGCGCAGGTTGGAAGTGGGGGCAGGGGGCGTTTCAGATCCACTACTATCTATGGCAAATTTGGGCTTATGTTGTGGCTCGAAAATTGCATCAAGAAATTGGGTTTGACCTGGTACACCATGTCACCTTTGTTAAATATTCGACGCCTAGTTTCTTGTGCCTGCTGCCGATTCCATTTATCTTCGGCCCCGTGGGTGGGGGTGAAACCGCTCCAAAACCTTTCTGGAAAGACTTTAGCTTGCGTGGAAAGGTCTATGAGACGCTGCGAAGCGTGATGCGATGGGTGGGAGAAGTTGATCCGTTTACTCGCATGACCGTGCGTCGCAGTGCGCTTGCCTGGGCAACAACAACCGACACGGCCGATCGCCTGGTCGCCTTGGGCGGTAAAAATGTCCAGGTGTTATCTCAAGTCGGGTTACTGCCAGAAGAAGTAGAGCAGTTAGGCCAATTTTCGCTCTCTGACCCCGTGCCTTTACGGTTTATTAGCATTGGCCGATTCTTGCATTGGAAGGGGTTTCACTTAGGGTTACAGGCATTTGCTCAGGCCGACTTACCGCCTGAAGCTGAATATTGGCTCGTTGGCAATGGCGCAGAAGAAGCGAGTCTGCGGGCGATGGCTGAAGAGTTGAAGATTGCAAATCAGGTTAAGTTCTTCAATGAAATGCCTCGTGCCGACCTGATGCATAAGCTAGGCACCTGTTTAGCTCTTATCCACCCCAGCTTGCATGACTCAGGTGCGTTTGTTTGCTTAGAGGCGATGGCAGCGGGTCGGCCTGTGATCTGTTTGGATCTGGGTGGCCCTGCGGTACAGGTTACCCAAGAGACTGGCTTTAAGATTGCCGCAACAGACCCTGAAGTGGCGATCTCCGGCATGGCTGCTGCAATGAAGCGGTTGGCGCTTGAACCAGAGCTAAGAGTGCGACTGGGGCAAGCAGGGCGGCAGCGGGTCAACCAACTGTTTAACTGGAAGACAAAGGGCAAATTTCTGGTGGATGTTTATCAAACCCTTTTGGCGCAAGGAGAAAAAGATGCGAATCTTGATGGTGCATAACTTCTACCAGCAGCCCGGTGGTGAGGAGCAGATTTCAAATACGGAGGCGACGCTGCTTGAATCGTATGGGCATGAAGTGGTGCGCTATACCCTCGATAATGACGAGATTCCAGGGATGAATCCGCTGGTATTGGCGAAAAAAACTGTGTGGAACAGCGACGTTTATCAGGAGTTGCGATCGCTGATTCGTAAAGAGAAGCCAGACATTGCTCACTTTCACAATACTTTCCCACTCATTTCTCCGGCGGCTTACTACGCTGTTAAGGATGAAGGGGTTGGCGTTGTGCAAACGCTGCATAATTACCGTCTGTTGTGCCCCAATGCCCTGTTCTTTCGTGAGGGGCGAGTTTGTGAAGAATGCCTTGGTAAACCGTTTCCGCTGCCTGGAATTGTTCACAGTTGCTATCGAGGCAGCCGCGCCGCCAGCACAATGGTTGCGGCAACCGTTAGTTTTCATTCCTTGATTGGGACGTGGACAAAAGCGGTTGATACCTTCATTGCCTACAGCCACTTTGCTATGAACAAATTCATTGAGGGGGGCTTACCGGCTGAAAAATTTGCCTTTAAAACAAACTTTTTATATCCTGCACCTGACCCTGGCGAGGGGAAAGGTGGCTATGCGCTGTTTGTTGGTCGTTTATCACCTGAAAAGGGACTGGGCGTGATGTTGGACGCCTGGCGACAATTAGGCAGTAAGATGCCGCTCAAAATTTTGGGAGATGGCCCAATGGCAGATCTGGTGAAAGAGGCCATGCAAGAAATGCCTGAAATTGAGTGGCTTGGGCGTAGACCCCTGGAAGAAGTGTATGAAGTGGTTGGCAATGCAGCGTTTCTAATCTTCCCTTCGGAGTGGTATGAGACGTTTGGCAGAGTCGCGATCGAGGCATTTGCGAGAGGAACGCCCGTTGTCGCATCAAAGATTGGTGCTATTACTGAATTGGTGGATCACCAACGCACAGGGATGCACTTTCGGCCTAGCGATCCCACAGACTTAGCTACTCAGATTGAATGGCTGTTGGCTCATCCTCAAGAGCTGGGTCAAATGCGGCAGGCAGCTCGTGCTGAATTTGAAGCGAAGTACACGGCTGAAGACAATTACAAACGTCTCATGGAGATTTACCAATCGGTCTTGGCAAGTTAGGCGATCGCTTTAAAAGTAACTATCAGTTTTTCACCTGGAATGTTGATTGATAAACCTTTGTAATATGAAAACAACACTATATGGGTTATTTGCCGGAGGAAAGTCTAGCTCGGCTTCATAGTGCATTAGCTCCGCTCAATCGCCAGTATGACCCGATTGCGAGAATGTTGCATGTTCCTCTGAAATCCTACGGCTTTTTGCGATTTTTCCAGGGATTTCCTGTGCATCCAACGCGCGAATCTGTAAGCTATGCTGCTGCACTACTCGATACGGGTGATGTCACTCTATCTCAACGTGCTATTAAAATATTACGCCAAGTTTTACCCCTGCAAGACCAGCAATCTGACAGTAAAACCTACGGAATTTGGCCGAAATATTTAGAAGAAAAGCCATTCAAAATTGTCCAGCCTGACCCCAACTGGGCTGACTTCCTGGGGACACGACTGTTACAAATTATTCTGGCGCATCGGCATCACTTACCCCCTGAGCTAGTAGGGACTATTGATGTGGCGATCGAACATGCTGCCCGTGCCATTCAACAACGGAATGTGCCGCTAGAGTATACAAACATTGCCATCATGGGGATTTACGTCACCCTGGTTACGGCTCAAACGTATGCTTTGCCTGATTTACACGATTACGCCATGGCGCGTCTTCGTGATTTTCATACCTATACCTTTGAGCAAGGAGGCTTTAGTGAATACAACAGCCCCACCTACACTGTCATTACCTTAAAAGTCTTAGGACGGCTTCGGCTGCATGTTCAAGACGTTGAGGCACAGCAGTTAATTGAAGCCCTTTATCGGCTTGCTTGGGAAGAGATTGCCTACCACTTCCATCCGCCTTCAATGCAGTGGGCAGGACCTCATAGTAGAAGCTACAGCACCCTACTTGACCCGGAGGTCATTGCGTTAATTGAGCGGTCTACTTCAGAACGCATTCATTTTGGGGTGTCAGAAACGCATCCGGCGATCGATGAGCATTGGTTGTTACTCCCCTGCCCCCCAGACTTAGAGCCACTTCTATTATCGGTGGATAAGCCTCACACCGTCACTAAAACGCTTTCTAAAAAAAGCCCTAAGCAAGTTTTGACAAGCTACATGGCTTCTACATTTACGTTAGGCAGTGTGAACTACTGCGACTTCTGGCACCAGCGGCGGCTATTACTTGCCTACTGGGGTGATTCAAAAGCACCCAGTTACTTACATTTGCGCTGTTTGCATAACAACACTGATTTTGCAGCCGCGCAATTTTTTAGTGTCCAACGCGAAGGTAGGGTGTTGGCCGGTATCGCTTTTGCCAATGACATGAACCCTACAAATCCCTATATTCCCTATAAACCGCGCGACTCTAAACTGCTAACCAAAGACTTGCGTTTGCGGTTTGAGTTTAAAGGTGTATTCACAGGCGCAGAGTTCAAAATAAAACCCACATCATCTGTAAAATCACAATCCAGTGTGCATTTACACTTAGGAGGCTTACATTTTCAAATTTCGATTCCCTACGTGCAGTTTGGCGAAACCGAAGCCCGGTGGGAAGTAACGCAAAGTGAATCGCAGTTGTATTTAGATGTTGTGCTTTGGTCGGGGCAACAACGGCTATTTGACTTGGTAAAACTAGAGCGAGCCGCGATCGCTGTTGCACTCGACATTCGCCCCGAAGCCGTTACCTTACCTGATGTGCTGGTTGATGTGGATAACGGTTATTTGACTGTCAACTGGGAGCATCTGGGACTCCAGTTTCTAAATCACCCTGCTACTCAACTTTTGTTAAATGAATCATTCTCTTTATCATCCATTGCGCGGCACTAAAACTGCTAAAGCAATTAGCCAACTTTCATTTTTATTCTGCTGGGCAAACAGAAAAGTCAATCATAGCCAGAGTTATGTTTTAGCTTTAATCCGAGGGTTGGTATAAAATGGCACGCTTAAAAATTTTGGTTTCAGCCTATGCGTGCCGCCCTGGAATGGGGTCAGAACCCGGCGTCGGGTGGAATGTGGTTAAAGCACTGGCAAAGCATCATGATATTTGGGTTTTTACGCGGCCAGATAACCGCCCCGCCCTGGAAGCTGAACTAGCAAAAAATCCGATTAATGGGCTTCATTGTATTTATTTTGATTTACTTGGAGTGAAATTTTGGGAACGAAGTCTATATGCAGTTCATCTAAATTATTATCTCTGGCAAATTCAAGCGTATTTAATTGCGCGTCAATTTTTGCAACAAATTGACTTCGATATCATCCACCATGTTACTTACGTTCGTTATTCGTCTCCGAGCTTTTTAGCCTTGCTCCCTGTTCCTTTTGTGTGGGGCCCTGTCGGTGGAGGAGAAGTCGCTCCAAAAACGTTCTGGCAGAATTTTGACTTACGCAGTAAGTTCTATGAAACTTTACGCAATTTTGCCCGTTTTTTAGGAGAGTACGACCCTTTTGTGCGAATGACGGCAAGACGTAGTTGTATTGCTTACGCAACAACTGAAGCTACTGCCCATCGCTTAAAGGCAATTGGTTGTAGAAATGTAAAAGTTCTTTCACAAGTTGGTTTGTCGCCCGAAGAGATCACTCCTGTTTCGGATGCACCCATGAATCAGCCGTTGATGCGGTTTATTAGTGTCGGTCGTTTTTTACACTGGAAAGGGTTTCATCTTGGGTTGGCAGCGTTTGCTCAAGCCACTCTACCTTCTGACGCAGAATATTGGCTTGTCGGTGAAGGCCCTGAAGAAGTTAGATTGCGTACTCTAGCAACCGAGTTAGGAATTGCTGCCCAGGTACAATTTCTTAAGCAAATGCCACGCTCTGAGTTGCTCTCCTTGTACAGTCAGTGTTTGGCGCTAATTCACCCCAGTTTGCATGATTCAGGTGGATTTGTTTGCGTAGAGGCGATGGCGATGGGGTGTCCGGTGATCTGCCTGGATATAGGTGGTCCTGCGGTGCAGGTAACAGCAGAGACGGGCTTTAAGGTTGCTGCTCACGCACCAGATCAAGCAATCACAGAATTGGCTCACGTTTTGACACGATTTGCAAACGAGCCAGATTTACGCACCCAAATGGGGCAAGCAGGCCAACAGCATGTGCAGCAATTTTATCAATGGGAGACAAAAGCTGCTTTGTTCAGCCAGGTTTATCAGGACTATGCAGTCAAGAAATGATGTCACAGCGAGTCATCTTTTTTACTGGCCTTCTCTTACCACCCTCCGAAACTTTCATTCGGGCACAGGGAGAAGCGATGCAACAATTTACTGCCTTTTATGTGGGTTCTCGCCGGGTGCCAGGTCTTGCATTACCTCGCGATCGCACCTACGCTGTCAACTCAGGAAATTACTGGGGAGTCGTAGCAGAAGCGGCTTTCAAATTGACAGGATACGCTCCTGCTCTCTATCGAAAGATTCAGCAGCTAAAACCTGCACTCATTCACGCTCATTTTGGAGTTAATGGTGCCCTGGCCCTACCGATCGCAAAAAAGTTGAACTTGCCGCTAGTGACTACGTTTTACGGTTTAGATGCCACTTTAGATCAAGCCAAAGCCACGCAAAATTCTTTAACTACACGGGCTTATTTTCGGCGGCAAGTGGCATTGAAGCGAGAAACTCGACTGTTTATTGCGGTTTCTGACTTCATCCGGCAAAAGTTACTCACTCAGGGGTTTCCACCCGAAAGGGTGATCACTCACTATTACGGAGTCGATACGCAGTTATTTCAGCCTGGGCCAAATGCAGTCCGTGAGCCTGTTGTGTTATTTGTGGGGCGTTTGGTTGAAAAGAAGGGATGTGAGTATTTGATTCAGGCGATGGCTCAGATTCAAGTCAGCCAACCAGAAGTGAAACTGGTGATAGTCGGCGATGGACGATTAAGAGCCGAGTTAGAAGCGATCGCCGCTCAACAATTACGTAATTACAGCTTCTTAGGAATACAACCGCCTGAGGTGTGTCGGCAATGGATGCAGCGATCTCAGGTCATTGTTGTTCCCAGTGTAACAGCGGCAAATGGTGATGCTGAAGGCTTGCCGACGGTCGTACTTGAAGCCCAGGCGATCGGGCTACCTGTGGTTGCCACGGTACATGCTGGCATCCCTGAAGCGGTCATTCATGCAGAAACTGGAATGCTTGCACCTGAGCGAGATTGGCAGCAACTAGCCAACTGTATTTTACACGTCTTAAACAACTCTGATCTTTGGCAGCGATTAAGCCAACAGGCTCAAAAAAGAGTCAGGCAACACTTTGATCTGTGTAAACAAACACAACGACTTGAAAAGTTATATGAACAGGTGCTTGTTGAATAAGGATCTAACTTCAGATAATTAATAAGATACTGTGAAAGTTAATAAAAATAATATTCGTTGCATTCGATAATACCTTATATATACATATAGGACAATTATTAAAGGAGATTGCTGTTTTCTAATCAGACTGCCCTTAACGGGTTCTATCCTTCTTTAATGGGCTTTGTCGGTTGACGCAGTAGTAATCTGAATCTGTTTGTGTCTGCAACGAGTACGCTTTGATTTCTTAATTTTATAACCCTTGGTTTAATCGCAGCTAAGGGTAAATTCTTTGTCTGGAAACGCACTAGATGTTGCTTAAACCACCATTTGGTGGTTTAAGCCATTTCTTGGTGGGATTTTATCACCGCTAAGCAGTTGAACGCTAATGGTGAAATTTTATGCTGCTTCCTGCTTCTTGAAGATCAAGAGTTAAAAACTTGACTTAATCAAACTGGAGTTTGGACTAATTCAAAAAATACACCATATTTAGGAGGGGCGAACAGCTGTTCGCCCTTACATATAGTGGAAAATCGCGTTTAGTCTAAAGTCCAAATCAAAATAACATAATGGTATTCACAGATGGATATCTTAAGCGTGCATAATAGCTACAAAATACGTGGGGGAGAAGATGAATCTCGTGATGCAGAAGAATACTTGCTAAAGCGAATGGGGCATGTAGTTCAGCGCTATGAAGAAACGAACTTTCGAGTAGATAAATTAAACCTATTAGATACAGCCTGTAGAACGATCTGGTCCGTCGAAGCCTATCAAACAGTCATCGCCAAACTGACTGAAAAAAAGCACGATATTATGCATGTGCAGAACTTCTTTCCGCTCCTCTCACCGTCCATTTATTATGCGGCTAAGGCAAAGAAGATTCCTGTTGTTCAAACTCTCCGTAATTATCGACTTCTTTGTCCAAATGCACTTTTCTTTAAAAATGGAAAAATCTGCGAAGACTGTATCTCGAAGCCACTTCCCTTGCCGGGAGTGATGAATGGGTGTTATAGGGGCGATCGCTTAGCAACTGGGGTTGTGGCAACTATGCTCACTCTGCATCGGGTTTTAGGCACCTGGACAGAGATGGTGGACATCTATATTGCCCTTACCAACTTTGCTCGGCAAAAGTTTATTGAAGGTGGCATTCCAGCCGATAAGATTGTCGTCAAACCAAACTTTGTTTATCCCGACCCTGGGAAACAAGACGATAAAGAAGATTATGTACTGTATGTTGGAAGGCTCTCAGCTGAAAAAGGAATTGATACGTTACTTGCAGCTTGGCAGTGCTTAGGTAAACACATCAAACTCAAAATCGTTGGAGAAGGGCCTTTACAAGACCAGGTGATTGAGGCTTCTGAAAAGATTGCTGGCGTAGACTGGTTAGGCCCAAAGCCTCTACCAGAGGTTTATGCTTTGATGGGTAAGGCGAAAGTGCTGATTCTTCCGTCAAAGTGGTATGAATCATTTGGGCGTGTCGTAATTGAGGCTTATGCAAAAGGCACACCCGTAATTGCTTCTGGAATTGGTGCGATGGAAGAAATTGTTGAACATGGTCGGACGGGTTTACATTTTCGTCCGGGTGATTCTCAAGACTTGGCTGACCAACTTGATGAACTGCTGAGTGACCCAGCAAAGCTAGTGGAGATGGGGCAGGAAGCTCGGCTTGAGTTCGAGGCGAAGTATACCGCTGAAGTGAATTACAAACAATTGATGCAAGTTTATCAATCAGTTCTGTAAAGAGTAGGAGTAAAGTAACGCAGAATTTTTTGAATAGAGGCAGGTTTCTAAAGCCTTTATTGCCGTTGGTAAATAGGGCCTACTGAAGAAACGCCAAAGACTGACTGAGCCCAGTTTTCAAGCAGGATCAAGTCTGCTAAAGTGCAAGGGAAAAGCGCCAAACCCCTGAAAAACCTTGCACGAGTTTGCCGATGTATCGCCGTTCTACCC
>DVDV01000049.1 GCA_015296075.1 Leptolyngbyaceae cyanobacterium M33_DOE_097 | reverse complement strand
GGTTGAAGATGATTAAGCGTCAAATGTACGGTCGAGCGGGGTTGGCGCTACTAAGCCGCCGATTCTTGCTGGCAGGTTGAACTCAATTGACGGTCTTACCTTGGAGCAATTTACTGGATCACCAAAAGTTGCCATGAACCCGAGAAAGCCAGGGAAAAAGGGCTAGAGATTTCATTTCGTCAAGACGACATTCTCAACAGCCACCTCGATCGCTCGTTTGACCTGATTCTTGATCGCGGCTGTTTTCATGTCTTGCCACCGGAGCGACGCGGTGAATACGTTCAAACAGTAGCAAATCTGCTCAAGCCAAAGCGTTGCCTCTTATTAAAATGTTTTAGCCATCACGAGACTCGCGAAGAAGGTCCTTACCGATTTTCTCCAGAAGAGATTCAGCAGATATTTGCAGATCGCTTTCATGTAAGATTCGCGCAGCAAACGGTTTATCATGGCACACTTGACCCGTTACCTAAAGCACTTTTCTGTACTTTAGAGAAGCGCTAACATGCAAAAATGCGATCGCGTCCTGCCTCACCAGGTAGGTTAAAAGATTTGCCAATTAATCAGCCACTGCACCTCAGCCCGGCTTGAAATCAGAGCCAAAGTACGATTCAGATCATGGGTAACATCATTGGCTAACATCCCCAGTCTTTGATCTATCAAGCATGATAGAACTGTAGTCCAAACCGCTTTTTCTGTAAGCTCCAGAAGATACTCAATTGTGATTTTTGCAATATTCACTTGATGAATGAAATGAATGTCCAGTAGAGATAAAAGTTAACTCTTTGCATGGGCGACTAACGAAACTCCTAAAACAACTAAAACAACGCCTGCAATGCGCTCTGGGGTTGCTGGATATTTGGTCAACCCGATCGCACCATAATGATCTAGGAAAAGTGCTGCGACCATTTGACCCGCGATCGCTAAAGCCAGTGCAAGGGCTGCCCCAATTTTGGGTGTAGCGAAAATCGTTGACCAGACATAAAACGTGCCTAAGCAGCCACCGATCCACATCCACCAGGATGTTTGAGCAAGAGAAGCAACCGTGGGAATCGAATATTGAGCTAAGAAACAGATTGTCAGCGAGGTAAAAGTGCCTGCCAGGTATGAAATGAACGTAACTTGCATGGCTTCCCCAACATAACGCCGGAGTAGCGAATTGAGAGCAACTTGAATTGGCAAAACCGCGCCGCCTGCTAGTGCTGACAGCAAGTAAATGCTGCGACCCTCCATGTGAAACCCTCTTAGAAATAGAAAACAAACTAACCTTATCAAACAAGCGACTCCTTGCATGGGTTCTCGCTTGTGGGTCGGGGCTAGCATTTCACTACAGCGATCGCCCGTGCCTGCTGTTGATGGCTCCTCATTGCCTGCTTGTGGCTGTTGTGCGGCTGAATTTGCATCTCAGAGAACGCATGGAATTGTCATGTACTGACGATATAAGTCAGAGAAAAGACGACTCAAAACATTTTTCATTTGAAAGAGCTAAAAACTTTAGGGAGCTAGATTTAAGGGAGATGATTGGCTTGTCTCTCCTCAGAGGTTTGAGTTGCCCATCGCGATCGCTAGTAAGGAACGTGGATCTTGGAAGAGAGATGTACGTTTACAATTAGGTGCTCCGAAACTAAGGTAAGAGAGGGAGAGATATCACAGATACCATTAAAAGAGCCTGACAAAGAGAATGTTACAGACTTGTAATTTGTTAATCTAAGTTAAATCGTGAGAAGACTTTACCGCGATAGCGGTACTTCCTAACCTTTTTTAGGTATAAGTGGTTGGGCGCAACGATATATTCTAAAACCGTAAGGAAATAAAAGTTTAAGAATTCTTCTATCTTCAGAGAGATAAGGTAAGGATGAATTTTTTGTTAGCTTGAAAAATAATTCAGATTATCGATTTGCAATCTTTTATTCCTAACTTCTTTCGCTACCCATTAGATAGAACAAGTTAGGAAAACTCATTCATGCAGAATTGAAATAACAATTGTATGGAGTGTGGCCGACCGCACCTGGTCGTATTTCCAGGCAGTTCAAGTTTAATTCGATTTGCAAATCTTGATTCTGTTGACTCTGACTCACGAGTTCTTAAAAACAGATGATCAAAAAGAAAATCAACCTTCAGAATGCGATTCCAAACGGAATTGCGATCGCCCTTTTCAGTCTGGTTGGTGGAGTGTTAGCCGCTTGCTCACCCAATCCATCCAATAACGAGCCGATTGCTCAAACCAATACCGCTCAAAATACTTCAGCCTCAAACTCAAAACTTGACTCGGTTGCTGTCACAGTTGGTGATCTCAGCAACCCATTTTTTGTCTTGATGGGACGGGGTGCTGAGCTGGAAGCGAAGAAAATAGGTGGCCCTGATACGCGTGTCACCGTTGTTTCGAGTGGATATGACCTGAACCAACAATTTAATCAGCTGGAAAATTTTGTTGCTTCACAGACTGACCTGATTATTCTCAATGCGGCTGATAGCAAAGGGATTGAACCTGCGGTCGAAAAAGCAAAAGCGGCAGGCAGTATTGTCATCGCGGTTGACACTGCGGCTGGTGGAGGCGTTGATGCAACGATTACTTCAAACAATGTACAAGCAGGGCAAGTCAGCTGTCAGTATATTGCCGATCGCCTCAAAGGTCAGGGCAATATTGTGATTGTGAATGGTCCGCCCGTTATTTCGGTGATTGAACGGGTACAGGGGTGTGAAGAGGTTTTGTCTAAATATCCAGGCATTAAGATTCTGTCAAAAGATCAGAACGCCGAAGGCAGCCGGGATGGTGGACTGCGAGTGATGAGTGATTTACTCACTGCATTTCCAAAGATCGATGCGGTGTTTGCGATTAATGACCCCTCTGCGGTTGGGGCAGAACTGGCGGCCCGTCAAGCCAAACGCGACGAATTCTTCATCGTTGGTGTCGATGGTGCCCCTGAAGCGACGCAGGCGATCGCCGACCCCAATAGTTTGGTGGTTGCCACAGCGGCCCAAGACCCCCTCGGCATGACGCGCAGAGCCGTACAAGTTGGTAACGACATTTTGAATGGCAAGCGGCCTGAAAACCCCAACATTTTGATTCCAGTGAAGTTAATCACGCGTGAGAACGTCGGTCAATACAAAGGCTGGCAGTAAGGAGCGACTATGACAACCGATCTACAACCTTTGCCTGCTGCTGCACCGAGTGTGACTCCGGTGTTAGAGATGCGCGGCATTTCAAAACGCTTTCATGGCGTATCTGCCCTGCAAGGAGTCAATCTCACCATTTATCCGGGTGAGGTGCATGCGTTGATGGGTGAAAACGGCGCAGGCAAAAGCACGTTAATGAAGATTCTGGCAGGTGCCTATATCGCTGATGAGGGTGAGATCTACATCAATGGACAACGACTGAATATCACCGATCCGAGTGCGGCGCGGCAGGCAGGCATTAACTTGATTTACCAGGAGTTAAATGTTGCCCCTAACCTAACGGTGACTGAAAACATCTTCATGGGCAGCGAATTGCGTCGGGGTCAACTCCTCGATCGCGATCGCATGAATCAAACAGCCGAACGGGTGCTGCACAGTCTGGGAGCGACTTTTTCCCCGTTGGATGTGGTGTCTAGCCTCTCCATTGCAGAGCAGCAAGTCGTCGAAATTGCCCGCGCTCTAAAGGACAACAGCCGCATTCTAGTCATGGATGAACCGACTGCTGCCCTGAGCGATCGCGAGACAGAGAGACTGTTTGAGGTGATTCGCAAGCTGCGCCAAGACGGCATTGCCATCATCTACATCAGTCACCGGATGGAAGAGGTGTATGCCTTAGCTAATCGAGTCAGTGTCTTGCGCGATGGTCAATACATTGGTAGTCTCACGCGCGATGAAATTTCACCTGATCGCCTGGTGCAGATGATGGTGGGTCGAGCGATGGGTGACTTTTACGAGCATCAGCGGCAGACAAACCCCGGTGAGGTGGTGCTGGAAGTCAAAAATCTTGGTGGTGGCAAGGTGCAACCAACAGACCTGGTGTTGCGGGCAGGCGAAATCGTTGGTTTGGCTGGGCTAGTCGGGGCTGGACGAACAGAATTGTCACGCCTGATTTTTGGGGCTGATCCCAAAGAGAGTGGTGAAGTGTGGCTGAATGGCAAAAAGCTCAACATTCACTCGCCAGGTGATGCGATCGCCGCTGGCATTGGCTACGTGCCTGAAGACCGGAAAGATCAGGGCTTGTTTTTAGAGATGACGGCTGGCAAAAACATTGTCTTAAATCGGCTCAAAGAAGACTCGAAAGTGGGTCTGTTAAATTGGCGATCGCTCGGAAAAATTGCGAACGATGCCGTCGAAGATTTCAACATTCGGCTGGCAAATTTGGAAGTGCGAGCCGTTGATCTGTCAGGTGGTAATCAGCAGAAGTTGCTACTAGCACGCTGGTTAGCGATTAAGCCCCGTGTGTTGTTGCTCGATGAGCCAACGCGGGGGGTAGACATTGGGGCTAAAAGCGAAATTTACCGCATCATCAGCGACCTGGCTAACCAGGGTGTTGCCATTCTCATGGTTTCGAGCGAGTTAACAGAAGTCGTAGGTCTGAGCGATCGCGTTTTGGTGATGCACGAAGGGCAAATCGTTGGTGAATTGGGCGATGCAACGGGCACCCCAATTACTCAAGAAAACATCATGGCATATGCCACTGGCGCATCGGAGGTCGCCGGATCATGAGTCAAACTGAATTGCGTCCTTTAAGGAATGAACCGGGTGATCAGTCCTCTACCCGCAAGCGGAGAGCGGCCAATAACTGGCTCCAAATCGCAGGAATTTTGCCAATTCTTGTGTTGATTTGCATTCTGTTTGCGATTTTGTCACCGACGTTTGCCACCCCTGGCAATGCTGTCAACATCTTGCGGCAGGCATCAATCAACATTGTGTTAGCCACAGGCATGACCTTTGTCATTCTGACTGGGGGCATTGACCTGTCAGTTGGTTCGATTTTGGGCGTGTCAGCGGTGGTCGGCGTCTTGGTTTCTCTGATTCCGGCGCTGAGCTGGTTGGCGATACCGGCGGCTTTAGCGACAGGTTTGCTAATTGGCCTGGGCAACGGAGCTTTGATTGCTTTTCTTGACTTACCCCCCTTTATCGTGACTTTGGGTGGTCTGACAGCTTTGCGAGGTGTGGCTTACCTTGTGGCCAATGGCACTACTGTGCTAAACCGCAATCTCAACTTCGCCTGGATCGGTAACAACTATCTGGGGCCTTTTCCCTGGCTGGTGGTGATTGCGCTGTTGGTGGTGCTGGCCAGTTGGTTTGTGCTGCGACAAACTGTGTTGGGCGTTCAGATCTATGCGGTGGGCGGTAATCAGCGGGCGGCTCGTCTCACAGGGATTAAAGTGAACCGTGTGTTGCTGTTTGTCTACGGGGTGAGTGGTTTGCTGGCAGGGCTAGCGGGCGTTATGAGTTCCAGCCGTTTGTACAGTGCGACGGGTTTACTGGGTACAGGCTATGAACTCGACGCGATCGCGGCTGTGATTTTAGGTGGCACCAGTTTCACTGGAGGCATTGGCACTATTCCCGGTACGTTGTTGGGCGCGCTGATCATCGCGGTACTCAACAATGGCTTAACCCTGTTGAATATGTCTTACTTCTGGCAACTGGTGGTCAAAGGTCTTGTGATTATTGTTGCAGTAACGATCGACCGTCTGCGTCGTCGCAAGAGTCGTTAATTGATCGGTTGAGTTGGAGGCGATCGCGACTTTGGGAACGGCCAGCTTGAAAATCTGAGCGAAAGGCTCACTCCACGCTTGCTCGTTTGATCAATTTTGCTGTTGGCTGATCTCAATAGACTGAGCGATCGCCTGCTTCAAATCAACCCAGCGATAATGTTAATGCTCATCGCCAGGATTGTTGTATTAAAGAAGAAAGATAGGATGCTATGTAGTAGAGTCAGTCTCCTTAAAGATGTTGAAGTGATGGCAACATCTGATACCTGGCTGGTCATCCCAATCCCAAACGAGAAGTAGAGAAAGTCCCAGTAATCGGGTTGGCGATCATCCGGAAACTCCAACCCAGCTGCAATTTCAGTGGAGTTATGCCGATCTTGATAATAGCCGTGAGCATAGTGCAAAGCAAACACCGTATGCACTAACAACCAGGAACCCAGAATGGTTAAAGCGGCAAGTGAGACGTAAACCGCTAGAATAGGCGCTGCTGCTCCTTTACCATTGTTTAACATAAACCCAATTGCTAGCAGACTGACACAAGCCGCTGTCGTAATCAAACTGAGAATGACAATTCGCCCTTCATCTTGTTGTTGAGCCTTGCGCCGCATTGTTTTGGGGGTTGCCTTTAGCATTACAACCCAGGTGAGAGTCAGAAAACAAATCATCCAGGCGAGCCAGCTACTAATAATTCGCGCAGACAGATGCATCCAGTCTGGTAAAAGGATGCAGATAACGACCCCAACAAGGGTTGAAATGAGCAAACGTGTTTTAGCATCGGAATCTGTCATAGAGTAACTGTATCACCAGAGAAAAATAATTTGCTTAGAATCTTACATAATCTGCCTGAATGTCTTTCGCGAATACTGAATTTGTATATATGATTGATATTATTCGCACACATGTGTAAACAATCTCATGTTTGTCGATTGTGCGCTCAATCCTGACTCTTAACCGGACATTCAATATGCCACAAACACGTAGTAGAGGTACGCGAGCATCTGTTGTTAAACCTGAAGTCATGGGGCAAGTTGCTGGTTTCTTAGACGAGCTACCCGATAAACCCAAAGAGCAACTGTCTCTCAAAGAAGCGATCGCCCAATTGCATGAACCAATTCAAGCTGCATTTGATAAGGGCTACAGCTACGACGAAACAGCCGATATTCTTCGAGATCATGGCATTCAAATCAGTGCGTTTACCCTAAAGAGCTACGTGCCACGGGGTCGCAAGCCATCGACTGGGAAGAAGACAACCACAACTCGCAAACCGCGTAAGTCAGCAGAGCCTTCTCAAGTTGAGGATCAAACTCCTGAACTGGTGGAAGCGGCTCCTGTGCAAGAACCCGCTGAAACTGCGGAAGCGGCTCCAGCAACACCGAGGCGTGGTGCGCCTAGAGGTGCGCGATCTAAGAGCAGCACCACTGCCCAGACGAAAACGCGGAAGGCTGCATCTGCAGATGAGGCAGCTCCGGCTCGCAAGTCAGGCACAAGAACCCGGAAATAAAAAACAACTTAGAGACAGTCGCAGGTTCACAGCTGGCGCTGTTTAGCGATCGCACTCTACAATTACCAGCTCTTGAATGGAGCAGATAACTTCTGTGGCAGTCAGAGCTGGTTTATTTAATAGCAAGCTTGGTCAGTAAGTGCTGGTATTTGCATTTGCTGTGTTTTGCTGTTTATCAGTTTCAGCTCATCATCATAACCCAACGAAACAGGGCGATTGTCAGATTTTACGCTTTAGTAAATCGATCCTCCTAGAATCTGTTAGTTGATAGGGCTATTTGCTCTACACAAAACATTTTCTTTTTTCTGTTTCTGATGTTTGAAACAGTGAACTGTCTTTTCACAAATAAAATTACAAGCGTTATAGTTGTAAAGATACTTAAAAGGTGTCTGATTAAGTGAACAGATTAACACTAATGCGTCAGAAGTTAAACTGTACAAATGATTGAGTTAAATGATTTTTTAGGTATTCCAATTTCAAGTTAGATTTTTGCTGATCCCACTTTCAACAAGCTCTGAAAACCCTACGACGATTATTCGACAGTGATCTAGCTGTCGAGCGTTGTTGATTAAGAAAGTTTGATTTAACCTTACGAATGTATCGACAACGGTTACTGGGCTTTCAGGGTTTTATTTGCTTAAAAGACTCAATTTAACTTTTAGAGCTTCGCTACTTCATCTCTTGGAGAGCTTTCTACTGCTAAGTTTGTTCTGAGTTTTCTTGAGGAATTGTGAAAAAGATCATCGTTGCGATCGCGTTTGGACTTGTGGCATTTATGGCAGCATTTGCCTTTTCAACTCAACGGTTTGAGCCGATTGATAAAATGGTTGTCTTCGGCGATAGTCTTTCTGATACAGGCATGGTATTTCGTGCAACAGGTGGTTCCTATCCGCCTGATCCACCTTACTTTCGGGGGCGTTACTCCAATGGTCGGGTTTGGGTTGAGTATCTGGCGGACTATCTTCGTCTCTCGGCTAACCAAATCAACAACTTTGCGTATGGTGGGGCAACCACTGGCAATAACATCAGTAGCTTAGTGCCCAGTCTGCTAAACCAGGTTCAAGCGTTTACCCGACCTCCCTCACAGATTAATTCAACTACTTTGTATGTGGTGTGGGCTGGCGCAAATGATTACTTGCAAGGAGCCAATGATGCGAGTACCCCTGTGAAAAATGTGATGGATGCGATCGCCGCTTTATCGAAAGCAGGTGCAAGACGATTTTTGATTGCGAATCTGCCTAATTTGGGTCAATTACCTGCCACTCGAAGTGATGTAAACTCTGCTAGTCTGACAGCCTTAACTCAGGCTCACAATCAAGGTTTGCGGCGATCGCTCAAAGTGTTAAATCAGCAGCAACCGGAGCTTGAGATGATGGTTTTAGATGCAAATGCTCTTTATCAAGCTGCGATTACTCAGCCTGCGCAGTTTGAGTTCACAAATGTAACGGGCGCTTGTGTTTCGGGTGCTAAAGCGTGTAGTAATCCGAAGCAGTTTTTGTTTTGGGATGGAATTCATCCAACAACGGCGACTCACCAGATTTTAGGAGAGCAAGCGTTCACTGTTATCAAAGGCCGTTTGTCGTTGCCTGCTGGTGCATCAGCACCTTAGAGGGTATTTGAAAAGGATAGGGATCCGCAAACAAGTAAAATCCCAGTATAGGGGTTTAGTAAGGCCAAACCCCTATACTGGGATATCATTTACCTGCAAATCCATTAGCTGCGATGTTCAGCGCTCAGAGATCTCCCTAGCCCCTCTTAAAAAGAGGAAGATCATGTCTTGCGCTACTTGCAAAAGGATCTTTAAGGTATCCTCTAAGAAGACTTTATCTCAAGCAGAATTGTTGCCCAGTTCGTTTCTTTAATCGCCATTGCAAAGACGATGTGTACCGGGCAACGCTGGGCGACAGTAGGGCTTTTCACGCTTCTGAGACTAATTCTTACAGCGATCGCAAAAAGAGCTGGGTGAAGTAATAGGTGTTTCCAACTTTCCAGACCCCGATCCCCGTTTCGCGAAACTCTGAACGTAGGATGTTCTCGCGATGACCTGGACTTTTCATCCAACCGTCAATGGCTGCGGGAACAGGTTTTGGAATATTGGTGCTAGTAAACAAATTTTCCCCAATCAGGAAGTAGAAAATTTTTTCTGCTTCAACGCGATCGCTCAAAGTGTCGCCCTGGGGACTGACGTGGGCAAAAAATTTCTCTTCCGCCATGCGGCGGCTGTAGTTGCGTGCCACCTGCGCTAACTTTTCGTTGTTGCGGAGTTCAACCAACCCTTTTTGCTGACGAATTTTGTTGATCTGCTGCCGCACTTGTGCTTCCATTTGCGCGGTCGCTGTGGATTGTGCAGAGCTAGGAGATAGTTGCGCTTGCGGAACATTCTGGGGTTGAGGCACCAGTTCTAAAATGCGATCGCTCACCTCACACCCTGTTAATAGCACCATGCCCGCAAGCGCTAGTTGCCACTTATTGCAAATCGATTTTAGCGTTCTCACTCGTTTTGGCTCTCTCACCTGTTGTTACTGCCTTGACAAAACCCATCGTTTTAGCAACCCAACCCGCTGGTGCATCCCAATATTCAGCCTGCTCAAGGGTTACCTTTAGTAAAGCAATGTTGGGTTCTTCTAAACCTTTAGGAAACCAGGCTTTCAGGGCTGGTTGCCATAACTCTTGCATTTTCTGACGGTCTCTCACAAGCTGAGCGAACCCAGAAAGAGAGACATACCGCTGCTTGTCAGGGGCGGAAAAGCTAACATTGACTTGCTGCTGTTGCTCAACTTCTATCACTTTATGGGAACTTGCATCTGTGAAAAACCAAAGGGCTGCCTCCGGATCAATTGCACCCATTGGCACCATAGGACGGCTGCGCAAATAGCCATTATCCATAGTAGTTAGCATGCCATACTCAAGGTCTTTGATGAGTTCTTGAAGTTTTTGAATCTGATTACTTTGCTCGATCGTAGAAGTCATATTAGATATCTCCATGAATACATTGAACAGCTGGATAGAACGTAGTTGGTACTAATTCAGGTTTGTTGCCACTGATGCTACGCAGCGATCGCGGTTGAATTACTCCAGTGAAAGCTTTTCTAATGTTTCTGGTTGGTCAAGTGGGGCTAACCAGAGGGTGTAAGCGACAAACCACAGCCAGAGCAGACCGATGATCGTTGTCCGAATACGGGATTGAATGGACTGATTAGAATTCATAAGACAAGTCCAAACTCACTCGTGTGTAAAAATCCGCTCAGTAACAAGCGCAGCCTGCGTCCTATAACGGAATCATCTACCGTTCGCAGCTGTTCACATACTCCTTCTAGCGTAGCGATCGCCTCTAGCCAAACCCTCTACCGCAGGCAAGAAGTTGCGGTATTCAGAGATGAGTATTTGTTTGAGCAGAATAAGCTTTGTTTAAGATAAATAGGGCCTACTGAAGAAACGCCAAAGACTGACTGAGCCCAGTTTTCAAGCAGGATCAAGTCTGCTAAAGTGCAAGGGAAAAGCGCCAAACCCCTGAAAAACCTTGCACGAGTTTGCCGATGTATCGCCGTTCTACCC
>DVDV01000293.1 GCA_015296075.1 Leptolyngbyaceae cyanobacterium M33_DOE_097 | reverse complement strand
AGTCATTCAACGCATCATAGAGTCGGGAAGTGGGAGTCATTGTTCTTGCTGTTAGGTGTGGTAACTTCTCAGCATAGATCAGCCTCTCCTTCCCTTCCAGCCTTTGTTTCATCCTCAAACTCTTCTGTCAGTCAACCAGCCCCTGCACCTCCTCCTAACCTGGATGACTACCGCTATAAATTGGCAAATAAGCGATCGCGTAAAGATTGAGGATTGGTTGATGGCTATACAACTCAAGATCATTCAAGACACTGTCTTCAAACAAACGACTGAAGATTCTGCAGCGTTACCTCCAGAAGATAAAGTTACAGTTGCAGCAGGCACCATTCTTGATATTCACTCTTGGAAGACCCTAAACCAGACTCATATTCGCGTTGCTTTACTACGCGACTCATTTGGAAATCCACCCCGTAATACCTGGTGTGTCTTTATTCCGCACATTCAATTGATTCAACCACCGAGTATAAAAGTTACTCAAAACACGGTCTTTAAGCAATCTACGCAATCATCTTCGCAATTACCTCCGGAAGATAAGGCTGATGTTGCAGCAGGTAGAGTATTTTATCTTCATTCTTGGGCAACGGCGAGTAATGATCATTACAAACTTTCGCTCACCTGGAATGAGTTAGGCAATCCATCTCGTAATACCTGGTACGCCTACGCCCCCCATATTCAGTTTATCAACACACAAGCGCAGGTTGTGCCACTACCGGGAACGCCACCTATCTCAGGTGGATTGCCAGCGACGAAGCAATTAAATGTGCCTCACAAAAGTCAGCTTGACAATGCGCTTAACCCTACCGGAGCTTGCAATGTCACCTCATTTGCAATGGTGATGAGCTATTTTCAAATTCGAGGAAATACTAATGTCGGACAACTGGAAGATGAATTATATCGGTACATGGAAAGGCAAGGATTAAGTCGCTGGGATCCTTACGATTTAGCCACAATGGCTCGCAACTATGGGCTGGTTGATGACTTTACAATGCAGGGGCGCTTATCAGATATTCGCAAAGCGATCGCTGAAGGTCGTCCGTGTATTATTCATGGGTATTTCACCAGCTTTGGGCACATTATTGTGGTGCGTGGCTATGACCAGTATGGCTTTTTTGTGAACGATCCCTATGGTGAGTGGACTTCTTCGGGATATTTAAACAATGTGTCTGGCGCAAATCTTCACTACTCTAATGCCCTGATTCAAAGCAAATGTTCACCAGAGGGAGAAGCTTATATCTGGCTGCATCGTCTTTCTAAGAAAAATACAAACGCATTTTCTCGCTTATTTAACTTCTTTGATCGAGACTAAGAGCAGGATAAAATATCCTGATACCCATCCGGTGTGAAGTTGCATATTACCGCTGATCTCCCTAGCCCCTCTAAGAGGGGCGAACAGCTGTTCGCCCTTACGTATAGTGGAAGATTACAGTTGGTCTAAAGTCCAATTACAGAGGGGGATGCCGCAAGCAGGGGGATGATGTGTCCCATTCACCAATTGATCGGGATTAGTAGCGCTCACTGCGACGAGCGAGGCTGACGTAGTAGAGCAACTGTAGGACGGAAGTAATGGCAGCACCAATGTAAGTGAGCGCAGCGGCAGTCAATACGGCTCTTGCCCCAGCGACTTCTTCAGCTGTGTCGGTCAGTCCGGCTTGTTTAAGCAGGGTGAGTCCGCGACGACTCGCATCAAACTCAACGGGGAGTGTGAGCAGCGAAAACAGAACCATGAAGCCAAAGAAAAGGATGCCGACCCAAATTAAGCCGGCCATGTTAAACAACAGTCCTAAAGTGAAGGAGATGTAGGAAATGGTGGGTGTGAATTGCAGCGCGGGCAATAGCGCACTTCGCATAGCAATTAAACCCGAACCCGTTTGATATTGTTGAACATGACCTAACTCATGAGCCGCAACAGCCATAGCAGCAATGGATGGCTGAGTCGCGATCGGGTCAGACAAGCGCACCACATTTGCACCTGGGTCGTAGTGGTCAGTCAAATTGCCCCCCGCGCGTTCTAAAGGAATGGGGTTCAGCGATGTGCGAGAAAAGAGAGTATTGGCAACCTCCATGCCTGTCATCCCTTCTGTATTCGGAACTCGGCTCCATTTTGCGAAGGTACTCTTTAAGTACATTTGTGTAAAAGCCGAGATAACCAGAGCTGGAATCGCGATGAACAATAAGTAGTATGGATCGATGAAAAACATGATCGAATTTAGCTCCAGTATTTAAAGAATTCTTTGTTTGAAAAGGTCACAGCGCGGAAGGTACGACGTTGAACGATGATGCCCGCGATCGCGACGCCTAACCAAAGAAACAACCAGCCTGGTGAGTCTCGCAAAATTGGACTGACCGCACTACCCGCACCCTGCACCCCCGTAATTGAAACCCGACCTAGAAGTAGCAGAATAGCCAGCACAATTGAGTTTGCTCCTGCGATCGCAGATAGGCCCGTGATCAATTCATCTTGCCAGTGCTGGGTGTAAGTTAGGATACCAAGCGCGATCGCGCAGGCTAGAGCTACAAAGGCATGAACGATGCCAGTCTCATACCCTAGGTAAGACATAAGGCCAGACCCTAACCAGGCTCCAATGATGGCTCCTACCAGAGAAAGCCCAAAGACGTAGAATTGCCACGAAAAAATCGCCATTAAAATACCTAAAACAAGGCCAACTGTTAAGCCTGTTGCGGTGCCTAAAAAGCCGCCTCCCAGCAAAATAAAGACGCCCTTTGCCCCTAACCATAAGCCACCAAAAAATGCCCAAATGGGCAGCATCACGGTAAAGAAGCGGTAGCCTCCAAAGCAAAGCAGAATTCCAAAAGCTCCAGAAAAGAGAGCTAAGAAGATTGTTTGAAGTAGCATTTAAATAGCTCCCAATGGCTTACAAAAGAACGGGATTGGTGACACCGTAGCCTTAAGTTAATCAAGTTTGGTTACTTGTATCTGCGTAATTTTTGTTCCAGCTGAGTTCGGGAAAGGCGTTGCTACTCAGGCAGCTACAGAGAATGTTGCACGAGCGATCGCGATAGTTGATTGGAATAGGTTTATTCTAATGTCATTACAAAAAAACAATGCGCTAATTTGCACGGTTGTTAGCTTTACAAGACTTTTGACAAATAAGAACTAAATAAATAAGGACAATCTATGAATTAGGTAAGTAGCAACAAAAATTAAAAGACAGGATGATTTATAGAATTATTCTAAAATGCTTTCTTGGAGCGCATATAAGGTCAATCTAACGAGGAAATGATGCTGGTTAAGGGTGATACACTTTACTAATTTTGTTGCAAAAATAACTTGTAAGATAGATTCCCTAAAGCAGATTCGCAGAATAAAGAATTCAACTTGCATTACAAACTGTGAAACCCATATCTCAACAAGTGGAGTCTGCCACTTAATGCCATTAAGATTAACCTATTGATTACGAGTTCAGATAGTATTACTACAGAGGGAAATACTATGTCTCGATATGATGTAGATGATCAAACAGAAATGTCAATTGCTTCACGTAATGCTTTGAGACGCTTATCAGAGTATTGGTGGATTTTTCTAATCCAGGGGATTGCAGCTATTATTTTAGGGTTTCTACTACTAACCAATCCGGCTGCAACGGCAGTCAGTTTAGTCGTCTTTTTGGGTGCTTATTGGCTAGTCAGTGGTGTGATGGATTTTGTTCGTCTGTTTACTGATAGCGGTCAATGGGGATGGCATTTAGCCCTGGGTGTGCTTGGGGTACTTTCTGGCATTCTGGTACTCAGGCATCCGTTAATTAGTACAGTTGCGACAGGTGCATTTCTAGTGACCCTGCTGGGTGTTGGCAGTATTGTGATGGGGGTCGTGGGGATTATTCGTGGCATCAAGGAAGATGGCTGGGGATCAATCGCGATTGGGGTTGTCAACCTGTTGATTGGTTTCTGGTTGCTGTTTAATCCTTTATCTGCCGCGATCGCGTTGCCCATTACGCTAGGCATTTTTGCTCTGGTAGGTGGTGTGTCAACAATTATCAACTCATTTAAATTGAAGAACTTGACGATTTAGAACGTGAGTGATTTTTGGTAACAGGTTACTCATCAATCGTAAAAAGAGAGCCATTGGATGATCAGATATTGATTGCTAGTGGCTCTTTGAATTATGGGTTGGATAAGATGCAATTTTTGTGAAGGAGTTTCGCATTGTCAAACCCCTACCACAGACGATTCCACAACTGGAATTTTATTTGTTTGCAATCTCTAAACTGATTTGGTTTTAGCCCAATGAGACTGTTGTTTACCACCCAAAAGTAACCACCAGGCTGAGATCGCTAGCCAGTGAAGCACGGTAATCGTTGCCAGAGAAGCCGTCAGGCGATAGGTCAGCGTGCAAGCAAAACCCAACAGGGTCATTAGCGTTAAGAACGTTTCAGAAGAGACGCTCTGATACCAGGCCGTTAACCTCCAACGCGCATATAACCATTGAAAGCCGACAAATAAACCTAATGCTAGCAATGCCCAAGCCCACCAGGTTAACGCAGGTAACCAGACAACCGGATAGGGAATCAAAAGAATGCGAAAGAGATATTCTTGTAGCAATGCGGGTACAAAGAAAAGCCGCAAAAGAGTTCCCAGTTGACGATGCCAGGGGTGTTGCGGTTTCCAGTGAAAGAAGCGGGTCGCAAAGCCAAACGGAAGGGCGATCGCGGCAAGTGCAGCCAAAATAGAAAAGGTGATTAACCAGCTAAACGAGGTCGGAAAGGTAAACCCGCCAAACGTGCGAATCACCAGGTAGGCAGCCAGCGGTATGCTTGTGAGTGGTAGCTTCCAGGCACCGAGCAACAACGTCGGTTCTAGAGGCGCAACACCAGGATCTGTACCACCGATTTGATTGGGACGCAAAACCCAGATTTTTGCACCATGATGCAAAAACAACTTGGCAAATTCGTCGTGGGCTTGACGGGGCATTGCCGTTCGCCAGCTAATCAGCCCGGTGATTAAGTTTTTGGGTTGAAAGTCATCGATACTCAGAAATTGGTTGCTCTTGTAGAGGCCCGTCAGCTGCTCGGCGTTTTGCTCCCAATCCCAACGAACGATGCCAACGGGGGTCAATTGCTCGGCCAGGTCTTTGCCGAGCTTTACTAAGCGTCGAAACCGCTGTGTATTTGAGTCATCTGGATGCGCCTTCATCCACGCAAGAATCTGGGGGTTCGTCTCAATCTTTTCCTGAAAGCGACGCAGCGTTAGAAACAATGCCTGAGCTGAATCTTGTACACAAGACGTCGCAGAGGTAATCGTCGAATCACCGCTGCCATCGCCAATACGATAGCGGGCACCAATCAGACTAAGTTCAGCAATTAGCTCTTTAAAGAAAGAGAGTTTAGTATCACCAAATTGGTGATCTTCTGTAAGCGTATCTAGATGAATCAGAGTATCTGAAATCGGGCGCATGCTGATGAAGCCTCGCCGCAAATTCCCCATGTAATTTGCCCAAGATTGCCCTCCCGAAAGGGTACCATCGCCTCCATTGCCGTAGACCTGAAAATAGTCGTAGTCAAAAACAGGCTCATTCGTAAATGGGTCGTTGATGACTGCGCCAACACCAAACGAGAAGTGCCCAGCATAGGTGCCTGCCACAAACGACTCATGCTTAGGATGCGTTCCCCCACGTCCACCGTAGTTATGAATGACTAGAAACCAGCTTCCAGTCTTCCAGTTCGATCGCACGGCATTCGAGGTGTCACTGGTTGTATCAATCAAAGTCGTTTGAATTTCACCTTTACGGGATTCAACATCCTTCCAGTTGTCAAAGTCGATGAATCGTAGTCCCTGCTTGAAGTCGAGAATGACTCGTTGGGGGTCGATTTGAAACAGGGCGCGTGGCTTCATTGCCTGCACTGTAAACAAGCCTGTTTGATCCTTTGCGCCATAAATGTACCAACCTGCCGACCCAGCGATCGCCTTTTCTAAATTGCGGGTGGAGGTGTTAAAGATGCCATCCTTATCGGCGGGCTGTTGAGGAATGCGAATAACTTCTTGCACTCCGTCAAACTGGCGTGTCGTTGGGTTGTAGTGCTGCACCCGAAAGCGATCGCTAGAACAGGGTGCCTCGCCTGGACAGCTTGGTGGCAACTCTTTGGGGTCTTTTGGTGAGACGGGTTCTATCAGCTTGACGAGAGCAGAGTACTGCCCTGTTTCCTGAATTGGCTCGCGTTGTACCCGCAACACGGTTGAGGTCTGAGCCGTGGTTGTTGGAGCGGTGGGTGAGGTGGCTGCCATTTCTAGCTTGACTTTGCCCTTGAGCGCAACCGTCACGTCATCGTAGGGGTGCCCCCCAGCCAGGGATTGTAACGGCCCGACTTGGGTGCGTCCGTTCAGTCGAATCGGATTAATCACACCATTTTGAAACGCCTGCTCTGCCGAAGGTACGAATGTGACATCGCGCGAGGCTACCTTTACATAGGCTTGAATGGCGGGTTCTTGTTGCCATGCTAAACGCACTGTTTGCCCAATCAGTTGCTTGGCTTCAGGTGGGGCGACATAAACCTCAAACCAGGCCCAATCAGTCTCTTTGGTCTGGCTTTGAGTCTGCTGATATTGCTCAACGGTTGGCAAAATTAAGCGGCCAACCCAAGGTGCAACAGGTTTATAAGTGGCAGCAGGGGGCGTTGCCGCGATCGCGTAGTAGCTAGGTTGATTAAACGGCGCTTGGATCGTGGAGGCATACTGAGAGGGTGGCAAGCTAGAGGGGGCGGCTGGTAAGCGTGGTGTAACCAGTAACACTGAGGCGATCGCACCTAGCAAGACTAGCAGTAACCAGCGGAGGTGTCGCAGGCGATCGCGTACCGTTCTGAACCCGTTTTGTTTGAGCACGTTCATTGGATTGACGATTAAGGAGCCATTTCGTTGAAATTCTCAATCTTCTACCAAGCCCCATTCACAGGAGGTTCTGGTTCAGGCCGAGAAACAGACTGAAAGCCATCAGCATAGCCTCTGGTGTAGGCACGAGATAGCTCAGCATTGTTTTGCCAACCGTTGTCAGAAACTCCCTGGAAGGGGTTGTAAGGTCGATTATTTAACGCATCTTGCCGCCCGCGAGCATAGCCACGGTTATAGGCTGTTTGAGGCGTTGTAACAGGTGGATCCGTACGCCGATAGGTGAATTGAGTGACCTGCCCCGTTCGAAGATTAACGGCACAGTCAAAGCGATAGTTCGCTGAACGATTGGTGTTTTGAAAGCGAGCGGTTGCAGTGCCCCGCACTTCTTCTTCAGTGCTTGAGATAAAGTAGGTGTTCGCTGAAGTCAATTTTACATCGACCCGCCCATTAGTTTGCTGGGCAATTCGCTTTTGTAGCTCCCTCTCACAAATTGCACGGCTGGAAACAACAGGTGGTGGGCTGGGTGGGGTAACTCGTTGATAGGTGAAGCGGGTCACTTGCCGATCACGAATGTTAACAACACAATCATAACGATAGTTGATCAAACGGTTTGTATTCACAACTCTGGCGTTTGCTGTACCTCGCACCCCTTCTTCAGTGCTTGAGATAAAGTAGGGATTGGCTGAGGTGATGGTGACATTGCTACTACTGCCTGTTTCTTGAGCCAGTCGCTCTCGCAAAGTTCGTTCGCAGATAGCCGTACTCGAAACAGGTGGCGAAGTAGTCGGTTCGTAGGTAAGTTGCGTCACCTGTCCGGTGCGAATGTTGACCGCGCAATCATAGCGATAGTTGGTCGAGCGGTTTGTCTCTGAAAACCGAGCCGTTGCCGTTCCCCGCACCCCTTCTTCGGCATTTGAGATGAAGTAAGGATTAGCGGAATTGATGGTTACGATGACCGGCTCACCTGTTGATTGAGTGATGCGATCGCGCAATGTTCGTTCGCAAATGGCTACACTTGACCCACCGGGAGTTGGAGTGGGCGAGGTTTGATTGATGCGTTGATAGGTGAGTTGAGAGACGGTGCCTGTGCGAAGGTTTACGGTGCAGTCGTAACGGTAATCGGCTGCCCGATTATCACTTTGAAAGATAACGGTGGCTGTGCCGCGAATGCCTTGTTCGGCGTTGGAGGTAAAGTAGATTTCAGCAGAATTGACGGTGATTTCTAGCTGCGACCCAAATTCTTGCGTCAGGCGCGATCGCAACTCTCGTTCACAGGCTGCCGCATTAGCAGGTCTGGGGGCTTGAGCTAGCGTCGAAGCGCGATTAGTGGGAGGATTTGCAGCAGCTCGTTCGGGGTCACTGGAATTGGAGGAGGTTTGGGGCGATCGCGCAAAACAGCTAGAGACAAAGACAGTCACCACCAGAGCTACTAAACTTCTCTCACCTACAACTTTTGGACTGAATCGGGTAAAACGACCCATTTGCCTGCCTCATAGTGTCATTGGGGCGATCGGCTCAATGTCAGGATCGTAACCCCCGATTTGGTTGGTGCGAAGCACCCAAACCGTCGCACCGTGCTTTAGGAAGATCCGCACAATGGTATCACTCGCCAACCGGGGAAGCATCGTGCGCCAGCTTCCTAACCCAGTGAGCAAGTTACGCAGTGGCTGATCTTCCAAGGTGCTGCCCAAATTATATTCGTTCTTCTCCCAATCAGAACGAGGCCCACCCAGCGGCTGAAGTTCTCGCTCTAACTCGTTTGCCAGGTCTTCAAGATCGGCAAAGCGGCGTGCCTGGTTCGGGTCTTCGTTGATCAAGCGTTGTTTGAGTTGAGGATTATTCGTCAGATATCGATTGGTGCTGTGCAGACTGGCAAACAGGGCTTGGTTTGAGTCTTGCGAGCAGTTATTCGCAGGCCCAACGTAGGTGCCGCCTGTGCCGTCGCCAATCCGGTAGCGAGCCGTCATCACCTGTAGTTGCGACAACATCAACGTCAAGGGAGAAAGCAGTGTGCCATCTAAGCTGTAGCTATTGGTAAAGGCATCCAACTTAATCAAAATGTCACAAGTTGGGCGGGTGCCGACCCAACCAAACTGGCGATCGCCCATGTAGCGTGACCAGTGCAGCGTGCCAGCGATCAACCCGTCCGTATTTTGGGTATAAACCTGGTGATAGCGCAGGTCAAAGATTAACTCATCGCTGAGTGGGTCGCGAATCACGGTTGCGAGGCCATAGGCAAAATGCCCAAAGAAAATGGGTGTAGCGGCAGCGGGTTCTTTTTTGTTGCCACCAATGCCACCATAGGTGTGAATTACGAGTGCGCGATCGCCCTCTTTCCAACTTTGAATGGCGCTTTGAATGGCATCGGTCGAGTCTTCTGAGGCGGGGATACAGAGGACTGAAGCAATTTCCCCTTTATGAGCGGCTGCATCTGCCCAGGCCTGTTTACGAATGTAAGTGTAGGCGGCTTTTTTGCCAAAAATGACCGTTTGTGGTTGGAGGCGAAAGAGGGCACGCGGCCCTAAAGCTTGAACAACAAAAGTCCCTTGGGCATCTTGCGCGCCATAGATGTACCAGCCTGTTTCGTTAAAGGGAGATTTTTCTAAATCGCGGGTGGTAGAGGGGTAGCTACCGTAGGCTTCCGCTAAGATCACGGCGGGCAAGCGAACGGTTTCTTCAGGGCCGTCAAACTGGCGCGAGGCTCGGTTGTAATGCACTACACGAAACTGGTCTGACCCGGCAATTGGTTGCAGAAACTTGACCAGCGCACAAAAGCGTCCTGTAATTTGGATGGGGGTAATGGCAATATAGATTGTTGTTGATGATCTTTGAGCCGTATTCTGAGATCGCTCATCTGTCATCTCTTGAATGTCTACCTGACCATCCAGCATGACGACCATATCATCGACTGGGCGAGAACCTGCCAATGATTCGAGTGGGCCTACCTGTCGCCAGTGGTTGATGCGATCGGGATGAACTGATCCACCAAACTGGCTACTATATTCTGCATCAACACTAAAGTGAACATCTTTAGTAACAGCTTTGACCAATTTCTGTACTAACGGATGCGTACTCCAGCGTAACCGCACGACTTGACCAACCAGGTGTTGATAGGGTTCGGGGGCGTGATACACCTCAAACCAAACTCCTTTGACCTGGAGCCGTTCTTCTGGTTTAGGCAAAATCAGGCGTCCCATCCAGGGTGCGATCGCGCGATAGTTAGCAGGATCGACGGATTGGGCGATCGGGTAGTAGCCAGGTTGGTTAAAGGCGGCGGCTTGATAAAGTGCGTAGTTACTCTTTTTACGGGGAATTGAGTGATCGGCTCGCAGGGCTGCTCCACTCAAAATCGACAGAATGATTTCGATGGTGTGTTGCAGATTCGTTTTGCCATTCGGTAAGACCGCTTTTGGATCCATGTAGCCACCTGGAACCTGATGCCCGACCGGGCCAGCTGACATGATGGTAATCTTACCTTTGCGTTTGGCTCGGTTCCAATAAGAGAGAAGAAATAGCTTCCAGCGTCTAATGAACATAATCGGCCCCAGCTTTTCGACCGAGTCTTTCTCCCCAATGATGTGATAGAGATGTTCTAACTTCAGCAAGTTATTGTTAGCGCTCATCACGCCACCGAGCGAGATCACCTCAATCGGTGCGCCCGTCGATCGCCGCAGGTAAGGCCCTGCTGCAACTGACATTTCGCCGCCACCGCTATAACCAATTAACGTGATGGGAACACCGCTTCCAGGCTGATAACCATGTTGGATTAAGCCGTCAAAGATAACTTGAGCAATGCCCTGGTTATAAATCGGCCCGTATCGTTTGTCTGATGAAACTGCCACAATAATGACGTTTCGCAGGTTGACCATGATGCCTAAAAGAGCTGCAGGGTTGCTCCAGCGCATCTTGTCGGCAGTTTTCCAGAGCCACGCCAGTGGCCGATCTTGATTGAGCGGCTTGTTTAGCACAGAGTACATCATCAAGCCTCTGATCAGCTTCGTACCCTTTGGTAAAGCAGGTTCTAAAGCGGTTAAAAAGTCTTCGACATCGGGGGTGTATTCACTACCAGATTGACCGATGCCATCCAGATAGACGATATAACGCTCTGTCTCATCATCTGCGGCTATTATTTGCTCTTCTGGCGGAGGCGCGATCGCGGCGGATGTATCGATATCTTCGCCATACCAACCCGCCCACCAGCCTAAACTCTCCAGGGGGGCTAAAACTCCAGCGAAGACAATCGCCACAACACCGATCCAGACGAGATCAAAAACAAGCTGAAGCAAGTTCGGTAGGGTCGTGTACCAACCAAAAATCCAGGTTCGAATTGGATGCATTAGCGCCAGGATCATGACAAACACTACTGCCATAATCAGCAGACTGGCCACCAGTTTTAAGAGCTGGGGAATCCGGTTTGTCTGTTCGTTAAACCACGCTAACAGGTCATCACTTTGAGTCGGTGCTAAAGCCAATGACCCCTCTGATTGAATGGTTTCTCTACTAGAGAGGGTGCTTTGTAGGTTTTGGGCAACCGCATGAGCGGCTTCTGGGGCAGAACGTCCAGATGCTTGCATGAGTTGGCGAACTTCTGGTAGCCCCCCTTGATAAGCAACACCAATGGGTTGAGCGGGTTGAACTCCGGCCTGCAATCGCTCTCGCAGTTCGGCCCGACTATCAGCCAGGTCAACGCCTGCAATGCGTTCGGATAGGGTTTTGCTGAAGCGGGCGATCGGTTGCCCAATCGTATTTTCTAGGAAATATTTAACAAACCACCCAAAGGCAATGTAGCCAAAAGCAAACCCTGCACCGATATTGGCGATCGCGGCAAACCCCACAATAATTGCCAGCAAGTTCCACACAGATAGTAGCGATAAAATCGGCACACCAAAGTAGGGAAGCGCACCTAAAAAGCTAAACAGCAAGGGGGCATAGCCCAAGCCCAGGACAGTAATCAGCTTGGGAAACGGCACATACACTGACCAGGGCAATAAGCAAATTAGCCAGGTGCTGAGAGCCAAAAAGAGAAAGCCAAACAGAAATAAAAAGGCATTCAGTAAGAGACTAAAAAAGAATCGCCAGGGCTTGACCCGATTAATAAATAGGATGACGCTTTGGCCAATTGCGAGAGACAACCCTGCTAATAAAACAAGGGCGAGTGCAATCCAGGAGGCGCTGGGAAAATTCGCAATCTGTCGAAAAGCTTCTCGGTTGAGGGCGAGAACCCACCCGATCGCGTACCAAAATTGATCAATCGCTGAAGAGGGCATAAATCAAGGGGCTTGTTGATAGGAAAGCTATATAGCGGATAAATGTAAGAGAATTATAAGTCCCGGCTAGAGATTCACCGGGTATCTGACACAAACTCTGACACTCTTAAAAAGTGTTGCACCTGGGTTTGATTTGAAGAGTGAAGAAAGTTTGATTTCGTAGTGCTGCTCAAGGGGAGTTGCGATCGCTTGATGCATCAAAAATCGATAAAGCTGCTGTGAGTCGTCAGGATTGATATAGCTCACCTTTCAATCGATTGCATTCATCTAGTAGCAGGTTGAGTTCTGCAGCAACTTTCCACGGATTGCGCCCTTTAAAGGGGGCAGCGATAACTGCTTCGTAAGGATTTTTCCCAGTTTGTTTAACAGCATCGATCGCGGCTTTGTTAGAGAATCCTCGTCCAGCCACAAGCCAAGCTGCTAAAACATGTCCCGTGCGCCCAACTCCACCAGAGCAATGAATAACGACCTTTTCATCATTCTGATTAGCGATCGCTAAGAACGGTAAAATTTGGTGGGCGAGAATTTCGGGGGTGGCAAAGCAGAAATCCTCGATTGGTGCCCAACATACTTGGTCGAGTCCAAAGGTCTGTCGATAAATATCTAGTAGATTGGCATAGCGAGCCAGTTGAGCTTCAGGAAGCAAACAGCAAATACGCGCGATGTCCTGATTCTGCATAAATTCGATCCACTGATCTACTTGCTCGTTACTATACCCAGGGCGTGCAGAGCCAAACACGATAGGTTCATTCTCCGAAGCGGCAGCAAATTTATACATAGTGAGTGCATTGAGTTACTCAACGCCCGATTTTAACGCTTAAGCTTTCATATCGATCCGGTGCGTCAAAGCAACGGGTCGAGTAAACTACAGAAGCTGAGTTATTGACGCGGCAGAACAACCTGGTTGGAGCGGATGTACAGGCTCTTTGTCTATCGTTCGACTTGCTTGGTCGCCGCTCGACTTTGACGTTAGCCTGCTTTAGTTCGTGGTTAAAGGCAGTTCTTGAAAGTTACTTGTGAGATGATAAATCTTTAATTAAAAGTTAATTGCAGGTAAAGTTTAAATGTTTGTAGCTTTGTTATCTCTTTTTCAAAAGGATATTATTCATGAGACTTTACGAATTACTTCAATCTCATGTCAGTAGCGATCCAGATATGGCTATCTATGCCCAGCTTTATGGAGCACAGTTTACACGTGATTCCAAAGCAGTTTATGATCGTAAGTCAAAAGCAAGAGATATTTGGAATCAGCAGATCGGTTATACACTTTATGGATTTTCTGACGTAGACTATTCACCTGAGTCCTGGCTGGAGTTTTTCCTGCCTAACGATTCAGTCGCAAAATTCCTGATCACTATTGATCAAGGCTTTAATTATCAAGAGCTGAATCAAGCATCTTATAGGAAGTGGCAGAACGAGTGGCAAGATATATTGGCTCATTCACCTTCTCGCTATCAGCTTGGTTACTCAATTTCTTTATTCCCTGTTGGATTGTCAACTTTGGGTTATTCACTCATGGCTTACGTCGCATTTACAGAACCCAAAGTGTATGAGTCAACTTATTTGGAATGGAGGGAAAAAGAAAACCCAACACAAGCTCATTCGGATCAGAGACGACGATGGCGAGGTATGGCCATTGACGGGTTGCTAGATTTTGCAAATCGTGGAATTGAAGCGCACAAATACTATGCCTTCCCTGTAACTCTACCTTAATACTGTCTGGCACTTTTAGTTGTCATGGCATAGCCTAACAACCTATTGGAGCGAACTGAAGGGACATTTGAGTGATGATGAAAAGGTTGTTTGCCGCCGCGCAACCGGAATGTTAGACCGATCAGCAAAGGAAATTAATTCGCCAATTCAAATCTATTTATTCTTTCTAACTACCATGTGCCACCAAGCTTATTTGATTGGCAAGCTTCCTCCAACTCTTCAAAGCACGGAAAACAAGTTGTTGCTTCTAACTTATGAACCAGATGGAGAAGGTGTTTTTTCTTATGATAATCAGCAACTTTATCTGACTTACATGCATCAAGAAACGATAGTCAACAATACTCAACCTGAAGGTATAACTAAGACGAAGATGCGCCCCTTATCTTCTCGGCTTAGCTGTTCATTATGGGTGCGACATTTTAGTCTGTGGTCTATTGAAGAGGAAAATTTATATTCCGGTCTGTCTATTAGAGACTATGAAACTGATACAGAAAGAGAAGATAAATACTTTTCTGGGTTTAAATTTGATGAGGATGAAGGTACATGGAAGTGTACCTGGGAAAAGCGTGATTTGCAACAAGTTTTTAACTCTACTTTCTACTACTCAGCAACAGTGGAACTCGCATTAAATCTCGTTGAGAGAGTAGGAAGTTACTCGGAGCATTTGTATTCTAGTACTGCCTCTTAACTAAGAGGCACTGTGAAGCGACTCTAGGGGAGGAATTAGCCGATCATTATCTGATTTTCCACGGCGATCTTTGTTGATGCAGCAGAGCAGACGGCTAAGGAACTGTGTCAGGATTTAAACCAACAGTTTGGGTGGTTAATGTAAATCACAACGATTCAAAACAGTGGTTGTCTGTTACCTGAGCAGTGAGACATCTGGGAAGGTCAGTCTAGAAGTTGGAGTATGTGATGATTGTTCAATCGCATTCGCGTTCTTATCATGCACTTACTAGCCATGAGGTTATGGAGAGTCTGGGCAGTCGTGCAGAAATTGGTTTAACACCTGAAGAAGTTGCCCAACGCTATGAACAATATGGCTGGAATGAATTGCAATTTAAGCCTGGAAAACCTGCATGGCTGAGGTTTTTGCTGCAATTTCATCAACCCCTCCTCTACATTTTGCTTCTGGCTGGAGTTGTCAAGGCGTTTCTAGGGTCTTGGACGAATGCTTGGGTAATCTGGGGCGTGACGCTGATTAACGCCATCATTGGCTATGTGCAAGAAGCGAAGGCCGAAGGGGCGATCGCCTCTTTAGCAAAAGCGGTCACAACCGAAACAACGGTTCTGCGGGAAGGCCAACCCCTGCGCATTCCCTCACGGGATCTGGTGCCGGGGGATTTAGTCGTGCTGACATCGGGCGATAAAGTCCCAGCAGATTTGCGGTTGCTGCGGATACGCAATTTGCAGGTGGATGAATCTGCTCTAACAGGGGAATCCGTTCCGGTTGAAAAATCTAGCCAGGTGCTACCAGAAGATACTCCCCTGGCTGAACGGCGCAACATGGCTTATGCAGGCAGTTTTGTCACCTTTGGGCAGGGGCAGGGCTTTGTCGTCGCCACCGCCAATGCGACTGAGATGGGGCAGATATCGCGATCAATGGAAAATCGCGTCAGCCTCAGTACCCCGCTGACCCGGAAGTTTGAAAAATTCAGTCGTACTCTGCTTTACGTCATCTTAACCCTGGCGACCTTTACCTTTGGGGTGGGGTTGGGGCAGGGAGGCGCTTGGATTGATATGTTTGAGGCAGCGGTTGCCCTGGCCGTTAGTGCAATACCCGAAGGCTTACCTGCGGTCGTGACTATCACGTTGGCGATCGGGGTGAACCGGATGGCGAAACGCAACGCCATCATTCGTAAACTGCCTGCGGTGGAGGCTTTGGGCAGTGCCACAGTGATTTGTTCCGACAAAACCGGGACGCTGACGGAAAACCAGATGACGGTTCAGGCGGTTTACGCGGGATGTCAACACTACCGCGTCAGTGGCGGGGGCTACAGTCCCAAGGGGGAAATTACTCACCTCAGTAACGGCAAGGAGATGGTGCTGGATGCGGCGGAATTGCCACCTACCTTAACCCAGTGTTTGACAGCAGGCATTCTCTGTAACGACTCCCAACTCAAACAAACGGGGACAGATTGGGGCGTGGTGGGCGATCCAACGGAGGGAGCCTTGATTGCTGTGGCAGAAAAAGCGGGCCTAAGTCAGGCTGGACTCAGGACGGCAACCCCGCGCATGGATGCGATTCCCTTTGAGTCGGAGTATCAGTACATGGCAACCCTGCATGAGGCGCAGCCGCGAATGATTTATGTGAAGGGTTCGGTCGAGGCTTTGCTGTGTCGGTGTAGCCAGATGCTCGATGCTCAGGGGCAGTCGATCGCCCTTGATGCACCCCAGATCAAACAAGAAGTCGATGACATGGCAGGGCAGGGGCTGCGGGTGCTGGCATTTGCTCAAAAAATGGTAGCGGTACAGCAACATGCGATCGACCATGAGGATGTGGCTACCGATCTGGTGTTTCTGGGACTACAGTGCATGATTGACCCACCCCGCCCAGAGGCGATCGCAGCAGTTCATGCCTGTCAGTCTGCCGGGATTCAAGTCAAGATGATTACTGGTGATCACATTGCCACCGCGCGGGCGATCGCCCAACGCATGGGGATTCAAACCAGTGCTGGTGTTGTCGCCTTTGCTGGGCAACAGTTAGCCCAAATGAGTGAGGCAGAAATTCATCATGCGGCCGTTGAGGGGTCTGTCTTTGCCAGAGTCGCCCCCACGCAAAAGCTGCAACTGGTGGAAGCACTCCAGTCTAAAGGTAATATCGTTGCCATGACAGGGGATGGAGTGAATGATGCCCCGGCCCTGAAACAGGCGGATATTGGCATTGCAATGGGCAAAAGTGGCACGGAAGTTGCTCGTGAATCCGCTGCTATGCTGCTGACAGATGATAATTTTGCCTCGATCGAAGCGGCTGTGGAAGAAGGACGCACGGTTTACCAGAATTTACGAAAGGCGATCGCCTTTCTTCTACCCGTGAATGGTGGGGAATCCATGACGATTTTGATCAGTACTCTGTTAGCGCGGGAGTTGCCGATTTTATCGCTGCAAGTTCTCTGGTTGAACATGATCAATTCCATCACTATGACAGTTCCGCTTGCTTTTGAACCCAAATCTCAAGGGTTGATGCAACAACTGCCTCGTAACCCTAATGAACCTCTACTTACCCCAAAACTGTTTCGTCGCATTCTGGTAGTGTCTGTATTCAATTGGATCTTGATTTTTGGATTGTTTGAATGGGCACGGTTAACTTACGGAGATATTGCTGTAGCACGAACAATGGCGATTCAAGCCCTGGTTGCAGCCCGAATTGTTTATCTGATCGGCATCAGCCAGCTAGGAGTGAATATTGGACAGTATTTGCGCGGTCGAACAGGAGTCATTTCTAATGCCCCAATTCTGCTTCTGGGAATTGCTACCGCCATCGTTCTGCAAGTGTTGTTTAGTCAGTGGAGCGTGATGAATGCCTTATTTGCCACAGCCCCTCTGACATGGAACCAAGGGCTGATTTGCTTGCTGCCGATGTTGCCGATGATTCCCACGGTACTACTGGTCAATTGGATTGATTCACCCAGGCGAATTTCATAAGGAATCTTTAGGAACGCAAATTAGATAACTTTGATACTTTTTGTGATGGGTGTTAGCGTAGCCGTGCCGAAGGCTATACGGTCTGCCCCTTTGATAGAAAAATATCTGATCTTATTTAATCTATGATCCCTAGCAGCTATTGCAAACGGCTATCCTCCGATACACGCTGCTGAGCGAGAGATGATCGTTTGAGTTCGAGATTATCTGGAGTGGGTGATGGGCACTGTTAAGATTCGCCGATTAGGGTAAAAGCTGCCCAGTCGCGTGGTTTGGGATACCGTTGCATTGTGTTTAGCATTGCCTGCCGTAGGGCTATTGCTTTATCTCCGGTTGCTTTTAACTGGTTGTAAAACTCAGTCATCAAAAATGCAGTTGGCGAATCTGGTACAGCCCACAATGACACGATCACACTTGGCACACCCGCTGAGATCAGCGATCGCGATAGGCCAATGACACCATCCCCGGTGATTCTGCCTCTGCCGGTATCACAGGCACTCAGCACGACTAGATTAGCCTGAAGTGATAGGTCAAAAATTTCGCTAGCGGTTAAGAATCCGTCTTCATTTGCGGTTGGTGTTAATACCAGAGCGCTCTCTAAACCGCGATCGCCATCAAACAGACCATGCGTTGCCAGGTGAATCAACGATGCCGTTGGCATTTGCGCCTTGACCTTCGCTTCGGTGGCATCTTCCCCAATTAATGCGGAAGTTTTAAATAGTGTTGCCAATGCCAATGCCTCTGTCTCTGCCCCTGGCAAAGCTGCCAGTTGCATTGGGGCTTCCCCTGCAACTAGGGTTACTTGCGGCATGGTCGGGTTCCCTACAATTAACGCTGAGCTTGCCTCTGGTCTACCTGAGCCGATCTTCCTCTGCTGCCGCGTCAGTGCCAATGTTTGAATCGAAGGAGCGGTTGCGATCGTATGCTGCTCAATCAAATAGCGTCCCGTTGCATCTTGCAAAGCGGCAAAGGGCACCAAAAATAGCGCGTCGTGGGGAATGAAAATGACTCGCTGGTCGGGCTGTTTGGGCAGAAGGTCGGCGATCGGCTGGATCAACCACTGGTGCAATGTCTTTAGATTGGCTTTATCTAGTAGGTTAGCGTTTGGGCTTGCGGTAGACGTCGCAACTAATCCAAGCCCTCGCACGTTTAAGTCTTCATAGCGTGTGGTTTTAACCCATTCTGCTAGGGAGACTCCACTCAACTTCGGTTTCAAATCAACTTTGCGAAAAGTGATTTTTCCAGTCGGCGAAATGACCCAGATATAGAGTTCAGATGATTGCGATCGCTGTTGAGCTTGAGAGTCATCATGAACGACGGAATATTGGACTAAAGTTGCATTCTGCGCTTTGGCAATCTGCTGAATTTGCTGAATTGTAGGCGGTTCAATGGCTGTCTGCTCGCGGACAGCTGATGACGTTTCTAACCGTTGTGCCAATAGCTCAACAAAAGCACGTGCCCGTCCTCGTTCTGCGACTTCCAGAGCGGCATTAAATTTAGATTGAGCCACTAGAACTTGTTGGAGAGTGCGATAGGTGCTGGCTTGCAGCTCGAAGATCGAGACTTTGTTTGCGTCGTCGTTGCCAACCCCCTCCTGTCGAATTGTTTCCCAAATTGCAATGCTCTCAAATAAGACTTTCTCTGCCGCAACGGGCTTGCCTGCAGCAAATAGAGCTAACCCTAAATTGTTTAAGGCTAGTCCTTCTCGGCGGCGATGTTTAATTTGTTGGAAAATTGATAGAGCTTGCTTGTGATATTCAATGGCTCGGTTATAGTCCTTCATAGCAAAGTAGGTATTGCCTAAATTAATAAGCGCATCGCCTTCTGCTAGGGGGTATTTGACTTCTCTAAAATTTGCTAATGCTTGTTCTTGGTAATTAATTGCTTTAGTATATTCACCCTTACTCTCAAAAATATTAGCCAGAGCACTCAGAGCGTCCCCTTCCGTACTACGATCTTTAGTCTCTTGAGTAATTTTTAACCCTTCCTGTGTGTATGCGATCGCTTTTGTTGAGTTGCCAGCAGCATTATAAAAACCACCTAATTCAATTAGAAAGTGTGCTTCAAGTGTTTTGGGCGCTTCTCTCAATCTGCGAATCAGCGCTAAGTTTTGCTCGCCGTAGGCGATCGCTTTTGAATAGTTGCCAAGCCTCGCATAGCTGCCAGCCAGGAAAGATCGCGCATTCATTGCATATCTTGGATCGTCTTCTTTCGCAACCGCTAGACCTTGTTCAAGATACTCAATTGCTTTTGGATAGTTGCCAACCGAATGATAAGCGTTTCCCAACCCAATCAAAACTTCTGACTCCTCTGTGGGATCAACTCTTTTTCGTGCGATCGCTAATCTTTCTTCCCATGATTTAATAGCCTTTGCATACTTACTCAAAGTCACGTCATTATAGGCACGACCCGTTTTTGCTCTTGCCTCTAGTTGTTCTCTTTGGAGCGAGTTTTTAACTTCACGGGCAACTATGAGAACCTGCTGGCGATACTCTTCGGCTTTTGCAAAGTCGCCCAAAATATCATAGATATCTGCCATACCTGCTAGCGTTTCTCCTTCCAAGTAGGGGTCTTTCTCCCAGGAAAGCGGATTTTTTGCTGCCCGGTAGATTTGTAACGCTTCCTGCTTAGATTGCAGTGCCGATAAATATTGACCTGTTTGACGCTGCTGCTCTCCCTGTTCTGCGGCTTCTCGGGCTTTGTTATTAAGAAACGTGTAAGTACCTCCCAAATCGACTTCTGCTGCGATAATTGCAGCCTGGTCTTTGAGTTCTAGAGATAGTGCCAAACTTCGTTCATGGGTTGTGACAGCTGTGGCATAGTCACCCGCCATTAAATAAGCTGTTCCTAAGTTTCCTAAGACTCTTCTTTCTCCATTCTGGTCTTTTATGGCTTGATAAACAGTCAAAGCTTGCTCTTGCGCAGCAACCGCTTTGTTGAATTCCTTTAAAGTGAAATAGGTCAAACCAATTCGTTCTAAGACAATGGCTTCTAGCTTTTGATTATTAACGCTGCGAGCGATCGCTAGACTTTGTTCAGAATATTTGATCGCTTTTGCGTAGTCTTTCAGGGCACGATAAGCGCGGCCAATGCTGGCGAGAGACTGAGCCTGACCATCCTGATCTTTAACAGCTTGATAGACTTGCAAAGCTTGCTGAGAAGACTGAAGGGCATCCTTATACTGACGCGTTCTAAATTGCTGATTGGCCTGTTGCAACAAGCGATCGCCCAACTCTTTTGTCTGCAGTGTTTGGGCGATCGCAGGTAAAGCGAAGAGAGGGACAGAATATATGCTGCTTCCAAGGAATAAGCCGCTGAGGAATATCAGACTGGCAAGCTTCAGGCTGAAATGCTTCATAGAATCGCTTCGGAGGGATTACGGCTTTAGCCGCTAATCTATCATTTTCTTTAGCCAGATACGCTGCTGAAAAGTGTCAGCTTATGCTAGGCACAGTCTATTTAGGTAATGGCTGCACTAAATCATCTAATTCGGCATAGTCCGGTAAAGCTGTATCAATAGCCTGTCCGTTTCTTAACACAATGCGATCGCGTTGAGAGCGGGATAACAATTCGCTGTAGCGGCGGGCTTTGAAAACCACTAAATCGGCGGGTAATCCGACGCCAATGCGACCTACTGTTGGTAAGCCCATTAAATCGGCTGGGGTGGATGTGATCGCGGCGCACCAATCCAGAAAGGGATGATCTAAATGACCAATTTTTGCTGAAAGAGAAAATACTTCCAGCGCATCGTGATCACCATAGGCATGAAACGGGTCACGGCAGTTATCGCTGGCGATCGCAACGGGAATTCCGGCTGCTTTCAGTTCGTGTAAAAGGGTGACGCCGCGCCAACGAGGAGTTCTTTTCGGTTGCCGATCTTGCAGGTAGAGATTGCACATGGGCAGACTAATCACGCCGATTTTGGCTTGTTTGACGCGCTCAATCGTCTTGTTGGCCTCTGCCTCTGATTGAACGGCTAAACTACAGCAATGACCACACACAATCTGTCCGCTAAACCGCTGTTTGATTGCAGCATCAGCGACTAAGCGCAGCGTGATCGAGTCTGGATCGTTGGTTTCATCGGTGTGCAAATCCAGGTTGAGTTTGCGGTCTTTGGCGATCGCGACGGTGCGCTCAACCTCGGTTTCGATATTGGGGTTCATGTAAGCAAAGCCGCCTAAGATTCCGCCAATTTCGGCGATCTGGTCGGCGAGGGCTTCTCCTGCTGGGGTGCCGTAGTATTCGAGTGGAACTAGACAGACTGCTTGTAGAATTAGGCGATCGCGCCATTCATGCTGCAACTGCTGAAATACGGAGAAGCTCATGTGAGCCAGTTCCCCAGCGGAGTCTAGATGGGTGCGAATCGCTTTGGTGCCGTGGGCGTAACTGCACTTGAGGCCAAACTCCATGCGGTGGTAGAGATCTGTCTCATTCCACTGCGCCGCATCGGCTATGATTGCATCGATCGCGCTGCCAAAGCTGCCGTCGGGGTTGGGCGATCGCCCCCAGATATGTCCCTTGTCAAGGTGAGTGTGGGCATCGACGAAGCAAGGAAACACCATGCCGCCTTTAAGGTCAACAGAGGGGTGACTGTAGCTCGCGATCGCGCCAGCTGTGGCGATACTGGCAATTTCACCGTTTGCAATTTCTAAATCTACGGCCAACAGATTATCTTGTGGACTGTTGGGTGTGGACCACTGGCGGTTGCGGCCCTGCCGACTTCTGACTAAGAGAGCATCGGGAACTTGGGCGTTACGTAACCAGTAGTGAGACGTGTCGGGCAACATAGCAGGGTACTTACTTCGCTCGAAGGAGTGGTCTTCCTCAAAATACCCTATCTTCTGGCAGAGAAGCTCCACAACCTATGAAGGATGTCTGAGAGATAAATACGAAATACTATGAAAACATTCGAGTAGATACAAAAAGAGGACTTTAATATGAGCCTTGAAGATAGAGCAAAAGCAACTGCCAAAAATGTTGAAGGTGTTACCCAAGAGACAATTGGCAAGATCAAGGGTGATCCTAAAGACCAGGCTGAAGGTAAGGCTAAGCAGGCAGAAGCAAACGTAAGACACACTGCCGAAGATGTCAAGGATGAAGTGAAGAAAAACCTTGACTAACATAGAACGCTAAGGAAGCGTAAAATTCTTAAGTTTTCAGCAAAGGGGAAGGAGCGGGCAAGTGCCCGCTTTTTTTTATGGAATCTGGTTACAAGGTAAAGGAGCCGCCGCGATCGCCCCTTTTTGTAGTCGGTTTGCCAACGCAGGGATTTTTTCTAGCTCCATATCGGCTAGTAAATCGTGCCAAGCAGCATTAACAGTCGGGTTGCTGGGAGCTAGACATTGCAATTTTGCGGTCATTGACAGAGCATCAATCCAGGCTCCTTGTTGAGCCAAACTGTCGGCTACCTTTAAGTTCGGGTTGGTTGGACGACCCGCCAGGGACTCTGGTGTGTGCATTTCCACTAAGCCTGAAATGGAAGGATTGCCGCTGTTATCATCCAGAACTGGGTCGTTGGGGTCACAGAGTGTTGTGAAGTACCACTTATAGTTACGTTCGGTTACTAGCTGTTTGTCTGTATCCAGGGTGAAGCTAATAATTTGAGGTTTTCCGGTAATTGGAATTTTCTTTTCGTAAATGACATCCTGAGTATGCTGTTCGTCTAAGAGCAAAAATTCAACTTCTCTGGCAGTTGTTTCAGGCACGTAGGCGAAAAAGGTTGGACGAGCGGAAAAAGTTACCCCAAAAAAGCCAGGGTCGCGATCGCTCTCTGCTAACACGGGCATCAGCGGAATCAGGGGTGTTTCTTTTTCAGAGCAACCGCCCCGCGCCGCACCTCCACGCGACCAACTCGGCGACCCCCAACGGGGAAAATAGCGGCCCCGACGCGGACGGTAACGACGACGAGCCAGCAACAAGCCAGAGGACTCAGAGGTGCTGAACTGGGGCGCAGGCGCAAATGAGGATGGGGCGACTGCAACCGCAACGGGAGCCAACGCGATCGCCTCTAAACAGCAGAGTAAAACGATCAGGGGCGATCGGCCTGGTTGCAAAATCTTTCGCCACGTATCACGCATTGTTTGCTCCTCCGCTGCTTTTTGTCAGACTGATCTTCCATTCGAGCAACACCCCTTTCAATCAGGAAAAAGTAACTTTATCGCTAACAGAATTTTGCGAGTTTAATTTTTACGTTTGTAATGAACTAAAACACTGCTTCAACCAAATTTACGCACGATTAAGCCACCCAATTTGAGAAAAAGAAGCTGCAGGTCACTGGTTCAGATAGGGGCTCGTGCCATTTACACCAGCAATTCACCAGACTCTTCTGTAATCTTCCGGATGTAGTTTAACGGCTACCGAAAAAAGTATCTGTACCCGGCAGGGCTACCTTATGGTGAGACGGTTTTCTGATTCTTGGCGATCGCTCTGGCAGAGCAGTCGCACTGTTTTATTAACGAGTGCCGCTGTCACAGTGGGCCTGGTTGGTCTGCGTGAAGTCGGCGCGCTGCAAGCATTAGAGTTGAATTTTTATGACCGCATGATGCGGTTGCGCCCAACTGAACAGCCGGATTCGCGCTTGTTGGTGGTTGGTATTACCGAAGAAGACCTGCGGCGCTGGAAATATCCGATTTCTGACAAGACGCTGCTGGATGCTCTAGAGCGGCTAGAAGCAGAGGAACCACGGGCGATCGGGCTTGACATTATTCGCGATGGGTCGGTGCAAGGTCCGGCGGGCGATCGCCAAGCGCTGTTGCAGTTTATGCAGGAGAGCGGGGTTTTGGTGGCCGTCTGTCGGGTGCCCGATCGCACAGGGAGTGCGGCTGACCAGGGTTTTCCGCCACCCGAAGGGTTGGCACCAGAACAGTTTGGGGCGGCAAACCTGGGGGCTGACCCTGATAGCGTGGTTCGACGCGCATTTCTGACGCTGACGCCACCCGAAAAGCCGCAGCAGTCTGATGCTAGCACCCCACCGCCGCCCAATTCACCCTGCAATGACTCGAGTCAAACGATTCCCTACTTTGGCTTGCAACTGGCTCTCAACTATCTCGATGCTGAAAACATTCAGATGGAGCCAACGCCAGATAACTTTATTAAGCTAGGCTCCACAATCTTTAAGCCGTTGCCGGTTCGCACTGGGCCTTACCGCACTGCTGATATTGGTGGTAAGCAAGGCTATCAAATGCTGATCAATTACCGGAGCAATCGCCAGTTAGCCGAAGAGGTGACACTGACCGACGTTTTAGAAGGCAAAGTCAGCGGCGATCGCATCAAAGATAAAGTTGTTTTGGTTGGTTATGTTGCGGAGTCCGTTAAAGATACGTTTGCGACACCGTTTAACCAGCAGCGCAACTTGCCACCGATGCCGGGGGTGGTGATTCATGCTCATGTTGTCAGCCAAATTTTAAGTGCGGTGCAAAATCAGCGATCGCTGATCTGGTTCTGGCATCCTGCTTTAGAAAATATTTGGATTGCGGCCTGGGCTGTGGGTGGAGCCTTACTCGCATGGCGAATTCGGCGTCCAGTGTTGCTATTAGGAGCGATCGCGCTGGGCAGTTTGACCATTTTTGGCATTAGTTACTGGCTGTTTACCCAGGCGGGTTGGATTCCGGTTGTGCCGCCGCTGCTGACGTTCATCCTCGGTTCAGGGGTGGTGGTGCTGTTTACGCGTGGGGTAGCGCAGGCCATTTACGAAGGGGTAAGAGGCTTTTTGAAACTCGACATTGAAATCGACAAAGAAAAAAAAGAACGGGATGTCGCTGAAATTGCCGAGTCCGATTACTTTCGCGACTTGCAAGCTCGCAGCGAAGAACTCCGCCGCGAAAAGCAAACAACTAATGGCAGTACCTCAGACCTGCTCGACCAAATTTCTTCTTCATCAGCCGCAACTACCATGCAAAACTCCAACGCAGCCAACAATCATCATCCTGACCAAAATTCAAAACACCCTCGTGTCTCGCCTGACTCAGCAACCGAGGCTGACCTGCAAGATACCCCAGAAGAACCGTTAATTGTGCAGTATCGTCCTGACCTGGATGCGATTACACCGCCGATTCAGTCAACCCCCTATCTCAATCTGGATGTGGATCTGATTCAGCTTTTTGCTGACGATCGCCCCAAGTCTGAAGCATCTCCTGTCCCGCCGATGCCACCGGAACCGCCTGCTTCCCCAGCTCCGGTGCATGAACCTGCCGCAGAACCTGAGCTACCTCCCCCAGTTGTTGAGCCATTTCCCCTGCTGAATGTGCAAGCGCCAGAGGAACCAACCCCGGCACCCCAACCGCCGCTTGCAAACGATCTGGCTCAACTCGAAGACTTGCTGCAACCGCCACAACTAGAAACCCCGTTGCAACCACCCCAGCCAGAGTCTTCGCGTCTGTTGCAATCACCGCAGTTAGAGCGGCCCCTCCAACCACCCCGGCCTGAATCTTCACGGGCGATCGCGGATTTAGAAAGCTTGTTTCATCCATCAACGCCGTTTGAGGCCAATGAGCCACTGGCGGAAGAACCGGACGCTGCCGCTGAATTTGATATGGTTTCGCCACTGCCAGCCCCGCCTGTTGAAGTGCCGCCAGTGAATGTTAAGGATGAGGCTCCGATGGGGGTAGAAGAGGAGGAGGCACGTGAACCAGAACTTGAGTTAGCGCCGCCGTTGCCACCCCCACCCCCGGTTGAGGTGCCTCCGGTGCTACCGATCGCCAATCCGGCGCAACCTCACACAGCAACCAAGTTGGATGCGTTAGAAGCTCTGCTGCGGCCTCCGAGTCAAGATCAAATGCCTGATGAGCCAAGCTTTCAGCCGCCAACTGAGGTTCAAACTCCGTTACCGGAGCAGCCCTTAACCGCTAGTGCAGCGGAACCGCTTTATGTTGAGCCACGTCCAATTCCACTACAAGCGGAGTCTGAAGTTGCGCCACCCGTAACTCCAGCCCCTGTTGTCGAATCTACGCCGATGGCAACGGGTTCGCTGGCTGAGCTATTGCACGAGGTAGAAGCCTACTATCGCCAAACTCGTCAGTCCTGAGCGTTTGATGCTGGCTTGGCGCTTCAAGCAGTTACCTTCCTCGAATGCGAGCAGCCGTTGATTGCGTTTCGTTTGCTCCTTGACCCTTTGATACCCGCCCTTTTTGCTCATGCCTAAAATTGTGTCGATTCACTCCTTTCGTGGGGGAACAGGCAAGTCAAATATCACAGCCAATGTCGCAGCGGCGATCGCCCAAACGGGACGGCGCGTTGGCATTGTGGATACTGACATTCAATCGCCGGGAATTCACGCCCTATTTGGCTTTGATGAAAGTCGGATTCAACATTCTTTGAATGACTATTTATGGGGACGATGTGGCATCAAAGAAACGGCCTATGATGTCACTTCAATTCTCAAAACAAACCCGCTTTCAAAAGCAAAAATTTTCTTGATTCCTTCTAGTCTAAAGGTGGGTGAAATTGCCCGTGTGTTGCGAGAAGGCTATAGCGTTGATTTGCTAAATCAGGGCTTTAAGGAATTGGTTGAGAGCCTCAAACTTGATTATTTAATGATTGATACTCACCCAGGGATTAATGAGGAAACGTTGCTTTCGATCGCGATCTCAGACCAGTTATTGATCATTTTGCGTCCCGATCGCCAGGATTTTCAAGGAACAGCCGTGGCGGTGGATATTGCGCGTAAGCTGCATGTGCCACAACTGTTTCTGGTGGTGAACCGGGCGCTAGTGGCGTATGACTTTGAAGCGCTGCGCGATCGGATTCAGGCAACCTACAACGCCGATGTGATTGGCATTATCCCCAACTCAGATGATGTGATGCAGCTTGCCAGTAGTGATATTTTTTGTCTCCGTTTTCCCAATCATCCTTTTAGCCAGGAAATTATGAAAATTAGCAAACATTTAATTAGCCATTAATTTAATCCTTAAGTGAACGGAGTTGCGGTGATAAAGAGTCTTTATTTAAAAGCACACTTTTAGTTGATCAAAGCGACTTAGCTATGAGGTCTGCCCCATGTCTGAATTAGAAAACACCGCCGCTCAAAATAGTGATGAGAAGACGATTTACACCGAGCGATCGCTGGCTGAAATCATTGATTTACCAGAAGGATTGCAAGCCATCATTCAAGTGGTGATGCGCAATCGCGAAGCAACATTAGCCGAAATTTCTGAGCAGTTAAATCAACCTCAACGGGCGGTGGCTGAGTCGCTCAAGGATTTAGTTGAGCAGGGCTTTTTACAAACGATTACGTCTGAGCAAGAAATTTACTATCGCTTGAATGTAATTGCGCGTAAAAGTCAAAAGCTTTCGGATCAGATTTGGAATCAGTTGGAATAAGAAAAGGAAAACTTAACTAATTTGACGCTGCTGGCTGTGGGTTCCCTTTTCGATACATTTTTGCAATGAGCAATTACCTCGCGATCGCTACTGTTACTGCTACGCTACAACGTCTTTTGCAGGCGTCTGCCCAAGCTGATGTCGATGGGGCGAGGGTGACAACGGTTCGGCCAGATACGGCTGGAGGGTCTGTCCCTGAGACGGGCATCAATCTGTTTCTTTACCGGGTTGCTCCGAATCCGGCGTGGCGCAATGCTGACCTCCGCACGCGTACCAGCGACGGGCAGTTTAGCAAGCGTCCCCAGGCTGCGCTTGATCTGTTTTACTTGCTCACCTGCTTTGGCAATGAGATTGAGTTAGAACCCCATCGCCTGATGGGCAGCGCCATTCGCACGTTGCACGCCCAGCCTGTGTTGACAACAGCGATGATTCAAGCGGCGATCGCGACGCCTGGTTTTTCGTTTCTGCAAGCGTCAAATCTGGCAGATCAGGTTGAGTCGGTGAAACTAATGCCGTTGCCGCTCTCAACCGACGAACTATCAAACCTTTGGTCTACGTTTTTTCAAACGCCCTATGCGCTGTCGATCGCTTATCAGGTAGGGGTCGTCTTAATTGAGAGTGATGATATTCCGCAACGGGCGTTACCTGTGCGCGATCGGCGGTTTGCAATTATGCCCAATCAACCGATGGTTGAGCTTGCTATCTCAACGGATGGGGCGCGGGAGCCAATCACGATGAGTACGCGCTTGCGCATTTTGGGGTCGCGCTTGCGGGGTGAGCAGACCCAGGTGCGAATTGGTCAAGTCGAAGTGACACCGACAAAGGTGGAAGACCGCGAGATTTTATTGGATTTAGCAGGGCTTGACGCGGCACCGCTCTCTGCGGGTGTGCAGAGTTTGCAGGTGGTGCATCGTACAGCCGCCGACCCGCTACGGGGAACGGAATCGAATGTTGTGCCGTTTGTTTTGCGTCCCTTAATCACCCAGATTGTTGTAGGTGAGATGGAAGATGACGGAGACGATCGCCGTACTGGAGAACTGCGTCTCAGTCTCAACCCGCCATTGCTGCCAGGGCAGCGAGTCTCGCTTCACTTAAATGAACAAACGGATCGCAGTCCCTCAGCCTATAGCTTTGACGAGATTAAGCGGGCGACAAATTCGGGTGAGATCGCGTTTCTGCTGCGCGATGTAAAACCAGGAAATTACCTGGTGCGGGTTCAAGTGGATGGGGCAGAAAGCCGCTTAGAGGTTGATACAACACCTACTAGCCCTACGTTTGAGCAATATGTCGGTCCACAGGTTGTGATTCCATGAGTCAAACGGCTGCACCCAGTTGGCACGAAACAAATCAGCAAGCCTTGATGGGGGCGATCGCGCACATTCGTCAACGGCTAGAGGCCAAGCTCAATCGCACGACACTGCCCAGTCAAGCAGTCACTTTGCCGTCAAGTTCTGCCCTGGCGCAACTGACTCGCCTGTTTTATCTGACTCCGTTTGAGCAAGATCTGCTGACTCTTTGTGCGGCGGTCGAGTTAGACAGCGATTTTTCAAACTTGTGTGCCGACTTGCAAGGCGATCTGCAACGGAGTTACCCCACGTTTAGCCTGGCCCTCTCAACGTTAAATGCTCCGCACTGGCAGTCTCTCAGCCCCCAGGCACCGTTGCGCTACTGGCAGTTTATCGAGATTGGGGCTGGCAAAGCGCTGACCCAAAGTCCCCTGCGGATCGACGAGCGAATTTTGCATTTTTTGATTGGGGTGCCTCATCTCGATGAACGGCTTGCCAGTCTGGTGAAGCCGATTTCATATCAGTCGGTGCTGGTGCCCTCGCAGCAAACCTGGGTGGATCACATTGTCAAAATTTGGCATCCCAACCTGGCAACGAGTACGATGCCTGTAATTCAACTGGGTGGCGATGACTTTCTGACGAAAGTGGCGATCGCGACGCAAGCCTGTAGCCAATTAGGTTTTACGATTCATACATTGGCGGCGGGGGCGTTACCGACAAATCCGACTGATTTGTATCTGCTGCAACGTCTCTGGCAACGCGAAGCGATTTTGAGTCGGAGTGCGTTATTGATTGCGTTGGATGATATTGAAACCACGGATTTAGCTAGAGATGCGGCGATTCATCGATTTTTAGAAGACCTGACGACACCCATTTTTCTGAGTAGCCGCGATCGCCTGCGTGCCCGTCAGCGTCCGTTTATGCATGTAGATGTGAGGCACCCTGATCCACCAGAGCAAGCGTTTCTCTGGCAGAATGCGCTGCAAATGGACTCAGACTCCAGCGCGGTGAATCGGGTCGTCGCCCAGTTTAATCTCACCCCATTGGCGATTGAAACAGTTTGTACGGAGGCGATCTCAGCTTTCAATCTAGATGGGCAAAGTGAACTAGAGCAGGATTTGGGCGATCGCTTGTGGCAGCTTTGTCGCACTCAGGCACGCCCCCGCATGGATGACCTGGCCCAACGAATTGACTCGAATAGCACGTGGGATGATCTGGTCTTACCGGAGGCGCAAAAGCAAACGCTGCAATCGATTGCGACCCATGTAAAGCATCGGGCAATGGTCTATGAAACCTGGGGGTTTGCCAACAAAAGCGGACGGGGTTTGGGTATTACCGCTCTGTTTGCGGGCGCGAGTGGCACCGGAAAAACGATGGCTGCTGATGTCTTAGCGAAAGAACTCAAGCTGGATCTGTATCGGATTGACTTGAGCCAGATGGTGAGCAAGTACATCGGTGAAACGGAGAAGAATCTGCGGCGGGTGTTTGATGCGGCTGAGACGGGGGGTGTGATTTTGCTGTTTGATGAAGCTGATGCCCTGTTTGGTAAACGCAGCGAGGTGAAGGACTCGCACGATCGCTATGCCAATATGGAGGTCAGCTATCTATTACAGCGGATGGAGTCGTATCGAGGCTTAGCGATTTTAACGACGAACCTGAAGGATGCGATCGACATCGCGTTTTTGCGCCGCCTGCGCTTTGTGGTGAAGTTTCCTTTCCCCGATGCGACACAACGAGCCGAGATTTGGCGGCGCGTCTTTCCGGCGCAAACCCCCACCCAAAATCTGGATTACACCAAACTGGCGCGGCTCAATGTCGCGGGTGGCAACATTCGCAATATTGCTTTGAGTGCTGCCTTCCTTGCGGCTGAGGCTAATGAACCAGTGCAGATGGCTCACATTCTCGTCGCGGCTCAAAATGAGTACATCAAACTAGAGCGCAACTTGACCGAAGCTGAAGTGCGCGGTTGGGCGTGAGCTGAGAAGAAAGTCAGGCCGGAACTTGAATCGTCTTTTCTCCAGCTAACCCAAAGGCCGCATGAATGACTTGTAAGGCTTTTACCCCATCGGCTTCATCGACCAGGCAGCTAATCTTAATCTCTGAGGTGGCAATCATCTGAATGTTGATTTGCTGCTCGGCCAGGGAGGCAAACATACGGGCAGCAACGCCAGGTTGGTTAATCATGCCTGCACCGACAATACTGACTTTCGCGATCGCTGGATTCACCACAACTTCGCCATAGCCCAGCTCTGACTTGTTTGCTTCCAGCACATGACGCGCATTTTCAGCATCCATTTGGGCTGTGGTAAAGGCGATATCGCGAGTAATCACCCCGTTCAAAACTCGGCAACGTTGCGACTGAATAATCATATCGACGCTGATGTTTTGCTCAGCCAGCAGGTTAAAGATTTTGGCAGCCATCCCCGGTGTATCGGGCACGTAGCGGATCGCCAAACGCGCCTGTTTCAGATCAAGTGCCACCCCTCGTACCGGGGGTGTGGTCAGTTGAGGTGAGGCTTGGCTGACCGTTTCGGCGGGTTTATTGAAGGGAGACTCGGTGATGTCAAAGGTTTTGCAGAGAACTGCGATCGCCCGGTCGCACTCGGCTGCATTAATCACACAGCTCACTTTTACCTCAGAGGTGGAGATCATTTGAATGTTGATCCCCGCTTCGGCTAAGGCGGTGAACATACGGGCTGCCACACCCGGACGCCCGATCATCCCGGCCCCTGCGATCGCCACTTTCGCGATTTGCCCATCGACCATGACTTCAGCCGCTTCTAAGGTGGGGTCAGCGTGTGCGCCTAAAGCTGGCAAGATAGCGTTGGCAACGGCTTCTGCTTTTTGCAGCGAAGCTTGGGTGACGGTGAAGGCAATGTCGTTGGTGTTGCCCTCGTGGATCGACTGAATAATTAAGTCTACATCTAAGGACTGAGAAGCAATTTCGCCGAATAGACGGGCCGCGACCCCTGGGCGATCGGGGATCCGCAGGAGGGAAACTTTTGCTTGATCGGTGTCAAACTCGACAGCATCGACGGGGCGCACCAGCTCTAACCCTTCGAGGGGGCGGGCTTGTGGTTGAGACGAAATCACCCAGGTGCCGGGGTCGTCACTCCAACTCGATCGCACCACTAAAGGAATGCCATAGTTTCTGGCAATCTCCACCGCGCGGGGATGCAGCACTTTCGCCCCTAAACTGGCCAGTTCGAGCATTTCATCGGAGGTGATTTCGCGCATCAGTTGCGCTTCGGGCACCAATCGGGGATCGGTCGTCAAAATACCGGGGACATCCGTGTAGATTTCACAAAAATCGGCTTTCAAAGCGGCTGCCAGAGCCACCGCAGAGGTGTCAGAGCCACCTCGACCCAGGGTAGTAATTTCTAAATCACCTCCACTCGTAATGCCCTGAAAACCCGCTACGACTACGACTTTGCCTTCATTTAGGTGGCGTTCGAGGCGGTCGGTCGCAATCCGCAAAATTCGCGCTCGGCTATACTCTGCTTCGGTGACGATACCCACCTGCGCCCCGGTGAGGGAGATCGCGGGTTGCCCTAACTCTTGCAGCGCCATACTGAGCAGGGCGATCGAAATCTGCTCGCCTGTCGTTAACAGCATATCCATCTCACGCCGACTGGGGTTGCTCGAAATCTCGTTAGCCAGCTTGACCAAACCATCGGTGGTTTTGCCCATTGCTGAAACAACGACCACTAGGGAATTTCCGGCTTTGACATTACGACAAACGCGTTCTGCCACGGCTTGAATCCGCTCAACACTACCAACCGATGTACCACCGTATTTCTGAACAATTAACCCCATGATGCTTACTGGCTTAACAGAGAAAATCCACAACCAATTTTAGGGCTATCCGATTCCGATGGCGAAGGAAAGATCTATTTTTTTGTGGGTGAAGCGGGTAAGGAGGTAGAAGCGGGAGAAAGGAGGGGATGCAAGCAATCCTTTTTCTAACAGCCTCCATCACTACAGCGATCCGATTTGGATTGTGACGACGGTTCCGAAAGAACCCTTTTTATACCACCTCGCTCATTTCACACCGCATGGGGACTGCTGTAAGCGATAGGCGTATTTTTTGAAGGGAGTGAGCGCAGTGCCCTCCAAAAGTAGTTTCAACCTCTTCCCCTATCAAAATTATCTTTCGTTTCGTTGCACCTGGCTACTTACTTCTATTAACTTCTGCCTGCTTCTTTTTTCCCCCTATTTTTTCCTCTTACTACCTAAACTTTTCCTATCACTATTGAAGCTCGACAAAAAGTAAAAATGCTTACTTAGCCCTCCGATCCGCCATATATCTTTTGTTTCAGAGAAAATTAAAAATGGTGGAAAGATAATAGCCAAATTTAAATTTGGAGGAATGATAAGGACAGCATAAATTACAAAAATTAGGGGTGATTGCGATGAATGTTGAGTATCCCAATCAAAAACCACTTTCTGATGCAGACATCAAGGCTTTGGCAGAGTTAAAAGCCTTAATTGAGCAGGCGTTGGCTGATGGTGTGCTGACCGAGTCAGAGATGAGAAATATCACGGGGCATATTCATGGTGATGGTGAGGTTTCAGTACAAGAGCTACAACTTGTGCAACACTATATTTGCCAGAAAATTCAGACCGTTGACCTACCGGGGGCAGTCGAAAAATCTAAGTTTAAACGTTGATTATTTGACTCTGTTTATCATTATTATTTGAGCTGTTACTAATTTTTGATAGCGGTTATCTTGTCATTTGTTCTAAAGTATTTGCTACCGCTGCTAGCGTTGGGTTTTGCAATTAGAGTGCTGAGCCGATCGCTGTGGATTGTTGTTCCTCCCTTTACTTATTCGTTGCTGGGGCGATCGATCGCGGCTCCAGAGCTGAGTTTACGCTGGTTGCTGCTAAGCCTGTTTGCTTTGGGCTTTGCCCTGCTGACGCTACGGTTTAGTGGGTGGGGCAGTGTGGCCGTTGTTGTTAGTGTGTTGAGTCTGCTGTTGTGCAGCCTGCCGCTGGTTCAGTTTCCGGTGGCGCATCGGCAGATGGAGCAAGCCATGCAGCAAACTCTGGGGCATTCGTTGGCGCAGATCTCGCCTGAGACGAGGGCCAGGTTGCGACCTGCGCCGTTCAATGCATATCAAGCTTTGCGGGGCATTTCAGTGCCAGAGGTTGAGGTGTCACGGGGCATTGTGTTTGCAGAACCCGCAGACGAAAGGCTACGTCTAAACCGTTACCATGCGCCAATTAAGGGAAAGCGTCCGACGTTGGTGATGATTCATGGGGGTGGTTGGCGATCGGGTTCAGCTGACAGCGACGAGTTGTTTAGTCGTTATATGGCAGCTCAAGGGTACACAGCCATCTCGATTACATATCGGTTAGCTCCTCGGCATCGGTTTCCGGCGCAGTTAGAAGATGTTCGAGCGGCGTTGAGTGCGATTCAGGCTCATGCGGACGAATGGCAGGTGGATCTAGAACGGGTAGCTTTGGTGGGGCGATCGGCGGGTGGAACTTTGGCGTTGTTAGCGGCTTATCAAACGACTCCATTTCCGATTCGCGCTGTTGTGAGCTACTACGCCCCAGTTGATTTGACGCGTGCCTATCTAGAACCACCCGTACCCAATCCAGCCGATATTCACCAATCAGCATTGGCTTTTTTAGGGGGTACCCCAGATGAAAAACCAGAGCTTTATCAGCAAGCGTCACCCGCCAGTTACATCCGGCGATCGCTCCCAAGTTCCCTGTTTATCTATGCTGGGCGTGATCACTTAGTCCGAAATGAGTTTGCTCAGGCATTTGCCAAGCAACTACAGGCAGTTGGCAATCAAGTCGTTTATTTAGAAGTACCTTGGGCAGAACACGCTTTTGATGCCTTATTTCACGGCTTAGGAAGTCAGTTGACGCTTTACCATCTAGAACGCTTTTTGGCAGGGGTGATGTTGCTTTAATTAACTCTGTTTTAGTCAATGGAGGGGATTGCTGAAAACAATAATTCTACAGAGAAAATTTTCTTTTTAGCTGTGCCTGAATGATTGTCAGAGTGGCTCTGATTGGATTGTTATAATTGGCTCTTGTGGTACACAATTTGCCTGGAGCAGTAGCTATGCCAATTAAAATTGAAGTGATTCCCCATGACCCAACTTGGCGAGACCAGTTTCAGCAAGAGTCAGAGTATATTAAGCAGGCTTTAGGAGATATCGTTACCACTATTCACCATATTGGGAGTACGTCGATTCCAAATATTTATGCCAAACCTGTGATTGATATGTTGGTTGAAGTAACAGATATCACCCAGGTTGACCAACGCGAAGCAGCCATGATTGCTTTAGGCTATGAGGCAATGGGAGAAATGGGTCTACCCGGTCGGCGTTATTTTCGTAAAGAGAATGAGCAGGGTATCCGCACGCATCACGCCCATACCTATCAACAAGGAACGAGTGAAGTCAAGCGACATCTAGCATTTCGAGACTATATGATTGCTCATCCAGAAGCTGCTCAAGCCTACAGTGAGTTAAAACGTGAGTTAGCTGAAAAACTCGATATTTATGATATCGAAGGCTATATGGATGGTAAAGACGCGTTTATTAAAGAGATGGAACAACGAGCGATCGCGTGGAGCAAACTTTGATAGTACTGTCGCCTGTTGGTGTAGGAAAGAGTAGGGCGACTAGCATCAGAAACGGGTGTGAATTAAATCAGACAGCTGGTGCTGGATGACACGCAGTTGCAATCGGTGGCTGAAGCGGTAGGATGGGAAAGCCGCGTGGAACAGACTGATGGGTGAAATGAACACTAGCCAACGTTTTGTGCAATTGGCGCTTTATCGCATTTTAGATGCCAACCTCGATCGCGCTCGCGAAAGTCTGCGCATCCTTGAAGATTGGTGCCGCTTTGGGTTAAACAACCCGGAGCTAACTGAAACGTGCAAAAATCTCCGCCAAGAGTTGGCAACCTGGCATCATCCTCAACTGCGGGCGGCGCGCGATACACCAGGTGATCCTGGGACTCAGTTAACCCATCCTAACGAGTCACAGCGCAGCGATGTGGGGCATGTGTTGTTGGCCAACCTGTGCCGCTTGCAAGAGAGCCTACGCGTGTTAGAGGAATATGGCAAGGTGTATGACCCAAATATGGGGGCTGCCTGCAAACAGATGCGCTATCAGGTCTACACGCTCGACAGCACTTTGATGGCCTATCAGCGACATCAGCAACTCAATGATGCGCTGCTATATTTGGTGACCTCTCCTCACGAAAATCTATTGGGTGTTGTAGAAGCTGCACTCAAAGGTGGCTTGACACTGGTTCAGTACCGCGATAAAGATGCGGATGACAATCGACGCTTAGAACTGGCTCAAAAGCTTCGGCATCTCTGCCAGCGGTATGGGGCGTTATTTATCGTGAACGATCGCATCGATCTAGCACTGGCGGTTGATGCTGATGGCGTACATTTAGGCCAGCAAGATTTGCCTGTAGCTCTGGCGCGGCAGTTGTTGGGTTCACAAAAAATTATTGGGCGATCGACCCATTGCCCGGATGATCTGCACCGCGCCTTACAAGAAGGAGCCGATTATATTGGCGTTGGCCCTGTTTATGAAACCCCAACCAAAGAGGGCAGACCCGCGGCAGGCTTAGAGTATGTGCGTTATGCGGCTGAACATTCCACAATTCCCTGGTTTGCGATCGGCGGCATTGATACCGAAAATCTTACCGAGGTGTTGGGGGCGCAGACAGTGCGGGTGTCGGTAGTGCGCGCCATCATGAAAGCAGAAAACCCAACTCAGACAACGCAGCATTTTATAGCTCAACTGGTTGCTAATCAGCGACTGCAAAACTAATTGGAGCCGCGATTGCCCATGTAACCGTCGCCTCAATCAACCCGTCTCTTCTGTAAACGATCCAAATGCCGGTCTGATTACCTGCAATGTTCGCCTAGCTACCCATTCAACACCCACCGACACCACCTTTCGGGGGTTGTAGGGGAGTTAGGACCCTACACAGCGGGGGCGCGGGGGGAAGTCCCCCGATCTTGCGGCTCCGCCGCCCCCAAATCTCCGCTTGACTCCAATCAAAAGGCTTTCTCTAGAGCAATCTATTTCGAGTCAGCGACCCTGGGGGGCTTCCCAAAACCCACCAGAGTTTGTTCATTCTTGCTAGAAAAATTCTAGAAGCCTTTGACTCGATTCGACCTCAAATGCGACTGAAACGAAAAAGAAAGACTACAGAATTCTCCCTGACCTTAATCAACCTACATCCTAGAATCGGGAAAAGGAATTGAAGTTTTAAGGCAGAGTCAAAATTTCGACACCTGTTTCTGTGACAACAACAGTATGTTCAAACTGCGCTGACAATTTTTTGTCCTGGGTAATCACAGTCCAGAGATCGGGAAGAAAGGTGAGATCTTTGACCCCTTGATTGATCATTGGCTCAACCGTAAACACCATGCCAGCTCGTAGTTTAACCCCAGTACCACGCATCCCATAATGGGGAATTTGCGGCTCAGTGTGAAACTCTCTTCCGACTCCATGCCCAACCATCTCTCGCACCACCGAAAATCCATGTGCTTCAGCATACTCTTGAATCGCTGCACCAATATCACCAACTCTTGCGCCTGGTTTGATTTCAGCAATACCTCGCATCATGCAGGTCTCGGTGACTTCGACTAGTTTTTGGGCAGCCGGACTTGGCTTCCCGACAAAGAAAGTGCGGGAGGTGTCGCCGTGGTAGCCATCCAAAAGGGGGGTGACATCGATATTGATAATGTCTCCTTCTTTCAAAATTTGCTTGGCACTGGGGATGCCATGACAAACAACCTCATTCACACTGGTGCAAATAGAGCGGGGAAAAGGCGGATGCCCCGCTGGAGTGTAACCAAGCTGGGCGCTGGTGGCTCCGTGTGCTTTTGTCCATCGTTCTGCTTCATCATTCAGCATTTGAGTACTGACACCGGGTTGCACCATTGGTTCGAGGTGTTGTAGCAACCTTGCGGCTAAACGCCCGACCTGTCGCATTTTGTCGAGTTCTCTGGCGGATAGCAACACAATCCCTAAATGAGGTCGAGCGGATTGGCGATCGCGGGTTAAGGCAAATACATTCTGTCGATTCATAGTAGTAGCCGTAGCTTAGTAGGTCTTAGCAGAACTGAATTTCTCAATCGGGTGGATCTCTTGCTCCTGTTACTTTTCAGCTTTTGGGGTGATTGAGAAGTAACGATCAGATTAAAAAAGGTTTGCTGGCACAGCATAGCATAGCAAAAGACAGCTTGGCATAGCACGGCACAAATTAATGGCTTCTGTGTATTCTGGAATCAGATAACGTTGTCAAGCAGAGCAAGAGCATGGGTGGAAAAACAGATCTCGATCGCGTTGTGGCTTACCTTCCGGCTGACCGCAAGAAGGAGCTAGAGCAGTGGGCCGAGGAAGAAGAACGCTCGGTGTCATGGTTGGTTGCCAAGCTGATCGATAAGGCCTTGCAAGAGCGGCAGTTGCAGCAGAACCCGTTGCAGGTGGGAAGCAAGTAGGCAGGGCTAAGAGAAAGCAGCTACGGGTCTACACAGTGCAAATCGGTGATGCGCGAATCTGCAAGCGAAAAAAGCATATCTGTAAGCATTTCCCTTACTCCAGGTAACGGTTGGTTTCGCGGAGGCGCAGGCTCATTTCTCGGCACATGCGGAGGGCAATTTCTGGATGTTCACTGATCAGCGTTTGGAAGCTGTTGCGCTTGAGGGCGAGTAGGGTGCAGTCAGTATGGGCGATCGCGGTGGCTGCGCGGGGCATTTCGTCGAATAGGGTGAGGTCGCCGAAATACTGGCATGCTTGGAGGCGGGATAGTTCTCGGTAGAGTTGGTTGTTAAAAGTAATTAGGCTTTCGGGGGCAAACAGATGTTTACGTCGAACGCGCTTTAAAATTTGCACTTCTCCTTGCAAAACGATGTACAGTTCTTCTCCCTGAGTGCCTTCAGCAAAAATGACTTCATGCGTCAGAAAGTTGATTTCCTTGAGGTTGCGGTCAATGATGAGCAACTCATCTAAGGGAATGTCTTCAAATAGTGCAATGCGTTTCAAAAAGAAAATGCGGCTCAAGGGAAGATCCTCCAAGGCTTGCTGCTGTATGAGGGTTGTGGCTAAATTTCTGGCAGCTTGTTGAGTGATGGGGTCGGGGTGAACAATGCCTGCTGCAGGAATGGGCGCGCCACTAGCGACCAGGGTTGATAAAGCTCCGACTCGAATCCAGCGATCGCCCCGTTCGACCATTTCGTGCAACATCTCTTCTGAGATTGATGTAGTAGATGGCGGCGGAGTTCGCTGAAGTTCGCTTGCGGCTTGGGCTTCTAAAAGCGGTAAAATTGGCTGCACAAAGCGACGATGCCGAAGTGATGCAAGGGTCACAATTGCCTGCTGTCGTTCGGCAAAGTCAGGGGCTTGCAATGCCCGTTCAACCTGATTCACAACGTTGGCGTATCCCAGACAGGCGAGAACGTAGAAAACTTGACGTCGCATGCGGGTTTGAAAGTCTTGCAACGCGGCTGTGAGCATCTGAAATGGCAAGCTAGTTGGGTAAACTTGCTGCGACCAGCTCCAGGCGAGGCGCGCCAGCTCGTATTGCGGTTGCAGATGTTGCCAAAGCAGATCTTCGGCGCGACGCGTGCGAATATAACCAATTGTGGCGATCGCAGCGGCTTCTACATCTTGCCGTTTGGCTGTGAGATAGTTTTGCACGAGGGGAAGCGCACTTTCGCCGTAGGAGGCGATCGCTTCTGCTGCCTGCTTACGAACGGCTGCGCTACGGTCAGCTAAGCAGGGCAAGGCTTTACTCAACAGGTCTTCGTTGCTTAACACTTGCACTAACCGCAGGGCGGCAACTCGCACGCTTGAGTCAGTGTGAGCCAGGGCGATCGCTGCAGGGGTGGCTAATCTTTTGTCGGTGGGCTGGGCAACCGATGCCAGTGTGGTGAGGCCAAGTGCTTGTACGCTAGCGGCATCGACCTTGGTTAGCACTTTCTGCACTAAGGGAATGTACATGCGATCGCTCATCCGGTCAATTGTTTTGAGCATGCGTAAACACGCTATTTCAATCGCCTCTGTTTCGCTAGAGTTGAGTGCAGCCCAGCTCCGCTCAAAAGCCATTTGAATTTCTGGATCCACGACATTCCACGCTTGCCACACAGCCACGCAGGTCAGCGATCGAATCAAAGGACTGGAATCGCTCAGAAAGAAACTAAGTTGGGTGTTAGATAGGGGTTGCTGGGTCACGATTAATGCTTCGAGTACCGCTGCTCTGACTCGCTCATCTTCAGCGACGAGTTGCACCCTGAGATACCGCTGAAATTCAGGTTGATTGCCGCGTGCTAAAAACTGAACGATCGCCTCCTGCACGTCTGGATCTGAGCGAAGCAATAAGTCCTGCACTTCTCCTAAAAATTGACCCGGATTGGTGAGCCGCATCGCTACGTCTAAACCCAATACTTGCGCAGTGGGGTCTGTGCTTGCCAGGAGTTGTCGCACTTGCGTGGCATACTCGTCAGTGAGTTGCACAAATCCCTCTCCGGCGATCGCGAGGTCGAGTGATCCCACCTTTAATTGCGTCAACATGGAGCGGGTGTAGCTCCTCCCAGTTAAATAACCGACGCTGATAAAAGTAATGCTGACAAAAATGCCTAACAGGGTGAGTTGGGGCAGCGTTAAAAGGTTTTGCCAGACTAATAGCAAGAGTCCGGCGATCGCTTGAAACAGGGGATAGAGGATGCCATCAATGACGACCCGTGCCCGCCCCGAAAAGCGTTTGGGAATGGCACTAAAGTTAACAGTCTGAACTGCCTGGTTAAAGCTGTTGTTCAGCGCATCATAGTTGAGATTGAGCAAAATAGCGGTTGGGAGGCTGGCACTGAGGCCCAAAATAAAGAAGCTCAGTAGCGTCGTTAAGGGATACAGCAGATTTGCCTGACGCGCCCCTAAGTGTTGCAACAGAGGCCGCGCGATAAAGTAACTGATGCCAATTTCAAGCACGCTAAAGGCTGCGCTGAGAATGCCGAGAAAACCCGCTAAATCTTCTTGCTGAGGAAAAGACTGGGTGTAAATTGCAAAAAATTGACGTTCGCTCAGCCCCCATAACAAGACTGCGATCGCCATTTGTACGGCCATTAGTAGCACAATAGGATAACGCTTAATCAGCTCTACCGCATTCGCAAAGTTGGGTAAAAAGTCTCGATTTAGCTGAACTTCAGGCTCACTCGTAACCGATGGGCGACGTTGAATTTGCTGGACTTGGGAGATCGCGACAAAACACAGAAGCGGTACTAATAGCAATAAGTCTTCTGCGTGAATCACCTCCGTCAGGAGTCGCACGACACCTCCCGCGAGTAGGCCACCGAGGGTCATGGCGATTACGAGTAGAGGCGTGTAGCGTTCTAGCTGAAGGGGTGCAAAGTAGTCAGAAACAAGCGTCCAAAACAAGACGCCTAAAATTAAATCGATCACGTTGAGGCTGATGTAAGTGCCGTAGCCAATGCCCCAGCCCTGCCAAATAAAAAGTAGACGCCAGCCTAAAACCAGGGCGATCGCAGCAACTAAGACCCATTGCAGTAACCTCGTTCGGGGCACGCGATCGATTAGCCAGTAAAACCCAATCGATACGGGGATTGAAACAATTCCTAAAAACAAGTACACAATCGGCACCGCCTCAGCCCCGACTCGCTCTAACAAGACGGCAGCAGAAACGGCGTAGCCGACAATGCTAATTGCCATAACGGAGGCAGCCAAGATTTGAAAAGGTAACAATTGTTGCCTGACTTGGTGTGATTGCCTACCAAGCTGTGCCCAAATCCTCACGATGGTTTCATCCTGACAGCGCCCAATATTTTCCGTTAATGCACGTCAAAATTCCGCAGAAGCAATATCACTGACTTCCAGCGCGATCGCTTGATGGTAGTGAACCCTGGTGGACAGAAAAGGAAGTGTCACGGACTTACTAGGTATAGGTTAGTACATGAATAGGGTCGGGAATTCTAAAGACATGGATAAGCTTATCCCTTGAAATCACTATGAGTCCTGAATCTTGCCTTCCTGAACGTCATCACTCAGCTCACCCAAATGGAGTTGATAAACAGCCTGTTACAGCTTTTCAAGTGAGCCATGATCACCCTGCTCAAGCTGTAGACATTGAGGCCGATGAGCCTGCAATTGCAAAGGCTCCAACTTTGATGATCAACCAACCTGCCGAACACGCGGGTGAAACCTGTCACGTCCCAGAGCTACACATTCACTATATTCAAGGGGTCGTACAGGGAAATCAGGCATTTATCATCACAAATTTGTTGATGCGCGAGTCGGTTGTGATCCAGCAACCTCAGATGGTGTGGACAATTGGACGGAATCGAGATGCAGCAATTCCCCTGCAAGATCGGGCGATGTCTCGTCGCCATGCCGTTTTGTTGCACGTGCCCCATGTTGGATTTCAGCTGATCGATCTCAACAGTATGAATGGTTCGTTTATCAACGGCAAACGAATTCGGCATCGCAGTTTTTTGCATGATGGCGATCGCCTCCGCCTGGGAAGTACGGACTTTGTTTTCTTCTTGGGTCGCCAGCGCCGCTTGGCTGAAGCGCTTCACCCTGAAGTGTTAGCCCGCCTGACCAGCGATAAGTCATACTCACCCCGCGATAAGCATGTGGACTATCTTGAGCTAAAAGAACCGGAGGTCTTTTTTCAAGCACCCAAATAAATCGCGGTTGCAGTCAGCGTTTCACAAACTAGGGGTCAGGTTGTTTGAATGGTGCAAATCACTTCTCAATAAAAAGCCGCCATTAAGGCGGCTTTTTTGTTGGTCACTCGCTGAGGTTCATATTTGAGTGAGTTAGAGCAATTCTCTAAATCCCATTTACAGATTCTCGTAAGGGCGGTTCGCGTTCGCGTAGCGTCTCCATCGGAGACAACGCCCTTACAGATGATTATCTGTAGCCCAGTTTTGAAGAATTGGTATTAGAGCAAGGTGCCATTCAGCCAAAGTCTCTCGCCTCACGCTTAAGGTTAGCCCTGCAAACTATGCCCGAAGGTGCGATCGCAAGAATTGAGAGACTTTGGTGTCTTTTTCTAGTGTTTCCCGTTGCGTCCGTTACGAATTGGAGTACCGCAGGGATAGGTGGCTACGAGTTCGCGTTCTGCTACTTCGAGCGGTGCTTCAATCGTTGGCACAGGAATTGGAGAGACGCTGGGTGCAGTGGCTTTTGCGGCCAGGTAATCTTCTCGCAGTTTGCTAACCATTGCTTCACGGCGATCGTAGAGCCGCTTGAGTTCTCGTGGTTCACACTGATTGGTGACGTAGGCTCCAATGATCGGCAGGGCAATCGTGCTGTCGGTGTAGCAGACGATTGTGCTGGGTAACTCTTCGGGGTCAACCTTGCCCCAGCTCACGGCTTCGCTGGGTGTTGCACCTGACAGGCCGCCTGTGTCAGGGCGAGCATCGGTAATTTGCACAAAGTAGTCGTGCCCACGCTCTTCTAAGCCCAGCACTTCGTGAATTTGGGGCTGGGTTTGCAGCAAGAAGTTCTTGGGGCTACCGCCACCTAAGATGATTGCCGCACTTTCACCGTCAGCACCATCGACGCCATAAGAACGGGCACAGTAAGCGATCGCGGCTGTCTCATTGACATCAATTGAAGGATCAATCATGAGCTGTGAACCTTCTAAGGCCAGGGCTGCCACGTTCATGCCGATTGAGCTGTCGCCCGGTGAAGAGGTGTAGATGGGTACACCACATTCATAGGCGGTTGCAAGCAGGCACGAATTTTTCACGCCGACCTGTTTCTCAACTTGAGAAATGTACTTGCCTAGCAGGTGATGAAATTCAGCGGTTCCCATCCGTTTTTGAAATGGCTCGGCCCGCAACAACTCACGGATAAAGGCATCGGTTTCTAGCAAAACATCGTAGTCAAACACGATGTCATAAATGCGGATGCGACCTTCGTTGCGTAGCTTAATGTCATCTAAAAAGGGAGTGCTGGAGTAGAGGTTTAACCCTAAACCGTAGTGCAGGTCGTGATAGAGGTTTGCACCTGTGCTGATAATCCAGTCGATGAAACCTAGCCGCATCAGGGGAGCTAATACAGAAGCTCCATAACCAGCGGGGGTCATAGCTCCTGAAAGGCTGAGGCCAACTGTCACGCCTTCTTTCAGTACATCTCTGCTTAACAAGTGGCAGATTTCACGTAGACGAGCTGAGTTATAGGCTGTGAAGTATTGATCAATTAGATCGACAACGCTGACATCTCCAGAAATGGGGGAGGGTGCGATTTTGCGGCTGAGAAGTTTGGACATTTTGACACTCCAAAAAGGTTAAAACGCATAAAAGAATGCAAGTACTCAGTGGGCTTGTCTTTCGTATCCAGGGAGATTTGCCAGGGCGATATCCCTGTCGGAAAAAAGACAGCAAAACCAGGGGCAATTACCCCAAGTCATTCTTTCGACAGTCAAAATCATTCGTCTCAGCCCGATTCAGGCTGAAAGACCCTGTGCGATCGCCAAGAGTCGTTTAGTCAAACGAAGCTCATTGACATTCCCACAGTGGAATGACGACATCAATTAGATTTGACAAAATCTCTCTTCAGAGAACTTGACCGATCGAGTTCGCGTAACACCAATCACTCATCTCAAGATGAATGCCGAAATCATTCACGAACCTCAAGTTACAGATCGGTCAGCTCATACTGGGCGCTTCACAGCAGTCCACAACAGAAAGTGCAGGGTCAGATTCTCGCCTGCGCTTTAGCTTCATTGCTAGATACCAGAGGGATAGCCAGAGGTATCGAGTGTGAGAAAAAGGTTTCAATTTCTTCTGTAACCTTCAGTCACTTGCTTTAACAATCTATCATCATTATCTCTGTGTCGTTTAAACCAAACAGAGAATTTTTAAGATTAAATTCGTTTTTCACCATATTTAACTTAACCTTTAGTTCCGCTTATTTGCCTCCTACTACTGGATGAAGTCAATCTAACCAAACGGAACGTCTGATTGACCGATCAGCAGCTTGGCAGCAAAACTGAATCAGGCATTATCGAAGAACTCGTTTAGGATGAAGGATGCCCCTGCAAAATTGTTGAAGTTGCTTGGGGCTTGACTGACCTGATTGAGGTGAACCTATGACTAATTCTTCCCTGACTGAGCCAACTTCTCAACACGACACTGCTGTAGAGGCAGAAGTGGGCACCTCTGGGTTAACGGCTGAACAGCACCGAGCCAAAATGCAACGGCGTAAACAAGTACAAGACCAACGTCTAGCCAACATGACGGCTGAAAAAGGTTTGGTGATTGTTCACACAGGCAACGGTAAGGGAAAAACAACGGCTGCCTTGGGGATGGTGCTGCGATCTCTGGGACATGGCTACCGGGTGGCGATCGTGCAGTTTATTAAGGGAGCCTGGGAGCCTGCTGAAAAGGCTGCTTTTGAACCGTGGACTACTGCTACGGCTGAACGTGAGGCTCTTTTAGAATTTCATGCGATGGGCGAGGGCTTTACCTGGGAGACGCAAGACCGCGATCGCGATGTCGCCCTGGCGCAAGCGGCCTGGGAAAAATCACTGAGTTTCATGCGAGATACAAACGTCAGGCTGACGCTGCTGGATGAAGTGAATGTGGCTCTCAAACTGGGCTATTTGACGCCGGAACAGGTGCTGGCTGGGCTGACCGAAAAGCCGGAGCGATCGCATGTTATTTTGACGGGCCGAGGCGCACCTGCGGCACTGATTGAACGCGCAGACCTGGTGACTGAAATGACGCTGGTGAAGCATCCCTTTCGAGAGCAGGGCGTTAAGGCTCAGGCTGGGATTGAATTCTAATATTGTCGATTGGTTCTGCCTTAATCGAGGATTTATCTATCTTTGCAGACTTTTCATAAAGTCTCCCCGTTCTCTGACAGTATGATCAGTATGTCTACTACTTGACTGGTCAGTTTTGCTGTGGGAGCTTAGGCGTTGTAAGTGCAGCGGGTCAATTTGTAGGTTCACCTGAGGCATCTTGCTTAAGCTTCTCGATATAGCGATCGTGTCTCTCCAAGCTACAGACGCATTTTTTGGGGGGTGAGCATTGTAGGAATATTTTTCAGATCATTGTATTCAAGCGGTTATTGACTCTCTGATTACGATTACCGCTGGTCTAACTACCAAACAGAAGCGATCAGGCTCTGCTTATTGTTAAACAAAGGTATTGCTCTACACACGTTTGAGATTTTTTTGAGTGCGATCTTCTTAACAATTATTTACTGTTTATGTTCCTTCTAAAGATCTGGATGTTTAAAGGGTAGATAAACCATCGGGAATTCTAAAAATACACGTGAAAGTGATATTAGAAGGTCACAGTTAGAACTTTCTGATTTGCTCGCCAAGTCACACCATAGGAACCACAGTCATGTCGAAAGGCAAGATTAAACTCTCGATTGCTGTTTTGGTTGGTGGTCTGATGACCACTCTTTGCTTAGTTGGGGGTAGTACTGTCCGTGCGGGTGTTGCCCCAATTAAAAATTCTGGATGCTCTGTTGCTTCTACAAAGTTTCTCAAAACCGTTCGTCTGGATGGCAGAAAACTTCGTATGAAGCCGGGAACAATGGCTCGTGTCGGCTTAGCTTACTCGTCTTCGGTTTCATGTCGATTTGAGAAATAGCTTCAGCCTGTTCACACGTCCTGCAGGTGCTGCTGCTGTTATTTGCTGTCTTCTTCGGGCACCGTTTTAACAGGGGGTTGTCGGCGCTCTGAAAAGCCCCAAGCAAAGATCAGCGTGATCATTGTCACCATCAGCCATTCAGGTGGCACAAAGTCGGAGTTGATAACGCGTGCTAACAGACGTATCCCGACAAGTGCGACGGTGATGTAGCCTGCGTCTTCAAGATGAGTGAACTCTTGCAACCAACGAATAAACAAACCCGCCATAAATCTGAGGGTGAGAATGCCGATGGTGGCTCCTAACAACACAAGCCATGTTTCTTGAGAAACGGCGATCGCGGTGGTCACACTATCAAGCGAAAAGGCCAGATCGGTCACTGCAATCATGGGGATTGCCTGCCAGAGTGACTCAAAGCGTGGCCCGTGGTGAGGATGCTCACCATTGTCATCAGAGTTAGAGGCGAAATATTGAAAAACCAGCCATAGCAGATAGAGCGCGCCTGCCAACTCAAATTGCCAATAACGCACAACCCAGGTTGCCGTTAAAATCAACGTCATTCGCAAAACATAGGCAAGCACTAAACCAATGTTGAGTGCTTTTTTTTGCTCTTCTGGCTTTTCTAAACCTTGGGTAAGAGCGGCAAGAGCGATCGCGTTATCAGCTGACAACACCGCTTCGAGGGCAACTAAAACAGGTAGAAGCAACCATGCTTCATACGCGAAATTAGTTGGGTCAATCAGTTGATCCAGCATTTACTCTCAAAATATAGCAACAGCAAACGTGTAACATATTGTCACTCTTACCAGACTAACGCCTGATTGAGAAGAATTAGTAGTAAAGACTCAAAGAAAATTAGCTCTAGCGATGCAAAAGGGCAAAATCGTTCACTTTTTCTAGCGGCTCATTCGGTTCAGCAGCCAGAGGGACGATGCGATCGCCACAAATTGAGCCAAGATCACGTTAATACTGGCCTGCACAACGAGGATGTCGATCGGCTGAATAAATTTGGATGGATCGGTATTGACAAAACTACCCACTCCTTGGCTAAACGCTTTTGCAGCCAGTAAGCCAACCGTTGCTTGTGCCCCTAACAAAGAAAGCAAAATACCAATTGAGCTGGCAAACAGACCCGTACGGATGACTTGAATCGTTTCAGACTTTTTGGGACGGTTTGCTGGGCTTCCCTCTAGCTTGCGTCCAATTGGGACGTAGCGAAACACGGCTAGATACATGTTGTAGGCTAGAACCACGATTCCTAAGATAGTGACGCCTACGCCAATACCTGTTTCAGGGTTTGGGCCGGTTGTACCTGAACGTGGGGCTAAAGCCGCCGCGAAGATCAGGATGATACTGGAGATTACCGCTAGAATGAGTTGGATCCAGAAACTTACCCAACCCGTTTGGCGAAACGTGCGAGCAAGCTGCTGCAAGGTCGGGCTGGCATTCATAGTGGTACGTGTCCGCTCATACATTGGGAGTTTCGCCGGGAAAACGATGCAAAGAGTTACCAGGTATCTATACTAGCGTTCAGGCTGAATCTCAGACATGCGATCGCCCTAAATTCATTTCTCTTATTAAGATTAATATTGTTTACACTTCATTGCCCCCATCTTTTCATGGTAGAACCCACGCCTGCTCAAGAAACTACTCCTCTCCGTCTGCTGATTGTAGAAGATGACCCAATGATGCAGTTGGGTTTAGAGCAATCACTTGAAGACTATGCTCATTTACAAATTGTTGGGCAGGCAAGTGATGGTTACATGGCGGTGGAGCTAGCTCAAAAACTTCACCCTGACGTGATCGTCATGGATATTGGTTTGCCTCGCCTGGACGGGATTGCGGCAACACAGGAAATTAAGAAGTCTCAGCCAGACGTTCACATTGTGGTGCTGACTTCTCACACGAGCGAGACAGAAGTTGTTGCTGCTTTATCAAGTGGGGCAGATGCGTATTGCATTAAGGGAACGAATGTGGATCGGCTACTGGCGGCGATCGACGCTGCTTATCAGGGCGCAACGTATCTTGACCCGCAAATTGCTCGTAGAGTCATCGACCACCTCAAGCCTCCTGCCCCTGCTGCCAATATTGGGCAACTCTCGCAACGGGAGTTAGAAGTGCTCAAATTGATGGTGGATGGGATGAGTAACCCTGAAATTGCAGCTGCTCTTTATCTCAGCCCTAACACAGTCAAAACTCATATTCGCGGCATTATGAATAAACTGGCTGTTGATGATCGCGTTCAAGCGGCTGTCGTTGCATTGCGATCGGGTCTAGTCTAAGCAAGTTTGACTCAATCAAACCAATCGAAAAACCGTCACTTTAAAACCTCATTACGGAGCGAAGAAGGTTATTTTAGCTACGAAGAATAACCTCCTGTTGTTGCAGTATCTATTAGTTTGAGTCCCGGCAAATCGTACTAGAAGCAGGTTTAGGGTATGTCTTCCCTTAAACATCCCTGCAACAATCTACCGCTAGATAGATGTATCGTATAACGCGTCTGGATATTTTCATCAAACTGAGAAAATTAATACTTCAGTCAGATGTTACGGCAGCTTTTTGCCGTTAAACTATCAACAAACAGGATGAGTAACTGAATCGTCAGAGCTTATCTAATTCTTCTGAACACCACTGCTGGATGGAAACAAGAATCATGAAGTTTGAGGACATTTATCAGTTTTTTAAAGCACCCCCACCGTTCTATCTCAACAAAGAGTTGGCGGTTTGCTATGTCCTGTCGGTGCTAACGCGGGGCGACTCCTATGGTACTGAGCTAATTAGCTTACTTGAAACTGAATATCCAAGCTATCGTTTGTCAGACACGGTGCTTTATAGCGCACTGAAGTTTCTCGAAGATGAGAATGTCATTACTGGCTACTGGAAGAAGGTTGAAGGTCGTGGTAGACCTCGCCGAATGTATCAGATCAAGCCTGAGGCTCTACAAAAATCTCAAGAGCTGACTCGTCTCTGGTATGACTACGTTAACAAGCAACCTGCGATCGCCTCTACATCAAACTATGCAGTGAGCGCGACTTAAGGTTGTTCAGCTACCTGCCAGCGATTTCGCGATTCACCCGTCGCTGGATTCCTATTTTAAGGGAAAATACATGGGTGTCTTTGACGTATCCTGGCAGGTATGGAATCTTCAGTTTTGACCTCTACTTTTCTGCTCACCCTGCTCTTGCTGGTCGGGCTGTTTTTCTTTATTCGTGCCTCAACTAAGGATCGAATTGAAATTATCTATTTGAAATCAGCTCAGCCCCAAGAGGATTTGTTGCAGAGTATTCAAAGTTATTTTGATCAGCGTTCCTATCGTATTGCTGGGGTTAACTCAGAACAAAATCAGGTAACGTTTGAGGGGTTTGTAAAGCCAAGTTTATTTTTGGCTGCTTTTCTGTCAGCGTTAGCCGCGATCGGTGGCTTATGTCTGACGCTGGTTCTATCGATCGCGGTTAAAGGGTTTTCGCCTTTCTGGTTTACCGGAGCGTTGATCGCGCCCTTAGCTGGATGGTTTTATTGGCGTGGAGCGGGACGGGTTGAGCAAGTGCTGCTGAAGGTTGACACCGTTGCACCTGAAGCTCAAAGTCCGCATAATCTGGTGATGCTGACTGCCCATCGCGATGAAATTGCTGAATTTCAGCGATCGCTTGCTTTAGAGGTTGTGGAGTATGAGTGATTAGTCACTCAGTTCTTTTTGGCGGATTTGCTCGAATAAATCGACATCTTGCTGACTAAAAGCACAGATATCGAAGTAATAGATGATAACTTTGCCACTCTTGTAGCGGCTAGATTTGAGGTAGGCGTTTAAATCACAGAAGCGATCGCGATCGGTAGCACTGAGACTTAACAGGTAGTTGCCAAAATTGTCGTAAACGATAAATCGTTCGTAGCCCACAGTGATCAATGCTTCTACTGTCTTGAGGCTGTCTGAAACGCCAGTCGGTGTAATAAATGGGTCGTACTCAAAAAAGAGAACGGGTTGGTGGCTTGCCAAAATGGGCAAAGAAGTTTGGATAATAGTAAAGTCATAGCCATCCGTATCAATCTTTAGTAATTTAGCCGTTTGAAACTGGGGATGCTCTTGTAGCAGTTTCGTTAAGCTCTGCATGGGAATTGTTTTGCTTGACTGTGCTTGAGTGGCATTGACAACTGAAGCTGTTCCACTCTGGCTACTAATCTGATTCAGATCAACTGCTTGATTGTCTTCGCCGATAAAGCAAGTTGCGATTTGTACGTTCCCAAGCTGCTGGGTATTGCTTTCTAGATAGGTGATAAATTCGGGGTTGCCTTCAACACACAGTAACGGAACTTCTTTGTTGTAAGTTCGAATTAAAGCTGCCGTATCGCCGACGTTTGCACCGATATCGATCGCGGTGTGGTCGGGGTACTTTTCGAAAATGGCTTGCGAGATATATCCTAATGCGGTGTCGTACCGTTTCCAGTTGGCCTGGTAGACATCTAGTTTATGGTCAAGAGGCAGGGTTAAAGCAAACGCACCAATTTGGTAAGTTTTCTCACGGTGTTGCTCCGTCATCATTTGCTCAAACACTTCTAGCAACTGTTCGACGGCTCGATGTTGAGTGAACTGGGTTATTGCTTTTTGCTGACCTTTGCGGGCGATCGCTTCCCATTCGGTTGGGTTGGCGCTCAAGTAGAAGAGGGACTCGGCCAGTGAAAGAGGGTTTTCTGACTCAAAGATGATGCCGTCTACACCGGACTCCACAATTTCGGCTGCTCCTCCGGTGCCACTCGTGACTAAGGCTAAGCCGGCTGCCATTGCTTCAATCTGGCTGATGCCAAAGGGTTCTTGAAAGCGGGAGGGAAACGCTAGCACGTTGTGAGTTTGAAACATCTCGCTGAGTTGCTGTCGTGATAGGCCACCCACGAAGGAGACGCGATCACCAAATCCTTCAGAGGCTATGAATGCTTTTAATGTCTCGACAAATTCGGGTTGCAATGTGTCTCCGGCGATCGTGGCGCTGAAGTCGATGCCCATTGCATTCAACAGACTCAATGCCTCTACTAATACGTCGATGCCTTTATAGGGCATGACGATGCTGGCATAGGCAATTCGCAGGCGATCGCGGGGTGGTAAGGTTTCTCGGTAAAACTCCTCAACGACTGCACCGGGATAAATTGTGGCCGCCGTCTCAGCGGGATAGCCTGCTTCTAACAAAGTTTTTGTCACCCAGTCGCTACAGGTAACGTAGCGGTGTGAAGGATGGTGCGGTGCAACTTCAAGGGCATAGCCTGGGGCTTTATTCATCACATAATGGACGACAGGCACACCGGACTCTAACAACAGGTGTACGATGGCAGGTCCCAAAAAGTCGATATTACCAACCAGGCAAATCTCAGGTTGAAAGGTCTGGAGACGTTGCGCGAGTGTGGCTAAATTTTGATGGGTAATTTGCTCGACGGTTTCATCGTCGAACCAACTGCTGCTACCACCCCGCTTCCATTGACCGCATAGGGTTAGACATCGCTCAACGGTTGGATCAGGATATCGCTGGCTGAGATGCTCTGTCTCGAATTCGGGATTATCGGTGGTGAGGACTAAGACGGAGTGCCCCTGATGGTTGAGAATGCGAGCGAAGTCAGCTATTGATCGCTCGTAACCGCCTAATACTTGAGGTGGGTAGAGGTTGTTGATAATCAGAATTCGGCGCGATCGTGTCATGGTTAGATACCTGCCTTAAAAATGCACCTCAAGCTGCGAGGCGGTGAATGGGGGCGAAAATGATTAGGAATTGCAGTAAATTTGCCACATCTGGCGGTAGGCGTTTTCGACTTCACGGGTGAATGCTTTACCGTTCCAGAGGGGGGCAGTTTGGCGCGATCGCAACAGTTTCCAGTGGATCTGTTGGCGCAAATCACGGTTTAGCCCCAGACGGGCACCCCATTGCACGTATTCGTCGTCACTCCAGGCAATTCCCTCTGAGATGCCAGCATTGACCAGCATTGTGTAGCTGTTGCGGCTGGCAAACTGATCGCCGACGCGTGTTACCAGGGGAACGCCCATCCACAATGTCTCTAACGTGGTTGTCGCGCCGTTATAAGGAAACGTGTCAAGCACAATGTCGGCAATGGCCAAATTAGCGCGGTGGACTCCTTCACCAAGTGCCTCTGGTAAAAAGCGCAGACGGTTGGGATCAACCCCTACGGATGCAGCAATTTCAGTGAAGAATTTTTGGAGCGATCGCTCGTCTCCAATTCCCTTAATTAAGAAGTAGCTGTCGGGGACTTCCTTTAAAATCTGCATTTGTAAGCGCGTTGTGTCGGGATGGCGCTTAAACCCTCGCTGAGCGCTGAGATAAACCGTTGCATCAGCAGGAATATCGAGATCATCACGTCTTAAAGTCGGCACGCCTACTTCAAACCCATCCACAGCAATGTAGGTTTGGGGCAAACGCCAAATTTTTTCGGGGTAGTACTCCTGTGCCCAATCAGGTAGTACATAAGGGTCAGCCAGAAAGTAATCGATCGCCGGAATGCCTGCGGCATCCCAACCGAGCCAGGTGACTTGAATTGGTGCAGGCTTGAGGGCTAAGACTTGACAGGTTACATCCAGGGTGATGCTATCTAGATCAATGAGAATATCGATCTCATCTTGATAAATGCGCTCTGCCAGTTTCACAGGGTTATCGTCACAGTCGCGACTCATTACGACAACCTGATCAAACTGGCTCACATACCAGGTGTAAATTGAGTCATTTTTAGATTCGTAAATAAAGTAGCCGTAGAGTTGAACCTGCTCGCGATCGTGATGTTCGAGGAGCCAACGGGCCAGCCAACCAACGGAGTGGCGTCGCATACAGTGAGATAAATAACCGATGCGCAGCTGTGACTGACTTGGATTTTTGGCTGTCGTTATGCGAGGGGTTTGAAACCGTTTTGTCTGTTCTGCCGCATCTTGCTGTACGCCGTGCTGGGCTAACTGCATCACCTGGTTTTGAATGGTGCGGTTGTATTTCAGATCATCCTTAATGTATGGAAAGAAGTAAGGAGCTGTAAAAAGCCGGGTGATATGAGACGGATGGGCTTCAGCTAAATCTTCAATCGTGAGTTGGGACAAAATCTGATGATGTTGCTGACTGACTTTTAAGACTTGTTGCCAGTGACCACCTGAGTTCATTAAGCCACGCAGCAACAAGTGACTAGAGTGGGCTTTTTCTAAAGCAGGTTGCTCAAGCTTGAGCCGCGCCTGAGCAACTTCGATACCCCGTTCATAGTTGCGGTCATTTTGATAGAAGGTTGCTTGATGCCCCAAAATCTCCAGGTTGTTTGGGTCAACTTGCAAGTACAGCTCTAATAACTCGGCGGCAAGTCCTGGTAGTCGTCGGCTATGAGCAATGCTGACGGCCTCGGGCAGTAAGACCCCCATAAAAAGTGAGTTGTTTGCAATTTGAGGTAATGCCGCTTTGACAAACGTGACAACAATTTCATAGGGGGGGAGGTGGTGTAAGACCGACAGGAGCGATCGCAGTAATTGATCAAAATCAACACTTTTGGCAGGGGCTGCTTCTAATGCGTCTATAACTCCCCATTCTGCAAAATCCTCAACCACCAATCGATCTAACTCGGCAGCGAGACAGGTTAATTGTAATAGGTTGTTGAGGTTGCCCGGTTGTACTTCACGCAGATGTTGTCGCACTAACCAGGCCAGTTGAAAATTTCTTAAAGCCTCTTGGCGGCTCGCTTCAGTTTCTAAAATCTGCGCTAGTTCTGCTGTCCATGCTTCAACTTGATCCGCTTCACCCTCTGCCATGCTCATTAGCCATGTTGTTTGGGCTTCGGCTTCTTGACCTTGCAATAAGAACAGCAAACCCAAATACCAATAGAGCGATCGCGCCTCTGGTTCCTGCTCAATTAACTGCTCATAATAAGCACTAGCTTTGGAGTAGTCGTGTTTTTCGAGCCAAAGAGTGACTTCAGGGTGCCAAGCAGTCGGTTGAATAGATGCCATTTTGGTTTGAGGGGGGATACTCAGTTGCTACCTTGAATATACCCAGGCGATCGGGAGTCGCTAACTATTCACCGCTCAGATTGAGGATTTTGTTCTTTGAAATTGCTTTAAACAACAAAAGTGGGCAGATCGCTCTACCCACTTTCTATGTCAGGAGTGACTTACAGCAATTAGAGGCTCTTGTAGTTAGTGGTAGGACACTCAGGTACGGCAGTTGCAGCAGCACCAACACCTACTGTTTCTGTACCATCAGCCGCGCCAGTTACACCTTTGGGCTTGAGTGCTTCACAAACAACGCTAAGAGTCGTTGCTTCGCTCGTCTCAGAGGTTTGACCTTGCTTCACGCCACCGATATAAGCTTTGATTGCGTTGGTCAAGTTTTGAGCCTGGTTGGTAACGATGGTTGCATCTGTTGCAGCACCATCAATTTCATACTTATAGTTAGTGGTTTGTGTTGGGATACCTAAGCCCAACAGGTCAACCTGGGTAGTAAACTTACCTTGCTCCAGGAAGTAGGCTTGTTGACCACGGTTGAGTGAACCGATGTTGGTTTTCGCTTCAGATTGCTTCGCTTTACTAGCCTGGTTTAAGAATGCAGGTAGAGCAATTGCCGCCAAAATACCGATGATGATGATAACAACCAGCAGTTCAATCAGGGTGAAGCCTTCGTTGTTCTTTTTCTTTTGCGCGAGGTGGCTCAGAAATTTTGCTTTAAATTCAGTCTTCATGCGAGGGTTGCTCCTTTTGAGTGCGGTTTGGTAGACCTCTTTGTTCTGCATCTAACTTACCCATCTCGTTTCTTTTCATATCACTTGCCTCAAAAATTTTCTGATTGATTGTTTGAGAGACTAGCTATGTGGCTCAATCAATACGTACAGAAAGGTTTCAAGGATTGTTAAAAACTCTTGCACTTGGGCAAAGGCAGCGGTTGGGGCAATGGGTGTCAAGGTTGTGAGATCAAAGGGACGCATGCGGAGATAGCGCTCAACTAAGACTTGCATGGGTTGCGAACCTTCCCACAGTGGCAGCAGGCAAGCCGCTCGCACGATTTCTAACTCGACGCTGGTGCCACTGCTTTGCGGTAGATAGCGACTAATCATAAAGGGGGACAACGTCGCGATCGCAGCGAGTAGATCTTGCTTGACTTGCTCAGTCCGTAAGACTGGATGGTTCATGGCAACTTTTGGTGATCTAATGGCAGGATCAAGATGTCTACCACTAGGAGATTGATCAACATTTGGAATTCCTTCAGTATCTTTTACCTGGTCAAAACCAGCTTCACCTCGAAAATTGGAGCCTCGATGGGT
>DVDV01000279.1 GCA_015296075.1 Leptolyngbyaceae cyanobacterium M33_DOE_097 | reverse complement strand
AGTCATTCAACGCATCATAGAGTCGGGAAGTGGGAGTCATTGTTCTTGCTGTTAGGTGTGGTAACTTCTCAGCATAGATCAGCCTCTCCTTCCCTTCCAGCCTTTGTTTCATCCTCAAACTCTTCTGTCAGTCAACCAGCCGCAATAGCTGCTGTTGGACCAAATAATGACGCCGAACAGGGCAGGTTCGATGATTCTTTCCGCATACATAAGCTAAAGGTTTGTGAGTTGAATGGTTTAACGCCCCAATGTATCGAGAGCCAAATTGAGCTTTAGCACATTCACCCCTGGTTCGCCAAAGATGCCTAAGAAACGACCATCCGTATTTTGAGTAATCAGGTCTTCCAGTTGACTGGGTTGCAATCCTCTTGCCGCCGCTACTCGTGTAATTTGTACTCTAGCGGCTTCGGGCGTGATGTGAGGATCAAGGCTAGAACCAGAGGTGTAAACCAGATCGGCAGTGGGCTGAATGCCTGCCTGGTTCAATTGAGTAATGGTTTCTTCAACTCGCTTGAGCAGATCAGGATTGGACGGAGCCAAGTTGCTTGCACCTGATACCCCGGTTTGGAGAACGTTATTTTCATCTTGTTGAGGATTGGCAGTGCTGTAGCTGGTGCTGCTGGGACGACTGTTAAAGTAGCGATCGCTTGTAAACGGCTGTCCAATCAAGGCTGAACCAACGGGCTGACCTTGCGCGTTCGTTAAGATACTACCGTTCGCTTGAGCGGGAAAAACAAATTGTCCAAAAGCAACCATTGCCAGGGGATAAACCAGAGCGGTGATGACCCAGAGAACCAGGGTCGATCGAATGGCTCGAATTGCCTCGCGTGCAAAACTCATTAGAACTTCTCCGGTACAAACATGACAAAGAACAGATAAACAGAAAGCGCAACCATTCCCAACCCCAGTAATCCTAACGACCAGGCTTGAGTACGAGAGAATTCATTGCCACTGGCAGCATAAACAACAGGGGCAACCACCAGGTTGAAGCAAATGGCTAAAAATAAATACAGAGAGTGTTTTCGGTTCATAAGTTTAATCCTGAAATAGATTCGTCATTCGTCATTCGTTATTTATCCTGTGTAAATACCACTGACCACTGACTACTGACTACTGACTACTGACTACTGACTACTGACTACTGACTACTGACTACTGACTACTGACTACTGACTACTGACCACTGACCACTGACTACTGACTACTGACCACTGACCACTGACCCACTAAAGCGGCAAAATCAAATCAATCGCCTTAATGGCAATAAATGGGGCAATAATGCCACCCAGACCGTAAATCAAAATATTGCGTTGCAGCAGTTGATCGGCGGTGAGGGGACGGAACTGTACGCCTCGCAAAGCTAGAGGGATCAGAACAGGAATAATCAGAGCGTTGTAAATTAAAGCAGAGGCGATCGCAGACTGGGCACTTTTCAAACCCATGATGTTGAGCGCACCAATTCCGGCAGCCGCGAAGATTGTGGGAATAATCGCAAAGTATTTAGCAATGTCATTGGCAACGGAGAAAGTGGTCAATGCACCACGGGTGATCAGGAGTTGTTTGCCGATTGTCACCAGGTCGATCAATTTGGTGGGATCAGAGTCTAAATCCACCATGTTGGCGGCTTCTTTGGCGGCTTGCGTGCCGGAGTTCATCGCCAGTCCGACATTGGCCTGGGCCAGAGCGGGTGCGTCATTCGTACCGTCTCCAGTCATCGCAACGAGTTTGCCTTGCGCCTGCTCACTGCGGATCACATCAATTTTGTCTTCAGGTGTAGCTTCAGCAATGAAGTCATCGACTCCCGCTTCTTTGGCAATCACAGAGGCCGTAATGCGGTTGTCTCCCGTCAGCATAATAGTTTTGACCCCCATCCGCCGCAACTGGTCAAACCGTTCTCTCAGTCCCGGTTTCACAATGTCCTTAAGGTAAATTACACCGTAGATTTCATTGCCCTGACACACGGCGAGAGGCGTTCCACCCAAGTGAGACACACGCTCGTAAGCTTCATCCAGCGTTACAGGAACTTGACCACCACGAGAGCGGACAAAGCCCTTAATCGCATCCACCGCACCTTTGCGGTACTCCTTACTGTCGAAGTCAGTTCCACTCATACGGGTTCGAGCCGAAAACTCAATTCCTTCTGCGGCTTGCCCATCCAAGTCAAATCTTGCCCCTAGCTTTTGGGCTAACTGGGCGATCGATCGCCCTTCTGGGGTTTCATCAAACACACTCGCTGCTAAACAAACATCAGCAACCTCTTGAACAGAGTGACCATTAACGGGAATAAACTCATCAGCCAAACGATTTCCCAGTGTAACCGTGCCCGTTTTATCCAGAACTAAGGTATTTACATCGCCGCAGGCTTCTACAGCGCGTCCAGAAGTAGCGATCACATTGAACTGAGCCACCCGATCCATCCCCGCAATGCCGATCGCACTCAATAGCCCACCAATCGTTGTTGGAATCAGTGCCACCAGAAGAGAAATGAGAATGGCAATGCTAGTTCCAGCCCGTAAACTGTTGCCTGTTGCCGCTCCTGCCACACTGTCTAAAAAGCTAGCAATGTAGCCCGAAATCGAGGGAGTTGTGGCAACGACAATCAAGAATACCTGGGTCAGCACTGCCAACAATACCGTCAGCGCAATTTCGTTGGGTGTTTTGGTGCGTTCGGCTCCTTCTACTAGAGAAATCATGCGATCGATAAAACCCTGACCTGGATCAGAAGTAATCCGCACAATTAATTCATCAGAAAGTAGGCGAGTCCCTCCGGTAACGGAACTGGCAATATCTGTACCGGGCTGTTTCAACACGGGAGCCGACTCTCCGGTAATCGCTGATTCATCGACAGAACCAATGCCTTGAATCACTTCACCATCCGCAGGAATCATGTCCCCCGCTACGACTTTCACCTGATCACCGCGGCGCAATTCGGTTGAGTTGACCTCCTGAATCGTGCCATCGGTCAGCAGTTTCCGGGCAACGGTGTCAGAACGGGTTGATTTCAGTGCATCTGCCTGTGCCTTGCCTCGACCTTCTGCTACTGCTTCGGCAAAATTGGCAAACAGCACGGTGAAAAACAAGATGAGTGTGATAATGCCATTAAGTAGCCGTTGCTGTCCAACATCTGCCTGAACCGTGCCAAACAGGTTGGGATTAATTGTAACCAGCAGAGTGACAAGCGTACCCAGCCAAACCACAGACATGACGGGGTTTCGCACCGCCACACGCGGATTCAATTTGACAAAGGATTCTCGAATGGCTCGCTGATAGAGACCTTTGCGATCGACTTTTGGAGTGTGTTTGCGATCGCCTCGACGACCACTAGGAATCCGAATTGGGCGAGGGGATGTAGATGGAAAAGATTCATTTCTAGTTTTCATAAGTCTTCAAAACTCCTACCCAATTCCTTTGACAATTTGGAAAGCCTCTGCCACTGGACCTAATGCCAATGCAGGAAAAAAGGTCAGTGCGCCCAAAATCAAAATCACGCCAGCCGTTACCCCGGTAAACAATCCTGTATCTGTTCGTAGGGTTCCAGCCGTTGCCGGGACAGGTTGTTTGCGCGACATACTATCTGCCAGTAAAAGTAATGCCACAATCGGAATGTAACGCCCTGCTAACAGGCTGAAGCTGGTACTTAAATTCCACCAGATGCTTGCATCGCCAAGTCCCTCAAACCCAGACCCATTGTTCGCTGCAGCAGAAGCATACTCGTAAACGACCTGAGATAGCCCATGAAAACCAGGATTACTAATGCCGGATATACCGGGAATGGCGAGGGCTAGTGCAGTAGGAATCAGAATGGCGATCGGGTGAACCAGCAGAATCAAGAAGCTTGCCAGGACGACTTCCCGTTTCTCAATCTTGCGTCCTAGAAATTCAGGCGTGCGTCCCACCATCAATCCTGTAACAAACACCGCTAAAATCAAGTAGGCGAAGAGATACGCGGTTCCCGTTCCCTGTCCACCAAAGACAATTTGGAGAAACATATTGGACAGCGTAACAAAGCCGCCATTCGGCATGAAGGAATCATGCAAGCTGTTCACCGCACCGCACATACTTGCTGTGGTAAACACCGCAAATAAGGCAGACTGCGCCCAACCAAAGCGAACCTCCTTGCCTTCTAGATTGGGAGCTTGACCACCTAACAAAGCATTCACCGCAGGATTGCCCTGATACTCACCGATCGCAGTGATCACAATAAATCCAACCAGAATGGCAAACGGAATGCTAAAAACTAACCACGCTTGCTTCTGATTATTGGCAAAGATGCCATAGGTGATAATCAATGATGCAGGAATAGTAAGAATGGCAACCAGTTCAATCAGATTTGTGAAACCATTGGGGTTCTCAAACGGATGTGCTGAGTTGATCCCAAAGAAACCACCGCCGTTTTCACCCAATTCCTTAATAATCTCGAAGTGAGCAACGGGACCGCGTGCGATCGCCTGACTAATCGCTGGATTTTCTAAAGTCGGCACGATCACCGGACCTGCAAGCGTTTCTGGAACCCCTGCTGCCATCAAGACAATAGCACCGGTAATGCTAATGGGCAGCAGAATTCGCGTAATGGACTGGATCATATCGACGTAAAAGTTACCCAACGGTCTGCCTGTTAGCCCTCGGATAAAGGCGATCGCCACCGCAATTCCTGTCGCTGCCGAGGTGAACATCATGAACCCCAAAGCCGCGAACTGGCTGAAATAGCTGTAGGTTGTCTCGCCCGAATAGTGCTGCTGATTCGTATTCGTGACAAAGGAAATTGCCGTATGCAGAGCCAGATCCCAGGACGGCGCACTCAATCCAGTCGAATTAAAGGGTAATACTCCCTGAAACATGAAGATCAGGTAGATGAACACCAGCATCGCCAGATTGCTATATAGCACTGCCCGCGCATACTGCCATCCGGTCATGTTCTCTTGTGAGTGGAGTCCGCTCAGCCTATAAATCGATCGCTCCAGAGGAATTGCAACCGGGTCAAGAATGGTGTGCTGTCTCATAAATACCCGCGCCATGTAGCGACCGAAGAGTGGCGGAATTGCCACTATAATCAGCAACGTTAATGCAATTTGAATCCATCCTTGCAACATGAGTCATTTAACTCCGACATCAGTGAATAGGCTATTGCTAATTGATGAGCCATTAAGTACCGCGTTATAGATCAGGGAGTAACAACTCAACCTTTCAACTGCCTCTACTCATTGATGGTGAGACTCTAATTGAGAAATTACAAGGTATAGAGTGGCGTTTACTGCAATTTTTGGATCGCTGGTATAGTCTGCAAGAGGTAGTGTTTAGGAAGCGTTTAGAGAGTGTTTAGACAGGTTCTATACCTGCAAATATAAATTTGTATCTGAACGCAAACTGTGCCTTATTTTCAGGTGGTTTCACTTGAAAATCGCTAGACTTTTGAAGACAGGACTGGCTCAACGACCATCTTTTCTGTTTCAGAGGAACCAAATGCTGCGATTCCGACATGTTTCTTATTCAAGAAACTGGTATATAGGAACATTCTGGTTAGTGGTGGGGCTTTTTGTTGTGGTTCTATCCCTGGAGTTTTCAACACCACCCGATTACGTGTTTGGCTATCTCTACATTGGGCCGATTCTACTAGCGAGTTCTCGTTTGAGCCGCAAAACGACCTTTCAAGCCACACTATTTGCTTGCGTTCTCACCATGATAAACGTCTGGTTATCAGGGATTGAAACCGTACAGGCTCCTACGATCGCCAGTCGTTTTATTGCAACACTGGCGTTGGTTGTGACGGGGGTTCTGAGCGATCGCAATCGACTCTATCAGCAAACAGTCCTACAACAGCAAGCAAAACTAGAGGCACAGGAAAAGTTGGCCAGCACCCGCGAGGACTTTGCTTCAGCCCTAACGCATGATCTAAAAACTCCTCTCCTGGGAGCGATCGAAACATTAAAAGCCTTTCAACATGGAAGCTTCGGTGTGGTTGAACCCATGCAACAGAGGGTTTTGGCAACTATGATGCGGAGTCATAAAACAACCCTGCAAATGGTGGAAACTTTGTTAGATATTTACCGAAATGACAATGAGGGATTACAGCTTAATTTTGCTCCAGTTGATCTTGTTGAAATTGCTGAAGCAGTTAAGGCAACGATGGTTGATTTGGCAGCGAGCCGCCGAGTTCACATTTCTCTCCATTACGGAGCATCCGACTTTCGCCAATTTCTTTGGGTAAAGGGAGATACTCTCCAACTTCAACGAGTCATTGCAAACCTACTCACGAATGCCATCAATCACTCTCCCCGTGGCGAAAGGGTTGAAGTTGTTCTCGAAGCAGGGCACTCCTACCAAACAGTCAGGGTGAAAGACAGTGGGGCAGGTATTAAACCTGATGAGCTTCCCCATCTGTTTGAGCGGTTCTACCAAGGGCAGAGCGATCGTCAGGCAAAAGGTTCAGGTTTAGGACTTTACCTTTCTCGACAAATTGTAGAAGCCCACGGCGGTACAATTTGGGCAGAGAATCAACCACCTGCCGGAGCAATCTTTGCTTTTCGGCTCCCCACCTTCCCATATAATCCTTCCCTTTCTGTTTAAGATGGCATCTCCACTACTCAAAATTCTTCTGGTTGAGGATGATGAACTCTTCCGTCTCGGCTTGCGAGTGCGTTTAGAGCGAGAACCGAGCTTGGAAGTTGTGGCAGAAGCAGAAGATGGAGAAACGGCGATCGAAATCGTCAAAAGTCATTCATTGAGTATTGTTGTTCTCGACATTGGGCTACCAGGACTGGGGGGAATTGAAGCCTGTCGCCAGATCAGGCAATTAGCTCCGAATCTTCCAGTTCTAGTGCTGACCTCTCATACCCAGAAGGCATTGATTAATCGAATCATTGAGGTTGGCGCACAGGGCTACTGCCTCAAGGGTGCGCCATCACAGACGCTCATTCTTGCCATTCAATCAGTTGCAGCCGGAGCTTCCTGGTGGGATGCTGCTGCGACAACTGAAATTCGCGCCGCCTTTGAAAATAACGCCAGTGCTACACCAGCGAGTGATTTAGATAGGTCGGCTTCTGTTCTGACTCGGCGAGAACAGGAAATTCTAGCTTTCATTGCGAAGGGCAAAACGAATCAAGAGATTGCTGAAATATTGTACATTGCCCCTGGAACAGTGCGAGTTCATGTTCATGCCATTCTACAGAAGCTAAATGTGCGCGATCGCACTCAAGCAGTTGTCATCGCTATTGAGAGAAAACTGATTGACCAAGAATTATTACCTGGTTCTGAATGAAACAATTTAACAAAATAGGTTCAAAATCTTCTCTAAGATGAACTATCAGTATTGCAAGTGGCAAGCAAAAACTAAGCGTGCCGCCCTGCTCCAATGACGTTTATTTCATACCCCAGTTCGACCAGACTAAGTCTCCGCTATCGTTTTGTGAGTACATTATTAGGCTACAGACCTAGCCAGGAGGAGATTCTCCAGTGGATCACTCGCTAAGCTATACAAAACCTTTATTTGTCACTGTACAATTGACTATTCCTTCCTGTTCTTAACTTGTTAGTGATGCTCTTGCACAAATGTTCCATCGGCTGTGACGACAACATAGCGATATTGTTGTGGAGCAACTTGCCAAAAGCGCTGCAACTGCTGCTGGCTATAACCAACAGGGGCATTGACTTCAAAATAACCATTTTCTGGCACCCAAGCGATCCACCAACCACTTTCTGATTGGTCATAACCGATCGCCTTCCAAAATTTCAGCCGAGTCTTTCGTTCTTGTTCTGCTGAGATTGGAAACCGTACAGTTCGCCCGGCTGGACGACCTGCATTGCGCAGTTCTGTTTCTAGTTCTGATCGAGGAGTAGAAGCGGCATCAAAATTATAAGAGTACGAATATCTTGCTTTCTCCGTTAGCGTAGTCAAATCATGACAAGCAGAAGCCTGATGAATCCTGCGGCCATCGCTGGCATAGATCTCGTAAGGCCCAACCCCGATCGAGCCAGTGAGTGCCTGTTGTTCTTCGGGTGTTAACGTATATGCAAAGACTGCCTGAATCACCTGCCGTTTTTGTGAGCCGGTTAAGCGATCAAATTCTGGAGTCAGTGTAATGCGATCGCCAATCAGTGTCCCAAATGGACGCACTTCTCCCCACGGATAGGTCGTTTGCTGCTGAAGTTGCCGCCACTGCCGTTCCATGGCTGGCTGCATCTGTTCTATCGAAGACAACGTTTCAGCGCAATTAGCGAGAGTTGGTAATGTTCTAAACAAATCTGCTGATACCAGCGTTAACTGAGATCTTGCACCAGTGTCAGTAAGGGGTTGCCAAAGAAGGAAAAATCTGAAAGAAAGGGCGTAATCAAAATTCAATTGAACGGTTATGGAAACCATTGTTCAACACGCCCAAGGATTAGTGTATAGCCTGCTTT
>DVDV01000094.1 GCA_015296075.1 Leptolyngbyaceae cyanobacterium M33_DOE_097 | reverse complement strand
AGTCATTCAACGCATCATAGAGTCGGGAAGTGGGAGTCATTGTTCTTGCTGTTAGGTGTGGTAACTTCTCAGCATAGATCAGCCTCTCCTTCCCTTCCAGCCTTTGTTTCATCCTCAAACTCTTCTGTCAGTCAACCAGGAGTTTAGGCTCTGAACATGACCAAGATTCACAGCCACTCCACGCTCCAAAGAATCCGACAGGCAATCGACCCACTACCAAAGACTCAGAATTTGCTCCCTACTTCGCGCAAATTCCAGAAGATATCATTTACCGCAGTGAATTTTTCCCACAAACAGGGCCTTTAGCTTGGCTAGATCGAGACGATTGTGAAATTGAAATTGAACGTCGTTTGCAAGCCGGAGAATTAACAAGAGAAGAGGCAGATATCTGTCGAAAATTTGCTCAGGATGGGTACGTTGTTATCCCAGGGTTGATTGATCCTGAAACAGCAGATGCGGCCTGGCTTGATTATGTAACCATTTGGCAGGAGAGCAATCCTTTCAACCTCCCCGCTCAACCCGACAAGTTTGACCCAACTTGGGGGCGTACTGGCAATGTCCACAAATGGGTCATGGGCATGCACGGTCTTTTGCATCATCCGAAGATCGTCAACCTAATTGATCTGCTGCTGGGTAAACCTTGCATCCCTTACCAAACTATCCCTTCCTTCTATGGCTCAGAGCAGCCCGCCCACTCTGATGCCATTCATATGACAACATTTCCTCTGGGGTTTCTTGCAGCCGCATGGATTGCCTTGGAAGACATTCATCCCGACTCAGGTCCTTTAGTTTTTTACCCTGGTAGTCATAAATTGCCATACCTATTGTCGGAGGCTGCTGGCATTGGCATAGGTGATCATAAAAGACTTGGCCGACGCGTCTATATCGAGAAATATGAAAAAATGGTGCAGGACTTGATACGTACAAAGGAACTGAAACCCAGTTTCTTCACTGCAAATAAAGGCGACGTTTTAATTTGGCACCATAACCTGCTACACGGCGGTAGCCCAGTCAACAATCCAGAAATCACCCGAAAAAGTTTGGTTTGTCACTACTTCGCTGAAGGAGTCCTCTGCTATCACGATTTAGATAATGCGTTGGCTGATATCGCCAACAATGGCGACTATATCGGAATCGTGAAAGAAGAATTAGCAACAGAAGAGAATTTTGATGAACAGGCTTATCTGTTAGCCAACCGAGACGTAGCTGAGGCGGTTAAGAATGGCATAATACCGTCAGGCTATAGCCATTTTCAAAGCTTTGGCAAATCTGAAGGTAGAAAGTTACGAGTAGACCTAAAGACCCAAAACTAAAAAGACATCCCCAATCTAGAAGGCTATTTTTTGACGAATTGGTGGTATCAGCTAAGAGGCATACATTGTGCTGATTTTGATGCAGAGGACTGTCTGCCCCTGTTGGATGCTGCACTATTCATAAATAGGGGCAGTTTAGGGAGTGATAGAATTTGGCGTTGAAGCTCTTAAGATTATCTACTGAGCCACTCGCTGGTTGTTTAAGCGACTTCTTGCTAGCAATTTTGCGGTAGTCCGGTCTGGTATGTCAGACTAGCCATGATAGTTAATCCGTTTCGAGAACTGTGGCAGAGTTGTCTTACCTTCCCCGCCAGCGACAATTGCAAGAACTGGTACGCCGCTTAGGGCTAGAAAAAGTGGGTGCTGAGCGAATTCATTGGGAACTGCTCGATTTGGCATTAGTGCATTCGACGGCCTCCCCCACTGAGAACTATGAGCAACTAGAGTTTGTTGGCGACGCGGTGATTCGGATGACGGTTGCCGAGTATTTATTTGAGAACCATCGTGACTTGTCGGTGGGTGAGTATTCAGCTCTGCGGGCTATGTTGGTCAGCGATCGCACGTTAGCTCAGTGGGCCAGTCGTTACAATCTAGATCGCTATCTTGTGATTGCTGAGAGTGCCCGTAAAGATGAAAACGCGCGTGAGTCACTGTTAGCCGAGTCGTTTGAAGCAATGTTAGGGGCGTTGTATCTAAGCACTCATACTCTAGAGTTAGTGCGCCCCTGGTTAGATCAACATTTAGCTGAGCAAATTGCCACCATTCGTAGTGACCCTGCCTTGCAAAACTACAAAGCGGCGCTGCAAGAGTGGACTCAAGCCCATTACAAAGCGTTGCCAGAGTACCGGGTGCAAGAGGTAGGCGCTGCAATGGCCAGCGATCGCTTTGCTGCTGAAGTCTGGTTTATGGATCAGCGTCTTGGCAGTGGTACCGGGCGATCGATCAAAGCGGCTGAGCAAGCAGCGGCTCAAATGGCTTTTTTGGCCATTCAAGCGAACCAGCAAGCTTAAGCAAACAGTCCTTTTTTTTCGCTAGCGTCGTCTTTATTTGAGATGGTTCCCATGGGTCGTTCTACCACCAGTGATTCTGCACCGCATCCTTTCGTTCGGTTATTCCGCTACAGTCGCAAGCATCGCCAGCAAGTTTGGGCCGCGATCGCCTGCTCCATTTTGAATAAAGTGTTCGACCTGGCACCTCCGGTTTTGATCGGTCTTGCCGTGGATGTGGTTGTCAACCGCAAAAATTCCCTGCTCGCGAACTGGGGCATCCCGGATCTAACGCTGCAATTACTGGTTTTATCCATACTCACGTTTGTTGTATGGGGTTTAGAATCGGTCTTTCAATACGCCTACGACCGCCTCTGGCGCAACTTAGCGCAAACGGTGCAGCACGAGTTAAGGCTTGATGCCTATATGCACCTGCAAGAGTTGGAGATGGGCTTTTTTGAAGAACGTAGCACAGGCGGGTTGTTGGCGATTCTCAATGACGACATTAACCAACTCGAACGGTTTTTAGATCACGGTGCGAATGAAGTGTTGCAGGTGACGACGACCGTGTTGGTAATTGGAGCGGCATTTTTTGTTTTGGCTCCCAGTGTGGCTTGGTTGGCGATGTTGCCAATGCCTTTTATTCTGTGGGGTTCTTTTGCGTTTCAACGGCGGTTGGCTCCCCGCTATGCCGATGTGCGCGAACAAGCCAGTCTGGTCAACAGTCGGTTAGCCAACAATCTGACGGGGATCGCAACGATCAAGAGCTTTACCGCCGAAGATTATGAGCGCGATCGCGTTGCAGGAGACAGTGAAGCTTATCGGCGCAGTAACCGACGGGCGATCGCCATGAGCGCAGCGTTTGTTCCCTTAATTCGCATGGTCATTTTGGTGGGGTTTACAGCCACGCTGTTTTTGGGTGGGCAAGAAGTGCTGAATGGCAGACTCGCGGTTGGCACCTATAGTTTTATGGTGTTTATCACCCAACGGCTATTATGGCCGCTCACCAGTTTGGGGCAAACCCTCGACCAATATCAACGGGCGATGGCATCAACTAACCGAGTGATGAATTTGCTCGATACTCCAATCGCGATTCGCACGGGCACAACTTCTCTACCGATGGCTCAGGTGCAGGGGGCGATTGAACTGAAAGATATTACCTTTGCTTATACAAATCGTGCCCCCGCGATTGAGCATCTATCGCTGAGCATCCCGGCTGGAAAGACGATCGCGATCGTTGGCTCAACCGGATCGGGCAAGAGTACGCTGGTCAAGCTCCTGCTGCGGTTTTACGAAATCCAATCGGGACAAATCACGCTAGATGGCACCGATATCCGTGAGCTGAATTTGCGCGATTTACGGCGTTGTATTGGGTGGGTCAGTCAGGATGTTTTTCTGTTTCATGGCACAGTTGCCGAAAATATTGCCTATGGCAGTTTTGATGCCGCTCCAACCGATATTGTGCATGCCGCAAAGTTAGCCGAAGCGCACGAATTTATTACCCAGTTACCCAATGGCTACGACACGATTGTGGGCGAACGTGGGCAGAAGCTTTCTGGCGGACAACGCCAGCGGCTTGCGATCTCACGGGCATTACTGAAAGATCCACCCATTCTGATTCTGGATGAAGCCACCTCTGCCGTTGATAACGAAACGGAAGCGGCGATTCAAAAATCGTTGGAGTACATCACCCAAAATCGGACAACGATCGCGATCGCCCACCGCCTCTCAACCATTCGTCATGCCGACCGCATTTATGTCATGGAGTACGGCAAGCTGGTTGAGCAGGGCACCCATTCAGAGTTGCTTGCCCAAAATGGCATCTATGCAAATCTCTGGCGGATTCAGTCAGGCGAACGGTTGCAACTAGAGTCAAAATAGTGCCCCTGGCATCTGGATTGACAGATGGACACCTTTTGCAAGCAAGAGAATGCAGGTGGTTGCAGTAAAACTGCGATCGGCTGTCCTAAGTGCTTTCTGTAGCCAAGCTTGAGATTGCTGTTGCACATAAAACAGGAACGATCCATCCGAGGATGAATCGCTCCCATTTTCTGCATTCTGTATTTTCTGGATTTCAGCCCAACCACCCATCCAGTGCTAGTTCACGACTACTCTGGCCGCACCGAAACAGAACCATTACTTTTCTGCTCGGCATACATTGCACGTAAAACGAGAGCAGGGTCAACCCACTGACCGCTGTATTTCAAGCCCCAGTGGAGGTGTGGCCCAGTCGTGCGGCCCGTCATGCCGACGCGACCAATGCGGCTACCAGCTGGCACAGCTTGCCCCTCAAAAATCTGAACCCCGCCAGAGCGGTCAATCATGTAGCGTTGCCCGCTGGATGTTTCAACCCGACCTTCCATGTGGCAGTAGGTATGTTGCCATTCACCGGATTGGATAGTGACCGACGTACCACAGGCTGTGTTGTCAGACACTTCAACGACACGCCCCGTCCACCAGTTGCGGATGTAGCTCCCCTGGGGAGCGGCCATATCTAGCCCCCGGTGAAACTCTTGCTTGGTGCTGCCGTCGGGCGATTGACGATAGCCAAAGGGCGATGTATAAGCAACAAAATTTTCAACTGGGAAAGAAGCCCCTCGCCAGCCAGCCCCCATTGCGACTTTTGTACCCGCTTCACTTGCAACGGTTGGCGAGTGATAGGCAGCAAATGCGATCGCGGTTAGAAGACCAACCCCTATCATCAGCAAGATTCGAACTGGACGAAAACGGTTCCAACGAATCTGGTGAGATTGCAGTTGTGGCATGCATTCACTCCTCAACAAGCATCAAAAACGTTTGGTTAGAGCAGAGTTTGTGACTCCTAGTTGCTGTTTCCCTCTTGATTGACCAACCATCCGGACGCTTTAAGAAGTCCACACGTCTCAGCCAACGGAGAGAAAACATCCCATCGCGTATCTTACTCTAGATTGAAATTTGTGAACTTAATTTTTTGATGAGGCGCAGCTTTACAGTTTGAGCTGTGCTAAACCTCGATAACGCACGCCTTCAGGCGAGACGCTAAAGCGACAGGGCAGCACTTCAACCCCTGCCGAGATCGCCGCCCGAAACAATTTGCCATATTGCACATCGGCCGAGTCGCCAGGGGCAAACTCAGGGCAATCGTCTCGGTTGATAAAGTAGAGCATCACCGCCCGTGCTGCGGGAACAAGGTCGGTCAGCTCTTGCAAGTGTTTTTGGCCCCGTGTTGTCACCGTATCGGGGAACAGTGCCAGTGGCCCCTGCACCCAGGTTGTATTTTTCACTTCAACGTAGATGGGCCGATCGCCCCCACTAAGCAGAAAGTCGATCCGGCTTTTGCGATCGCGGCCATAGGGTACCTCCATGCGAATTTCTTGGTAGCCACTCAACTCTGCGATCGCCTGCTGTTTCAATGCCTGATAAACCACACGATTTGGCAAACCCGTATTTACCCCTACGAGGGTTGGTTGGTTATCATTGACCTCAATAATTTCCCAGGTGTAGCGCAACTTGCGTTTGGGATTGTCGCTTTCTGACACCCACACCGGGCTGCCTGGAATGCAAACACCCGTCATGGGGCCGGTGTTGGGGCAGTGAGCCGTTACGGTCTCACCTGAGTCTAGTAAGATGTCGGCAAAAAAGCGCTTATAGCGTTTGATGAGGGTGCCACGCTGTAACGGGGGGTAAGGATGCAAAAAATCAGTCATGCAGAAGAAGAGTTTGACGGGGAAACGATGGTGTTACTGCGGCTCAGGGCCACTCCGATCCAGACGATGATTTCATATCTATAGCAGGCCCAGATGATTTGTGAAATGAGCGCAGTGTTGTGAAATTTTCGACGGAAACCGTTTCACAATCCAAATAGAATCGCTATGCCGGAGGATTGACACAAAAGTTTTTAGGTTTAAATTGGCAATTTGTGCGCTCAATTCTACAAAATAGGAAGTAGCAATCAATTCGCGATTTGCTGCTATTCACAACCTGAATGCATTACTCTATAAGATCAATCCTTTTTAATGGTTTTTACTCAATCCTCACCCGGTATAAACACGCTTTGGGATTTTTTATTACAGGCGTCAGGCGCGGTTAGCCTGCGTCATTTTCTTTACCCAATGTTTTCTAAATCATTGCACTTAGGGCTGCAAAGCAAATTTTAGAATGAGTAGCGATCGCGCCCTCTCCTTCAATTTCACGCTGTCATCTGGTGTTGTCGTCCAGGTTGCCGAAGCGTTTAAGTATTTTGTTGCATCTGTCGATTCTCCTTGCGTTTTGCTGACTGAGGCTGACTTTTCTGAAAGTCAAGGCTTGCCAGCCGATCGCTTTATTCTGTTTGTGTCTGCGGCATTCAGCGGTTTGCTGATCTTATCAGCCAGGCAGAGTGAGGGGTCTGATGCAGCGATAGTGTCTTTGACCTGTGAGCCAACGGCGATCGCGGATTTCATTGAAGCTTTGGCTCAGTCCACACCTGTTTCGGCTCAAATGGCCAATGCCTTAGAGCAAGCCCAATCCCTTTTGCAACCAGGTGACAGCCAGCTTCAGGCGGCACTGGCTGCCCAACTGTTACCCCTAATGGCCCAGAGTCAGGCATCCGAGGCATTACCCTGGGTGCCATATCGAGATCGACAACAGGAAGAACAAGCCCAGATTCTCAACCAAGTAACGACTCAAATTCGGCAGAGCCATGAGCTGAGTCAAATTTTGAGTACAACTGTGCAGCAAGTGCGTCAGGTCTTGCAGGCTGATCGAGTCGTTATCTACGAGATTAATCAAGTGGCTTTAAGCGAGTTAGAAAAATCTGCTGCGCTTGAGAATGAGCTGTCTGACATTGAGTTTGGTCGCATCAGCCATGAAGCCCGGCGGGATTTGTCGCTGCCCACGGTAATTGATTTTGCTGAAGGGGTGCATTGCTTTGTCGAAGACCGGAACTACCGAGAAAAGTACCGGAAGGGCCAGGTTTTGGCGATCGCAGATATTGAGGCAACGCTGAGCAGTTCCCCCTGTCTGATGGCGCTGCTGCGAAAAGTGAAAGTCCGCGCCAAGATGGTAATTCCCATTACGGTGCAGGAAGAATTATGGGGGCTACTCATTGCCCATCAATCTGCACCACGCCAGTGGCAGCCTTCTGAGCAAACGTTTTTGCAGCAAGTGGCAGAGCAATTGGCGATCGCCATCTATCAGGCCAACCTCTACGCCCAGTTACAACAGCAAAAGCATCTGCTCGAAAAATTTGCCGACCAGCGAACTCAAGACCTCTACGATGCGCTAGAAGCGGCTCAGGCTGCCAGTCTAGCCAAGAGTGAGTTTTTGGCTACGATGAGCCATGAGTTACGTACTCCGCTCACCTGTATTATTGGCATGACCAATACACTGCTGCGCATTCAAAGCAAGGAAGGGGTCAATCCACCCATTTCTCCGGCGCAAATTTCTAAGTATCTCAAAACCATTCAGAGCAGTGGTGAACATCTGCTGCAACTGGTCAACGATATTTTAGAAATCTCGGATGTCGAGGCGGGCCGTGCGATCTTGCAACTGCAACCCTTTTCGCTACAGCAAACGGTGCAAGACATTATCAAAGCGTGTCAAGACACGGCCACCCGCCGCAAAATTACGCTGGAGTTTGAAAACCGTCTGGAGCCTTTGTATTCGGATAATCTGACCGCATCAACTGACACGTTTTGTGCCGACCCACGGCGCGTACGGCAAATTTTGCTCAACCTGTTGAGTAATGCGATTAAATTCACCCCCGAACAGGGGCGAGTGACGTTGCGCCTGTGGCGTGAAAGTGGCACGGCGGTGTTTCAGGTAGAAGATACCGGGATTGGTATCTCAGAAGAGCAGCGATCGCTCCTGTTTCGCAAGTTTCAACAGTTGGATATGTCAACCCAGCGCAGTTACGAGGGCCTGGGCTTAGGGCTGGCCTTGACAAAGCAATTGATTGACCTGCACGGGGGATGGATTGAGGTTGAGTCGGCGGTGAATGCAGGGTCAACCTTTACCGTTTGGTTGCCGGAGCAGGTAGCCCGTGAACGAGATGAGGAGCTGCCAGCAGCACCCGCCTGCGCTCTGGATGCGCGGCGTGGTCGAGTTGCCCTTGTAGAGGATGACGAAGCCCAAGCCGACCTGATTTGTGATTTGCTCACCACTGCCGGATATCAAATTGTTTGGATGGTGGATGCGATCGCAGTCGTGCCTCAGCTCAAAATTTTGCAACCGTCACTGGTGCTGTTGAGCAGCCAATTGACCCGCACCGATTCGCGCGAGATTTTGCACGAGTTGCAAACGGCACTGCCCAACGAAAATTTGCGCGTGCTGATGCTGTTACACCCCGAAGAGGCTTCTCGTCCCTGGCTTGCAGCAGGGGCAGACGACTGCATTAAAGAGGCGATCGCTCAGCCCGAACGACTCCTCGATAAGGTTGCCGCCTTAGTTGACCCAGGCGTAATGGTCAATGTGGCTGGTTCTTAACTTGACACCAGTTGACGAATTGTTGCTTCGACAGAGCGCGGTTGCCAGCCCAACTCTCGCCGCGCTTTGCTGGCGTCAACCCGGACGTTGCGATCGTAGACATAATGCACCCGTTCACGGCTGAGCGGTGGTTGCCACCCTGTGACTCGCCCCACTACGTCAAGAATGTTGCCTGCCAAGCGAACCAGTGCTTCGGGTGCTTCCTTTGGCACGGGCACCCCCGTTTCCTGGCTGAGAATCTCAAACATTTGTTGGGTGGTCATGTCTCCTGTTGAAGCAATGTACCACGCCCCCCGTTGCCCTTTTTCTGCTGCCAAAATTAATAACTGCGCCAAGTCATCGACATGCACCACTCCGGTGATGCGCTGCCCACCTGCCCAAACTTTGAGACTTCCCTTAAAGAATTGTTTGAGTGCTGGACCAAAGTGGGGATCATCCGCTCCAAAAATGCCAGAAGGTAGCACGCTAACCGTGTGATAGCCCTCAGCCGCCGCTTGGTCAACCAGTTGTTGAGCCAGATATTTGGTGCGATCATAGGCTGACGAAAAGCCTTGCTGCTCACGTTGAAAGGTTTCGTCTACAACCTTGCCCTTGGTATCGCCCAAAACGCCAATTGTGCTGCAATAGACAAACTTTGGCACTCCCGCCGTCCGCGCCGCCTCTAGCACAGTGCGCGTGCCCTCGACATTCACCCGCTCCATCTCGGCGGCATTGACCAGGCCAATCTCGACATAGGCCGCAACGTGAAAGACGGCATCCACCCCCTGCATGACCTGCTCAAGCAAAGCGCGATCGCACAAGTCGCCGTAGACCAGCTCCACTTTACAGTCCTTCAGTCGAGCCAGGTTGCTGGTTTTACGCACCAGTCCAATTACTGAGTGGCCCTGCTGCTCTAACGCCTGCACCAGATGGGAGGCTGTAAATCCGCTTGCCCCTGTTACAAATGCCTTCATGCCAAAACCCTAAAATGCTTCCCTATTTTACGCAGAGAGTTGAAATCAAACGCTGCTTGCGATTTTTCTGCTCAGTGTAGCGTCAGTTGCTCAGGCTTGCGCTTTGCTGCAAAACGAACCCGGAAGCCATCCTTGGGTCGGCGGGTCGGAACGACTACAGGATCAAGGTTTTGACCTGGCGCGATCGCCCAGGTGTAGTGACGCAGTAAATGCGCCAGAATGATTTTCATTTCTAATTTGGCAAATGCTAGTCCCAAACAGATGCGGGGGCCACCGCCAAACCCAATTAAGCTGAAGGGTTTGCGTTTGGCTTCCTGACGCTCAGGGCTAAACCGATCTGGGTCAAATTTCTCAGGATGGGAATAAACCTCTGGCAACTGATGGGTCAGCAAAATCGAGTATTGAGCCATCCACCCTGCCGGAACGTGATAACCGTTGAAGTCAAACGGCTTGATCACCGCGCGGAACCCTCCTGCTACGGGTGGGTGCATCCGTTCAACCTCGCTCAATACCTGCTCGAGATAGGGCATTTTACCGAGTTGCTCCAGGGTGACATGCTCCGCATCAGCAAATTGGGCTTGCTCGGCCTGGGCGATCGCCCACACAGCGGGATGCCGCGCCAACTCTAGACAAGCCCAGGTCAACATCGCGGTTGTGGTCTCATGTCCGGCAAACAACAGCAACAAGGCCTGGTCTCGAATCTCTTCGAGCGACAGGCGATCGCCCGCTTCATCCTCCGCTTGAATCAACAAACTCAAGGCGTCTTGGGTAGGGGCTTGCTGACGTGCTTCAATCACCTGCGTGAGGTGTTGCAAAATTTGTTTGCGAGCTTTAAGCGCGGGTAAAAGTCCTAAGCCAAAGAGACCACCGGTTAGAGTCGTGAACTGCCGACTCAGCGTTTCGGTTTCGCTGCCGGGGTTACTGCCTAAAAAGATTTGGCTGGCAATCTCAAACGTGAGTTGCTTTAACTCGTCATACCAGACAAACTCGCCCAAGCTTTCCCACTGCTTCAAATAACGGAGGGTCAGTTGCTCCATTGTCTCGACATAGCCAGCTAACGCAGCGCCATGAAAAGCGGGCATCATTAGCTTACGGTTGCGGCGATGTTCTTCCCCTTCTTGCACAAACAGCGATCGCCCCAGCAAGCGCTTAAACGTCGAGGGCCAGCCATCGCGCCAATTAAAGTGATCCATCCCGGTAGACAGCAGAAACTCAGCGGCTTCGGTGCCGACTAAAAACACAGTCGGACGACCCAACAACGATGTGCGAAAAATAGGACCATATTTCTCGTACCGTTTTCGCGCAAAGTCGGGGTCAAACAGCAGGTCAAGCGTTTCACCGAGAATGGGTAAACTGCGATTTCCGGGAGGGAGCGGTAAGGACATGCACAAACTAAAACAACTGCACTCATTATAGAGATAGAGCAAAATTGCCTTTTGAGCTAGTTATCGTGCTTTTAATTTGCCTAGCGGCCAGAGGGGAAGATTGCTCTCACGTTTGGACGCATCGCACAAATCGAGGAAATTAAATTGTTGCTGACCTCGCAGAACACCGTTTTTGCCGATTTAATCGGGCAAGATCCCGCCGTTGAGCTGTTGACTCAGGCTGTGAAGCGCGATCGCGTGGCTCCGGCCTACCTCTTTGCAGGCCCGGATGGGGTTGGGCGATCGCTCGCGGCAACCTGTTTTCTGCAACTTTTGACTAATTCGACATTGGGGCGCAACCATCCCGATGTGTTGTGGGTCGAGCCAACCTATCTGCACCAGGGTAAGCGCCTGACACCAGCCGAGGCGATCGCAGCGGGGGTTAAGCGCAAAACGCCACCGTTGATCCGGCTAGAGCAGGTGCGTGAGATCGCTCAGTTTTTAGGGCGGGCACCCATGCAGGCATCCCGTTCCGTCGTGATCATTGAGCAAGCAGAAGCTATGCAGGAGGCCTCTGCCAATGCATTGTTGAAAACCCTGGAGGAACCGGGTAAAGCGACCCTGATGCTGCTGGCACCCAGCATTGACGCTTTATTGCCAACGCTGGTGTCTCGGTGTCAACGGATCCCGTTTTATCGGCTGAACACCGCACAAATGGGACAGATTCTAGAACGCTGTGGACAGGCCGAGATCTTAAACTATCCCGAAATCCTCCAACTGGCTCAGGGCAGTCCCGGTGCAGCGATCGCCCACTGGCAACAGCTCCAAACCATTCCCCCAGAGTTGCTGACGGCACTGAGTAATCGCCCCCGCACCCCGCGTCAAGCGTTAGAGTTGGGTCGTCAAGTTGATCGGGCATTAGAACTAGAGAGCCAGCTTTGGTTGGTTCATTACCTGCAAACGATTTACTGGCAGCAAGCTCTGCAACAAACTGATCCCAGTCATACCTTGTCGCGCACCTGTTTAGACGCGTTAGAAAAAGCGGCTACCTCGCTCAGACGTAACGTGCAACCTCGCCTGGTTTGGGAAGTGACCCTCTTGGAAATCGCCAACAGTTAACGGATCTGCACGCCAAAAGGTGCTTGAATCATTGACCCAGATGGCCCTCTCCCTGGCCCCACTGCGTTTCCGTTGGAGTTGATTGTGCTGGGGGGCGCAGGATACTCCGCTTCAGGATAGCTGGGATAGTAGTTGGGGTTTTGATTGGGGTAGTAGTTGGGGTTGTAATTGGGATAGTTATAGGAAGGGTTGATAATTGTTGGCCGTACAATTACCGGGAAGGGTGAGTAAATCCCATGTCCTTTATACGGGTAGCGATAAGGATAACGATTGTAGCCGCGCCGATAAATGGGCGAGTTGCCGATTGTAATCGATAGCCCACCCGACTGAACCGATAGCGAGCTACCCCCGTAATACCCGGAGGGATAGCCGTAACCATACCCAGACGGAGCAATAATCACTCTGGGATTCTGCCGATACCGATTGCGATACCTGAGATTGCCGCTGTTGTAGTTAGAATTACCGCTGTTTCTGCGACCCGGTCTTGCTTCCGCAGGCGCAGCCTCAAATAGCAGCAAACTTGTCAGGGCAGTGGCGATCGCAACTCCCAGGGTGGTGAATGAAAACAGGCGTGATCGTGCCATTTTGAATCTCCTATCAATGAAGGATAATCAATCGCTTCGGTAGACAGCCCCGCCGATTATTGCTTTACTTTCAAACTAGCGCAATTTTTGACAAAAAGGCTGAAAGGTAGGACAGAAATTGGTTTAGCAGGTCAGAGTAAAACCAGATTTTGACGTAAAGTGGCTCTTGCTGTGGTGAGCCAGCAGGAACAGCGAAGTGCCAATTGATACCACTGGTCTGGATTGAGTCATTTCTGCGCGATCGTTTTTCTCAACTCAGTCTCTAGCCATATCTCCTTGCCTGAAGCAACATGGGAAAATAAGCAACGTTATCAGCCGCCCTTAAGAGTTTCGTGAGCAGTTCAACTGAACCCCCTAATCAACCTTCTACTGCTGACTCGCGTGAGCAAGCGCGGCAGTATCTCCAAGCTGGCAAACTCGCTTTTGAGCGGGGAGATTATCGTCAGTCGGTGCAACAGTTAGAGCAAGCTAAGGCATTGGTTAATCCGGCGACCCGTTTTGGTGGCGAAATTCAGATCTGGCTCGTCACAGCCTATGAAGCCGCTGGTGAGCAATCGCAAGCCTTAGATCTGTGTCGTCTGCTCGTGCGACATGCCGATTATCAGACACGCAAACAGGGTAAGCGCCTGCTCTACATTTTGGAAGCACCCAAGCTCAAGATGCGACCTGAATGGTTAACTGAGATCCCTGACTTATCCAACTTGTCAGAAAATGACCAGGCAGGCATCGCGACTTCCCGCTATACCAACGCAAAGCCGCGTCGTCCGGCTGAGCCAAAACCCTTTACCCTGCCAGAGCCACCCGACCCAAACCTGGTCAACACCCGCGACAATCAATTTGTTTGGGTTGCCCTTGGGTTAGTGGCTCTGATCTTGAGTGGTCTGTTCTGGCTGAGTCAGACATGAGCCACCCCTGTAAAATGGCGACAGTAAATTTTGGTTGTGTCTGGCGCTGAGGTGGCACTCCACGATTAGTTCCAGACGGGCTATCATCTCCTACAACTCGTACTCAACCACCATGATTGTCAATTTTTGGCCTCAGCTCTTTCAACAACTGCGATCGCTCGGTCGGGTCGCTCGTGCGGCTCAATTGCGGCTGGTTTGCCTGATTGCGGTGTTGGCAATTGGGCTGTCGGGTTGTGCCGAGTCGGATCTGGGCATTCGCTTTGATAGCCCCAGCCAGGGTGTGATCACACAGCGCATTTACCTGGGGGAACGGTTGCTCAGCCTCAGCAATATGACGGTGAAGCAATTGCAAAAGGCGATCGCGCAACAAACGCAAAGCGTCGGTGGCAGTGTCAAACAACTCCCTAACCAAACGCTACTCATTTCGATTCCCTTTCGGGATGCGATTGATCTAGAGCAAAAATTTAATCGTTTTTTTAAGCCGCAGGCCAAGCTGGCTCTAGCACTCAGCGATTTCCCTACGATCCCGACCCAGTTGGCGGTGCGACGCAATAATTTTTTGCTGCTTGAGCGCACTCGCCTTAGCTATGATGTGGACTTACGCAACCTGGGTTTGACAGGCTCAACTGGGCAGTTGCTTTTCAGTCCTGGTAGTTTAATTAACCTGACCTTTCACCTCGACACCCCGTGGAATGTAAAAGTGCTTGCCCCCAAGCAGCAACCTAACCTGCAGCAGCAAGGGAGGCAGCTAAACTGGCAACTGCTTCCGGGTGAAGAAAATCATCTCGATGTCGCCTTTTGGATGCCGAATCCGATTGGGTTGGGTGCGATTGTAATTGGGGCGATCGTTGCGCTTGGCTATTACCTGCGTTACCCGACAACTATGCCAGAATCAATGGCATCTCGTTCCTCTCTTTCGTCAACGAACACCCAATGAACTTAGCCAACTTACAGCGCCTACTCATTTGGGGACTTTTGGGTCCAATTGTGGCGTTGAATGTGTGGCTGCTCAGCCAGGTTTACCGCTACTTTGAGCCTGTGATTACGCTGTTTGCGATCGCGGCAATGGTGGCGTTTTTGCTCAACTATCCAGTGCGAGCTTTTCAGCGCAGTCGGATGACGCGCACCCAAGCTGTAGCGCTTGTTTTAATGATCACCTGCACCGTTTTAGCGATTTTGCTGCTGTTGCTGGTGCCGCTGCTGATCGATCAGACCAACCAATTACTCAAACGAATTCCTGATTGGTTGGGGGTCAGCCAGACGAACCTCGCTGCACTCGACCAATGGGCACGCGATCGCAACTTGTCGATCAGCTTACGGGACATTGGCGATCGGCTCAGCACCCAACTCGAAACGCAACTCCAAACCCTGATCCGCGAAACGCTGAACTTGGCGGTTGCAACCCTTTCTGGTTTCATCAACACGATTTTGGTGCTGGTGCTGTCGTCTTACATGCTGCTTTATGGCGATCGCCTCTGGTACGGGCTGATTAACCTCCTCCCCAATCGCATTCGTTTGCCCTTTAGCGAGTCGTTGCGGCTTAACTTCCACAACTTCTTTATTTGCCAAATTTTGCTGGCTGGTTTTATGGGGGTTGTGCTGCTGTTTTACTTTCTAGTTCGCAATGTGCCATTTGCGATTCTATTTGCGTTGGTGATTGGGGTGGCAGAGCTGGTGCCGCTGGTAGGGGCAAGTTTGGGGATCGGACTCGTCTGCTTGTTACTGGCCTTGCAAAATGTTGGGTTAGCGGTTGAAGTCGCGATCGTGGCGGTGATCTTGCAGCAAATTCGCGATAACGTGTTGGCTCCGCGCATGATGGGTAACTTTACTGGCCTAAACCCGATCTGGATCTTTGTTGCCTTGCTCGCCGGATTACAGATCGCGGGTTTTCTCGGCATCATCGTAGCGGTGCCGATCGCAGGTACGGTCAAGGGCACGTTAGACGCGATTTACAACGCTGAGAACAATCGAATGCTGACAAAAGATGCGGTGGCCAAAAGTCAACCCGAAAACAATAGAGAAATCTAATCAGCGGTTTCACGTCTGCTTAAAGGCAAATAACCATTAGGATTGAGCAATTTGTGGAATCATTACTCCACAAAACTTAAGTGAAATCAATCGTTCACTTAGCAACATTTTGCGACGTACTTTGCTACAAATTGAATCAGTGATTGGGTAAGGGTCGTTTGCACACTCCCGATCTACTGTCCCCTTAGTTGAGGAGCTTGGGAAGGCACCATGCGCCAAATTAACTTTGTCATCATTTTTGTGATTTGTCTGGCTCTCATGCTGTTTGGTATTGAGAATACAGAGTCGGCCCCGATTCGTTTTGCGGAGGGCGTTCAATTTCAAGCTCCGCTATCGATCGAGCTGATCTTAGCTATGGGCGTTGGAGCCGTTTTTGCATGGGTCTTTAGCGTTTGGTCACAGCTTCAGCGAATGGTTGAAACCAGAAAAGAGCTGCGAGTTCGCGAAACGCGAATTCAAGAACTCGAAGAAGACGTGGCTCGCTATAAGGCAGAAATTCAAGAGCAACAGCGATTGCTCCCGGCGGCCCCGGCTGACGATGCTAAAGAAGCAGAAGCGACTGAGGTTTTTGTTCAGTAGGGTGCTGGTTGAAGTGTGATTAAGGGTAATGAGCGTGAGTGTTAGGGCGTTTAGTTGACTTCTCTAACACTCGGCTTTTACCAAACTCTCTGAGGCAATGACTTGACCTGCGCGTGGTTTAAGAGGCACTCCTCGCAAGAATTATCATTTCAACAACTGTTGCTCTACTCCCGTGAGACTTCTGGATAATTCTTCGTGCAGAAGTTCAATTTGTAAAGTGATGGCAATTGCTTGATAGGCTGAAAGTCCACCCTGATCAGACTGCGTTAGCATACTAGTGAGATTGGCGATCGCTCCCTCCGACTTTTTGACCCCCCTCAATCTTTGGAGCCTCTGGGTTCCTCTGGTGCTATTGGGCGCGATCGGGGTTGCAGCGATATATTTTGTTAAGATAACTCCTCGCTAGGTGGCTGCTTAAATGCCCATTACGCTCGCTCAAGATGCGATCGCCCTGCTGATTGAGATGGCAGAACGGGGCGAGATCGACCCTTGGGATGTCAAAGTCGTAGATGTGATTGATCGCTTTTTGAGCGAGCTAAATCCTTTTGAGAATTCGAGCGAGCCGTATGAGTCGAACTTGTCTCAATCGGGACAAGCGTTTTTGTATGCGTCAATGCTGCTGCTGCTCAAAGCAGAAAGTTTGACCCAAAATGAAACTGATACCGATGCCGATGCAGTCATCGACGAAGCCGTTGAGCTGATGGAAGGAGAAGCCGTTGAGGTTGGGCTACCTCCTTTTTTAGAGCGGCGATTGCAACGGCGGGCAGTGGCGCGTCCTCCGCAAAAGCGACGAGTCACCCTCAAAGAGTTGATTGACCAGCTCCAAACGATCGCGACAGCCTTAGAAGATGGCAATCGCCGTAGCAAACGGTTGCCTCGCCCCCGGCAACAGTCGCGACAACAGGCAATTCGGGCGATCGCTCAACTGGCACACCAAGAAAACTTGTCGGAGCTAGCCGCCGCGCTGGCTGAGTTTTTGACGAGCTACTGGAAGACCGTAACGGATGGGCAGCAGTGGCTTGATTTTGAGTTGCTGCTTGAGCTGTGGTCAGAGGTGAAGGCGTTTCGCACGAGTGAAGTGCATGCCCACGGCGACGAAGATGCCGAGACAGCGAGCCAACGGCACGATCGCGTCGGTGTTTTTTGGGCCTTGCTGCTCTTAACCGCGCAGTCAAAAGTCGAGCTAGAGCAAGAAAGCTTCTACCAAGACTTAAAGATTCGCTTGACGGATGATTTATCGATTACAAACTTGCCCGATTGGGTCGATCGCGTTGCTGTGGATTGAGCCAGCAGGTGCCTAAGCCTAGCCCTAAAGTGTTGTAAGAACTCTTGTTGATTTCTCCAGCACATTGCTAAAGGTTTGGTGAACCCTGGTTTAGCCCCATCGGTCTAATAGACAGTAGACCAAACAAACCAGTGCATTTCCTTTAAAGAGGTCTTTTGGGGTAACTCTACGTCGCCAAAAGCCAGTTTAACGACTGACGCTATAGCAGAGGCGATCGCTTTTGCCCTTCTATCTGTTTTGTAACAACGACCCATTACGACAGTCATTAGAAAAGGTTTGACAAGCCAATCAATTTAGCATTTGATACTAATTCTTCAAAACTGGGCTACAGATGATTATCTGTAAGGGCGGTATTTTCTTCGGAAACGCTACACGAACGCGAACTGCCCCTACGCGGATCTGTAAATGGGATTTAGAGAATTGGTATGAGATGGAATTTATGTCGTTGTTTAATAGTAGAAAAATCTAGAATCCATCTGTTACAAGTGGGGATACTTCTAGTCACTAATTTAAAGCAGGATTCCGAATTTTAACAATGAGATTCACTAACCTATCAACTGATCGATACAAGTAATTAGTTAGTTTTTATAAGGGCATAATTTAGTGAAAAACTTTAGCTTTCGGCAGCATTTCTATCAATGACCATCAGGAGCTTACTCACATGTACTGCTTGAGTCAGGACAACCTGGAATGCCTTATAGATAGCCAATACACTCCTGTCTGATATTAGCCAACCTAGCTTTTCACAAACGACTTTACCTCCTATTTGTGACAGTTTTTGAAGAGAATACTCAATAGGCAAATGATAAGGAGATCGATCAATTTATGAATAGATAGATTGTTGCAAGACTTGATTAATAGACCAGATAAAAAGAAGGAATAGAAGTAGTAAATTTCAGCTTTTCTATCTGGAACTTTCTCAAAAAATGCTGCGTCAATCAAACTATTAGCGGGTCAATCTTAGTGAGTGAGGAATGAAAAATGTCTCGAATTTATAAGACTTTTGTTGCTCTTTCTGTTCTTTCGAGTGTTGCGATCGCGCCTCTTTTTTCAACCTCTAAAGCGATCGCTCAACCCATCCGTTATGACGGTAGCTATGTGGGTGGCGGTGTTGCGGCTGGTGTGACGAATGGGGGGCAAGACAACGATGCTGCAACCCTTGGGGGCAATATCCAGGGGCGTTTTGCGGTTCCTAAAGCGCCTATATCGGTGCGCGGAGCGGTGGTGTTTGGTAGCGAAAATGCGGCGATCGTCCCGTCGATTACTTACGACCAACGCATTGCTGACAATGCCAACATTTATGCTGGGGTTGGCTACTCCTTCGTTGATAAAGACAACAAGCCCTCACCCCTCGGCAACCGTGACTCGGTGGTGCTGACTGTTGGGGCTGAGGCTGAAGTTGTGAAGCGCGTTGTGGTCTACGGTGACGCAAAGTGGGGCATCAATGGCTACGAAAATAGCCCTGCTGATGCTCTCAGCTTCCAGGCGGGTGTTGGCTATCGCTTCTAAATAACCGCATAGAGGAGTGTTACGGCGTCTCTAATTGGGTAGTAAACTTCTGCTCTGACCCCAGATCCTTCAGGATTTGGGGTTTTGTTTTGGCTTTTGGCTGTTAGGCTATGGCGTTGTTTCGGGCTTGTGGCAATTTCAATTTATAGCGCTACGCACAAAAGTTGGAATCAGAGGATGTGGGAGCTGCACTCCCAGCCGGAGTTCCACCCCTGCACACCGTCCTAACATTTTCCAGTACGGCTATAGCAAGCAACAACTCTCACACTGAACCCAGCAATTCTCATTTTGAAACATTTGTACTGTAGCCAGAGTGTCTAAAGACTTGTGCACTCAATGTTATAAACGGCAGAATGCGGGTTTCAGCCATTCATAAACGTTAAAACCGGACGTTTTTATGAGAATCATTCT
>DVDV01000300.1 GCA_015296075.1 Leptolyngbyaceae cyanobacterium M33_DOE_097 | reverse complement strand
TCAATTTTTCCCATTGAGCATTGGTTAAGTCGCCACGACGATAGGAGGGAAGAATCATAGTCAGACTCTGAATGCGCTAACTCTAGACTACCAAAGGATCTCAAAGGGTTTTAAAACACGCCCTAGATCAAGATTGCGACTTTGCTTGGCTCGGCGGCTACGACCGCTAAAGTTGTTGAGTAAATTGGGTGGTTATCAGAGATACTTAAAAAGGTACATGAATAATTGTCATTCAGAAGATTCAAGTAACACTAATTTTAAGATGGACTCATACTTGTTTTGGCACGTCATTTTACCAAAGTATCAAAGAATTGAATGTGCCCACAAGCTGCTCAATAGGCTTGATCCACTTTCCTTTGAGCCATTAATTTTTGAACTATTTCAGCAGTGCCGATTACACCGAGCGTTTCCATCACCTTTGCAAGCCTTTATTTTAGATGTAACTGTACACTCGAAATCGGTACTCTTTAGTGTTTATCATCAAGAAAAAATCTTAACTGTGAGTGTTCTCAACCTTCAGAGCCAAAAGAACCCTATGCTTTGGCATAATTTTTTAGATAAATTTGAAGATCTGTATTTTGTTCCAGCAATTCCTGGCGAACATCCCTGGCTCCTCAGCTATATTTATTGCTCCACTTTTTCATGGTTGCCTAATTTGCTAGAAGAAGTCGCGATTTTGATTCTACAGCGCAACAGTTGAAAGATGGACATGTGTAAGCAGTCATCTCAATGAAATCCCGTGTTGGGGATTTGCTGGTAAATATTATCCCAGCATAGAGGTTTGGCAATGCTAAACCCTTACCACAGACGGTTCTACAACTGGGACTTTATTTGTCTGCGGCTCCCTTACTTTCTAAAAGTTCTACCCGTCTCATTCGCTCTGACTGAGTGTTTGCTCAAGCTGCTCATCCCAGAAGGTTGCTTCTATCTTGTGCCCGTCTGGATCGCGGACAAAACAACCATAGTACGGCTCACTGTACTCAGGTCGGCCACCGGGCGCACCTTCATCTTTGCCCCCTGCTGCTAGCGCTGCGTTGTAAAAGGCGTGGACTGCTTCTTTGGTGGGAGCGATAAAACCAATGTGGGTGCCGTTGCCAGTGGTCGCAAGTTGCCCGTCGAATGGAACACCCACCCAAAATTCGGGAAATTGTTTGCCATACGCGATCGCCCCTGGATGTTCCATCAACCGCTTGCAGCCCAGAGTCGGCATCACTGCATCATAGAATGCGATCGCCCGTTCAAAATCGTTGGTGCCAATTGAAACGTGTGAAAGAATACTGGGATTGTTATCCATGTCGGAACCCTCCATGAGTTGAGTTGGACGTGGTTTTGTCAAGGATTGGTGCAGTGCTTGAATGCGTTCGAAGTGAAAGTTAAATGCAACGATTGCATTATATTCAGTACCGGAGTACTAATCAAGCTTGATTCTTTTGCGTTTTGTGAATTGTTCTGTTTTTGTTCGGGGTAATCACCTGGCTGATAAGTTTTCGTTCGCATCAGGTCTGAACTTCGTGCAACCGCCGCTCTAAGAAACGGCGCTCACTATCATTTGTAACCAGTTCCAAGGCTCGTTGATAACTTTGGGTTGCATCCTGTGAAGCTCCGATTCGTCGTAAGAGATCAGCGCGGGTTGCGTGGAACAGGTGATAATTGTCGAGTTCAGTGGAGAGTTGATCAATCAAACCAAGGGCTGTTTGAGGACTATCAGCCATTGCGATCGCCACAGCTCGGTTCAATGCGACGATCGGGGAAGGTTGTAAACGTTCCAGCACACCATAAAGCCGTGCAATCTGCATCCAATCAGTGTCTTCGGCGCGTGCTGCTTGGCAATGAAGGGCCGCGATCGCCGCTTGCAGGGCATAAACCCCCATCCCACCCCGTAGCGCTTCTTCAACCAGTGGCAACGCCGTGGCAATCTGCTGATGGTTCCAGCGACTCCGGTCTTGATCCTCCAGCAAAATGAGGTCGCCTGCTTCGTCTAAACGGGCATCACGGCGCGAGTCGTGCAGCAACATCAGTGCTACCAATGCTGTCACTTCTGAAGGGGGTTGGGGGGCCATCAATTGCCGCACCAGTTGCCCCAACCGAATTGCTTCAGTGCAGAGGTCAGCCCGTAGGATTGTCTCGCCCTTCGTCGCCGCATAACCCTCATTAAAAATGAGATAAATTACCGTCAGTACTGCCTCTATCCGAAGAGAGAGATCGGTTGTATCTGGAACTTTATAAGGAATGCCTGCATCGCGAATTTTGCGCTTGGCCCGCACCAGCCGTTGCGCCATTGTTGTCGGAGGAACTAGAAAAGCGCGGGCAATTTCGTCGGTTTCCAATCCACCCAGCATTCGCAGTGTCAAAGCGACCTGATTTTCGATCGCCAGAGCGGGATGGCAACAGGTAAAAATCAACCGCAGGCGATCGTCTGGAATTTCATCGCTGTCATAAGTTGGCTCCTCACTGGCTGGAATTAGCCCAGATGCCGCGTACCATTCGAGTTTCTCTGTAAGGCGGGTGCGGCGGCGGAGGCGATCAATGGCTTTGTAGCGAGCCGTTCGGATGATCCACGCGCGGGGCAGCTCGGGAATGCCATTGGTCTGCCACTGATTAACGGCTGCCGCAAACGCTTCTTGGGCGGCTTCTTCTGCCAGGTCAAAATCTCCCACAAGCCGAATTAAGATGGCGATAATTCGGCCCCATTCCGCCCGGTAAACAGCGGCGATCGCTTGAGTTACATCCGATTTAGTAGTTGAAACCATACTTAACAAAAAATTCTGAGTAGGGTGTCGATTTGAGCAATTTCGGTTCGACTGACTTACAAAAGAGGCAAAGCTCAATCGTACTAAATGAAAAAAAAATTGGTGAGGTGTCGATTTGAGCGATCTCGGTTCGACTGACTGATAAAGGAGGCAACTAAATGAAATATTTGCTGCTGATCTATATGGATGAAAATGCTTTGAGTGAAACCGAGCGGGAACATTGCTATGTTGAATCGGCTCAACTCGCTCAGAAACTGAATGACAGAGGAAAATATTTGGCGACCGCTCCACTCCATCCGGTTGCAACGGCAACCAGTGTGCAAGTCCGTGATGGCAAATCGCTTGTAACAGATGGCCCCTTTGCCGAAACCCGCGAACAACTAGGCGGATTCTTTCTGATTGATGCTCAGGATTTAGATGAAGCGATCGCGATCGCCAGCCAAATTCCCGGTGCGCGTGTCGGCACTATCGAAATTCGCCCTGTTCTCGAAGTAGCAGGACTTCCAAAATCTTAATCTCAGTAGATCGAAAATACAGTTGTTTTCACTGCAAAAGCCCCGGTTGATCCCCCTAAATCCCCCTTGAAAAGGGGGACTTTCAACTATTTTTGACTCGGTTCCCCCTTTTTTAAGGGGGGCTAGGGGGGATCTAATCATCTTTGTGATCTACTGAATCTGGGTGTTCATCCAGATTTCCACTAAACCATAAGTTAAAAGGAAAAGAATATGACAACTACAGCTACAACTCACGCAGCTGAGATCCGCCAATTGGTTGCCAACCAACAACACGCCATTTGCTCTAAGAACGTAGACCAAATTATGTCGCGTTATGCGCCTGAGATTGTGATTTTTGATGTCAAACCACCTTTCCAAACCAAAGGTCGCGCGGCTGTTCGCCAACTCTGGGAAGATTGCTTACCTGAGATCTTGCACCAGTTTCAACAAGGGGTTGCCAAAGAAGGAAAAATCTGAAAGAAAGGGCGTAATCAAAATTTAACTGAACGGTTATGGAAACCATTGTTCAACACGCCCAAGGATTAGTGTATAGCCTGCTTT
>DVDV01000081.1 GCA_015296075.1 Leptolyngbyaceae cyanobacterium M33_DOE_097 | reverse complement strand
TTAACGTCAGTTCGGGATAAGGAATCGCCAGAGGCCCTAATTTTCCGTGACTTGCTGCCACGCTCTAGGTCAAGTTCTTGTCAATGAGCCCTACAGTTGCAAATATTTGCAGTAGCATGTCTGATTGAGAACAGGTGACTGACTAGGTGCTTGGCTCAAGCTAGTCACAGTAAAGATTTTAGCCTTCGGCTTAAGCCGAACTCACGTTAATTAGGATGGCCTGTTTACGCTGCGATCGCGCAATTCCTTCAAATGTTGCTTCTATTGCCACTTGATACGTTTTTTGAGTGGATTAAACAACAGGGATTTAAAATACTAAATTAAGATATAAACGGGCACGATAGATAGTTATCCTATAAAACATGAACGTGCAAAAACCTACACTCTTAGATACGTTCTGATGTTGACTTTGTCTAATTCAGAACTATAAAAAAGAGATTGGGCAATGGACAAAACCCAATCTCAAAATCAGTAATCGAGTTGTTCGGCCGTGGGGCTAAGCGCGGCTGCCTGCCAGCAAATTCATACCCATCTTGACTTTATCAACGATAGTCTTCTGTGAAAGACATGTATAAAGGCAAAGGCGATCGCAAGCTGTTGTTTCTTTGCGGCGTACCTGGGCTTCGTAACCCTCCCAAATATCCTTCGCACTTTGTTCTTTCACATTTCCAATCGGTGGGTAAAACCAACACACTTCGACATCCCCATTGGTGCGAATGAAGTAATTACGCAATCCAACGCGACAAGCACCGATGGATGCGGGGGCTGATTCTTCGCGGAAGTGGGCAGGCCAGAGACGCAGTAAGGTTTCACTATTGACGATCGGCGCACCCTGACGCTTTTGTTCGATCAAATCTTCAACAACAGCTTCTAATTCATCAAACCGATCTTCTCCAATCCACAGTTCATCATAGGTTTCTGGTGACCAGCGATCGACGGGCTGAAAATTGACATTCGTAGCACCGATATCCACTACCCACTGCGGCATTTTCGTCATCGTATGCAGGTTCTTGGCATGCACAGTCGGTTTAATCACAATGGGAAACGTTGCGCCCTGAGCCTGTTTCTCTTTCACCAGGAGGCGGACATTGGCGGTAATTTTTTCCAGCGACCCCTTTGTACCTCTGGAGTAATCATGGATTTCAGCAACAGGCCCATCCATTGAAATGTTGATATTAAAAGGGTTTGCGGCAACAACCCGTTGAATAATCGGTTCCGTCAAGCAGGAAGCATTCGTTACAACGCCCCACTTAATATCATTGCGATCGCAGAACTCTAGTAGATCAACAAATCCCTTCTTGATAAAGGGTTCTCCGCCTGAAAATTGAATGTGAAAAGAACCAACGTAGTCTTTAAGACTGAGGAGCGCATTCTGCCATTCTTCAATACTCATCTCATCGACGTAGTTCTCCAATCGCCAGTATTCACAATACCGACATTTATAATTGCAGCGTTCGTTGACGATGCCGTAGAAAGTAATCGGGCGAGTATTGTCCATACCTGTTTTGAGGTACAGTTCCTCCATGAAATCGTTGCGGAGATGCTTCATTGCAAGTGGAGCAAGGTTAGCAATATTCATAAGAAAACCTCATCAATAACCAGTTTTCAAGCAAAATCTTTCTTGGTAGATTCCCTGTCAACTTTTGAATGAACCGACTTTTATTGGGCGGTTTTCAGTAAATCTGCTGAATTTTTCTAAACTAAAAAAACATTAAATTTTATTCTCTGCAAATAAATGTAAGGAAATTGTGAGGAATACTACCACTATCAGGATTATTAACTGAGGAATTTACTTACAAGTTCAACCTGGATCAAGCGGAAAAGCGTAATGGATGCCTGAAATTTTGTATGCCAATGCAACTTGACAGCAAAAGCAAGCACCACCGCACAAAGCTATAACAAAGGCTATAAATTCACATGCCTTAACAAGAGAGGAACCCCTGTTGTTCCCCTTTTTTCAAGGGGGCTAGGGGAATAAATAGTAATATGCAACCGCATACAAAATTGGTGTTAAAGCAAAAAAAGTTGCTTGTAAACTGCCCCTATCAATTTGAGTCAACTATCATGATTGGCGTTGTTGGTGATTGAGGATCGGGCATGGCGGTTGAAGCCGAAATTGCAGAAGCGGCAATCGAAGCTAGTTTGAAGCCATTTTTGGTTGTCTTAGCAGTCTCTCTCAGTGTGGCAGCACTATCAAAATTAGTTCCTTTTTTGCGGCGAATACCCTACACACTGTTGTTGGTGATTGTGGGTTTATGTCTTGCATTTGTCGATGTGCGGTTAGCAAACCTCTCACCTGACTTGATTTTGACGATTTTCTTGCCACCATTATTATTTGAAGCCGCCTGGAACTTGAACTGGAGCAACCTCAAGCGCAACTTTGTGCCAGTCTTATTCTATGCAGTCTTTGGGGTCGTGATTGTGATTGCAGGCATCGCGATCGCTCTGAACCAGTTTTTAGGTGTCGGCATCGCGACTGCGTTGCTGATTGGTGCCAGTCTTTCGGCAACCGATCCAGTTTCGGTGACGGCCCTATTTCGTGCGTTGGGGGTCGAAAAACGCCTCAGCACTGTTATGGAAGGCGAAAGCCTGTTCAACGATGGGATGGCAGTTGTCGCCTTCACATTTTTGCTGGCGTTTGCCTTGGGTACTGAGCAACTTGCTTTCAAACCTATTTTGGTTGAGCTGTTTGTGGTGGTTGGCGTGGGTACTGGCGTCGGCCTGATTTCAGGTTTTGGTATCTCCTACCTGACCCAGCGGTTTGATTTGCCCCTCGTTGAGCAGTCTCTAACCCTTGTTTCTGCTTACGCGGTCTACCTCGTAGCTGAAGACTTGGGCGGCTCTGGTGTGATCGCAGTCGTCATCCTGGCCCTAATTCTGGGTAACTTTGGCTCTCGAATTGGCATGAACCCGCGAACCCGTCTCGTTGTAAGCGAATTTTGGGAGTTCCTCGCTTTCTTTGTCAACTCAATCGTCTTTCTGTTGATCGGTGATCAGATTCGCTTTGAATTTCTAGACGAAAATCTTCCAAAAATTCTCACCACAATTGCCGCAATTATTATCACACGAGCCATTGCTATCTATCTTTTTGGTGCCATTAGCAACCGCATTACCAACGTTGATTTGTCACTCAAAGAGCAAACCGTTTTGTGGTGGGGTGGCTTACGTGGAGCTGTCTCAATCGCCCTTGCTTTGAGCGTACCGACTGTGTTTAGCGATCGCCAAAATGTGATTGCCACTGTGTTTGGCGTAGTCTTGTTTACTCTTTTGGCTCAGGGGCTCACCATCGAAACATTGCTCAATCGCCTTAACCTGATTGGCGATCAACCGTTGCGGCAAGAGTTTTCAGAACAATTGGCTCGTCGTACAGCCCTTAAACGCGTTTTAGAGCATTTGTTGAGTTCGAGCGATCGGCCGGGAGTTGCCCCTGAGTTTTTCCGTTATCAAGAAGCACTGATTAAAGGAGAGATCAGTCAAATTGATGATCAAATCAGCAAGTTAGAGCAGGAACATCCCAACTTAAGCAGTTTTGTTGAGGAGCAATTACGAGAAGAATTGTTTCAAGTTGAAGCCGATACCTACGCTGAGTTGACTCGCGCTGGCAAGTTAAACGAGCAACTTGCTCCCCTACTTGAAATGAAATTTGAGTCTGGCGGCCATTAGACGTTTTTATTGGTCACTTCTTATGCAAAGAGTGGTCAGTTTCGCAACCGTCCTTTACATTATTTGGTCTTAATAGCAAATACCTCTATAATCCAATTTAGGAGAAAGGTTAAATCTTTCCTAACATGGTGTCTAAGAGTTCTATTGCTGTTAACTTTGTTACTCAGTATCGAGCCTTCCTGAAGATCCTCATCATCTTATTTTTCATCGCAGGAACTGCCCCAAAACTGCAATTTACTCGAGTGCTTTATTTGTAGTCGAGAACATCTACCTAATGGATCAGCTTTATGTCAGGTTACTCGTATCGGGATTTTGAGTACGACGCCAACTGCCTCTACGCCCATTTACTTGAACTTAGAAAAAAACATCCACCCCAAACAGTTCTAGATTCACTTTCGAGTTTACTCAGTGATTTCGATCCAAACCAGTGCCAGAGCTTAGTGGCACTCACACGGATCGTCAGTTCTGAATGGGCCGATCGCGATTTTCGCTTTATTCTTAATCGTTGCTGTTACATCTTAATTAACTACTGGTGGCTACACCCTGATTCACGTTGGGCCACAACAGAGTTATTAGACATTCTGCGGAAACCGCCAACAACCTCGGCCTATTCTCCAGTTACGCGCAAAATTCGACTACTTGTCCAGCAATTTACGCAAACTGAGCAGTTTCAGGCGTTGTTAGAGCGGGCTGATGTACTCAGTTGCTCTATTGAGCCAGAGCCAGAAACAGTACCTCTGGGCAGTTTGGCACACCGTTACCCCTATCTCTACCCGCACCGCTTATTGGAATGGGACACAACCGAATTAGGGCCTGATGCCATTCAACGGTTGCAGAAAGAAAAAGAAGAACAGTTTGAACATAGCCTTCAGCGTTATGCTCTTTCGGTCTTTCGGCAAACAGGCAAAAGTGATGCAGTTGAATCCGCACCCAACCCAACCCTACTTGCCGACCTCAAGTTAGATGAAGCCTTGCAATCTTTCGCGGGTGAAACAGAAGGTCTAGAAGGTTACCGCAACTCCGTTCGGACGTTTCTTGAAAAGCAGGTGCCCGAAGCAAGAACCTACGGTGAACTCAAAGATCTGTTGCACCTTTATCTAACTGATTCCATTCGCTACTCATGTAACCCCAAGTATGGCGACCATAGCTTTAACAAATGGCTGCATGAGCAACTCAGCTATATCTTTCCGCAACGCGATGATGAGCCGCCTAACCCAGATCTGCTCGTGCAAACCTGCGATCGCCTGATTGGTGCGCTGATTGCAAGTCCAAACCGACAACGCAATCACTTCGTTTTTATTGACCTCAACACCAATTTGGGCGCGACTTTTACCATCGGTTTAATTCTGAAGCTGGTGCTAATTTGTTGTCTGGCAAAACCCAAAGTCAGAGAAACAATCCAGTCGCGGTTGGCGATGCGCGTTGCCGTGTTAGTCAAACACTACGAAGATCAGATTCGTAGCGACATTAAGTGGTTGGTCGAGTGTCTCGAAAATTGGTTAGTGGCTCGCACGATCCACTTTGGGCAGGGTAGCCCTAGCGGTTGGGCACGCCTCTTTCACAAATAGCGAGAGCGCTTTTAACCAATCTCGGCACTATCTCCATTCAATTACTTTCTATTCAGCAAAGATATCTCTTCTTTGCTGTTTTTTTTAATTCTGGATTAGGTGCGTTCCTGTCTCCTCTACCGCCAAACCAATCTCTTGCCCATAAGAAAGTTCCAAGGTGTGGCCATCCGGGTCTCTTAAAAACGCCCAATACCCAACTGGGTATCCAGAATCTTGTGGTTCTTGCACTAAGACACCTGCTTCTCGTGCTTTGTAACACAGGCGATCGACCTCATCGCGACTTTGACAACCCACACCCAGATGCGCCAAAGGTGATAGAACTGGATGCACCGAACCTGTTTGAATCAACACGATCGCAAACGGACGGGTATGATCCGTTAGCCAAGCAACTGCCACCCCACTCTCAGCATCGATCCGCTGATGAACGACTTGCATCGCTGCATAGGTTTGATAAAACTCAATGCTGCGTTCAAGTTGCGAGACGGGTAAAGCAATATGGGTTAAGCCAATATCAACCATAGTTCGTTTTTCCTATGAAGCGTAGATGGATAGGTCAATCGACAAAATACCGTTGGAGATGAATAAGCGCATCAACCAGCAGCAGCTCATAAGTTCTGGTTCAGGAGCAGGTAGGGCACAGGGTCAATCTTTTGATGAACTGTAGAACCTGTTCACCCCCGAACTACGATGCCAATTTTGCCAGTTACAAAAGGAGAGAGCCTGAATTTATCTTGACATAAAGATAAACCATATAAAGATAAAGATCAAGTATCTCGATATAAAGATAGAATGCTCTCATGAGCCAAGATCGAATTGACCAAATTTTATGCCAGTGGCAGCAAGAGTCTCCTCAACTGGATGCGTCTTCTCTCGCAGTTGTGGGGCGAATCTTGCGCATTGCCCGTTTGCTAGAAAAGCATCGAGAAGCAGTGTTGAGTGACTATGGCTTAAACGTCTGGTCATTTGATGTATTGGCAACTTTGCGCCGACAAGGTTCACCCTATCAACTCAAACCGACTGATTTATATAACTTGCTTATGCTTTCGTCGGGAGCCATGACAAATCGCATCGATCGCCTGGAGCAAGATGGAATTGTTGTTCGGTCAAGGGATGCCAGCGATCGCCGCAGTGTGATTGTGCAACTCACCCCCAAAGGCATTGCACTCGCCGATCAGGTCATGCCCGTTTTATTTGAAAGCGAGCAAAAGCTATTGGCTCAATTTGGCACCCTGACTGAAACAGACACACTAACCGCACTGTTACGCCAATTTTTAGGGTCGCTTGAAAAATCTGTGAAATAGTGTAGATTGTATAGTTTTGTTACAAAGAACGATACAAAATGCGATCGGCCATTGCAAAAAAGCACATTCTTACAATTTACTCATAGATATTAATTCAGTTGGCATCTGACAACGGGTAGATTACTCAAAGAGCTTTCAATCTGTTGACAGTGCCCTAACCTACTCTGTATAGACTCACCCTAATGGTCTGCTAATAAGTCAGTGTTGCCCGGTAGAGAAAACGAATGACAATGACCGATAAAGAATGGCTCAGTCATTCACGATTCTGCAACGTTCTTTTGTCGAACTACCAGTGTTTTGCGAATATTCAAATCGACCTTTGGGAGAAAGGTATGACAACACTATTTGAAAAGTTAGGTGGAAAGGCAGCAGTCGAATTAGCAGTTGATAATTTTTATGATCGTGTTCTAAAGGACGATCGCGTCAAACATTTCTTCACTGACGTTGATATGAATCGGCAAAGGGCGCATCAGAAAGCGTTTCTTACCTATGCTTTTGGTGGTGCCCCCTACTACACCGGACAAACCATGCGCGATGCTCATAAGCATGTTGTTGATGGAATGGGACTCAGTAGCGAACACTACGACGCAGTAATTGAAGATCTCGTTTTGACACTAAAAGAATTAGGCATCTCAGATGAATTAATTGGCGAGGTTGCTGCTATTGCTGCGACACCCGAACATAAACGAGACATCTTAAATCAATAAAGGGATGAGCGCGATCGCCCCCATCCCAATAGTGAATAAGTTTAAGTAGTAGACTCAATTTACACCCCAGCAGAGACAAGGAACTGAGGCAGCCCTCGACTCGGTTGGGGTGAGCTGTTAAGCCGTTGCTCGCTCAGTCAACTTGGTCAACACTTGATTTGAGCGTTCAACAAATGATTTCATGCCTTCTGCATCAAAGCCCTTTTGAGCCATCAACGCCAGGTCATAAACATGGTGGCAAATCATGTTTGCCAGCTCTGCCGAAGGAGATGTACCCTCACTTTGAATAATTGCTCCCTGACTCAGGTTTGCCAAGTTTTGGATCAGCGGATGCGACGTGTTGATCAACAGCGTATGCTCCTCAGGGAACTGCATGTTTTGCTGTTGCAGTAAGGCGGTCATCTCTTGCAGACGCCGCATATTTTCGGGCAAAAGCACCATCGCCGGAGGCGTTGTCGTTGGGTCTTCCCCTTTTAATGCCTCTGTACGAATCGTCAGCTTTGGCTTGCCCAAGGCTTGCTCAAACAACTCTTTAACCAGTTGTCCATGCGTCTTGTTCGTCGCGGGGTCAACAATTTCACCCTTGCCTTTATCGATCAGCGTGTCATCAATTTCAGCGTCTACCCGTGAGAATTTCACCTCAGGATGCTCACGCTCTAAGAAACTGATGAAGTGAGGATCAATGAAGGAATCCAGGAAGAGAACTTCTAAACCTTGAGCTTTGTGCAACTCAACGTAGGTTGCTTGCGAGGCTGCATCAGTACAGTAAAAGACACGATTGGCGTGACGTTCCTGATTCCGTTCCAGATATTCCTTCAATGTCGTGTAGGACTTACCATCAACAACGTTGGTTTGCTGCCCCGAAGCGTCTTGCCAAACATCGCCTTCACCCTCCACTTCGACCTTGGGCTGGTCTTTAGGAGTCAGATCAGCTGTGGTGCGATAGATCAAAATATCTTCGACTTGCTTCTTAAACTTGTCGTCGTTGAGCGAACCAAATTTGACAAATGTGCCGAGGTCTTGCCAACTGCGAATGTATTGCGTACGGTCATCCCGGTACAGTTCTTTGAGGCGATCGCCCACTTTCTTAGCGATGTAATCGGCAATCCGGCGAACGGTGCGATCGTTCTGCAAGAAACTACGCGACACATTGAGCGGAATATCAACACTGTCAATCACCCCGCGCAACGGCAACAAAAACTTAGGAATCACCTCTTCGCAGTTGTCGCTGACAAACACCTGATTGCAGAACAACTTGATCTGCCCCTTGTTGATATCGACATCGGGCTTGAGCTTGGGGAAGTAGAGAATGCCGTTAACAACAAAGGGATAGTCTGTGTTCAAATGCACCCACAGCAGTGGCTCCTCTTCAAAGGGATAAAGGTAGCGATAAAACTCTAGATAATCTTCTTTGCTGAGAGAGTTGGGCGCCTCTTTCCACGGTGCTTTCTGACGGTTAATCTGCTCTGGTGCTTGAGGTTCCTGCGCCTCTTCTCCTTCCTTGGGTGCTTCTTTGACCTCTAACCGAATCGGGAAGGGCATGAAGTCACAGTACTTTTTAATCAGCGATCGAATGCGATAAGGCTCTAGATACTCCTGCTCCTCTTCCATTAAGGTGAGGGCCACTGTCGTGCCGCGGGTGCTACGAGTCGAGTCGGTCAACTCAAACTCCGTCGAGCCATCACAACCCCAGTGCACAGGTTGGCTGTCTGCCTTGTAAGAGAGCGTATCGATATCGACGCGACTCGCCACCATAAAGGAGGAATAGAAGCCCAGACCAAAGTGGCCAATGATCTGCTGATCGCCTGCCGCTTTATATTTCTCAACAAACTCTTCTGCACTCGAAAAAGCAACCTGATTGATGTACTTTTTCACTTCATCGGCAGTCATACCAATGCCGGTATCAGACACAGCCAATGTTTTCGCGACCTTATCAATTGTGATCACAATCTCTGGTTCGCCCATCTCACCCGAAAACTCACCAGAGTGAGACACCATCTTTAATTTTTGAATGGCATCGACTGCGTTAGAAACCAATTCTCTCAGAAAAATTTCGTGATCCGAGTACAGCCATTTCTTGATGATCGGGAAGATATTCTCTGTATGGATTGAAATATTGCCTTTTTCAAGAACGGTCGTCATACGCCTTACCCATAATGATTGAAGACTCCTGTGCCGATTTTTAGACAGTTTGGGTACCTTCGTCATCCATTTTAGAGAGGGGATAACCGCCCTAGTGAGTTCGGGTTTCCATTGAGAGGCTTGCAAGCTTGTTAAATCGTGCTTCTGTCAAGAAAAAATAACGTGATGGTTCCGAAGCGATCGATGGGATGACTGAAGGTAATAATGAGGCAATTTGCCGATCGCACCTCAACTAAATACCCATGAGCAAACAGAATAACTTGGCACTAATCTTATCCTTCGTCATTACTTCCGGGTTGTGTGGAGCCGGAGTATGGCTAATCGGCAAAGCGGTGCCAAATCTGATTCCGGGGCTGGGTAAGCCATCGCAAACAACGAATAATCCCAACCAAAGTCAGAAGATCACAGTTTTAGGTGACACGTTTAGTGGTTACAGCACCTTTCGTAACTCCGCTTTTCAAGCTGCGTTAAAGCAAGACGCGATCGGGGTGCAATATGCCGATGAGTTTGACCAGGCAAAACGGGCTGACAAGTTAAATCGGGGCGAAGCCGATGTCATTGTCACGACTCTCGACCAATTTTTAAAGCAAAAACCTCAAGGCAAAATCGTCGGCTTGATCGATCGCACCGTAGGAGCCGATGCCGTGGTGCTGAATACACGCAAGTACCCCAATCTCAAGTCCCTGATCGATTTGCAACAACTCGTACAGCAGCGGCGCAACCAGGGAGAGCAACTGGGCATTACCTACGCGGGTGACACACCGAGCGAGTATTTAGCGCTCGTACTTGAAACTAAGTTTGAAGCCTTTAAGCTGGCTGGGTTTCAGATTGAGCAGGTAGCCGACGCCTCAGAAGCCTGGAAACTCCTGCAAAATCCTAACCGCAACATCGCGATCGCCATCATGTGGGAGCCGTATGTTACCCAGGCGCGGCAGCAGGGCTATACCGTGGTGCTTTCCAGTGCTGATGCGCCAGGAGCTGTAGTGGATGTGATTGTCGCATCCAATCGCCTGATCCAATCCAATCCCGGTGCGATCGCCAATTTTCTTGAGGCCTACTACCGCCGCATTGATGTCAATGTCCGGGATGCCTCACAACTGCAAACCCAAATTGCTCAGGATGGCAACTTAGCCCCTCAAGATGCAGCAGCCGTGATTCGAGGAATTGAGTTTTTTACCGCAGCAGAGGCAAAAAGCTGGCTGACGAATGGCACGCTCGACAAGCGTATTGGCTCGACGGCAGCGGTGTTAACCCTGGCAGGCAAGCTTGACCAAGTTCCCGCTAATTTTCGCGACCTCTACACTGCCGAATTTGTCGCCAAGGCTGCTAGCAACACCCAGACCTTAATTGACCTGGTGCGGGCCGACAATCCTGAGCTGGCGGATCGACTCGCTGGCAAAACAAAGGCGATCGCCCCAACCAATTCGACGAAGGCAATCTCGGTTGCCAAAGCCCCCGATATTGGTAATTTGCAGGTGCGGGGTGAAATCAAGTTTGGCACCGGATCCTCTGCGTTGACGGGGCAAAGTATTCAAACGCTCAAGCAACTGGCTCAAGAAATTGCCGAGTTTAATCCCCAAACGGTTGCAGTGCGAGTGATTGGTCACACCTCCCGAACGGGATCTGCCGCCCTCAACCAAGCGCTTAGCCAAAGTCGAGCGCAGGTAGTGGTGAATTACTTACGCCAAAACGGAGTGAAAAACGCGATCGCGGCAGCGGGTATGGGTTCGAGTCAGCCGCTAGCAGGCGTTTCACCCAACGACATCCGTAACCAACGCACTGAGATTCGTCTGGTGCGAGTGCGATAGACCGTAAAAACGGATTCTCTATCTCTCACACAAGCCTGGATCTGGTAGGGTTCAGGTTTGTTTTTTAATTCCTCCAGCCGTTCTGGGCTATCATCTGTTTGCAACTTAAAGGGCGATCGCGGCTATAGCCCGAAAAGACTCGTAGCAGAGCGGACTTTGTAGAAAAGGGTTTCTGCAAAAATCATTTCACAAACAAATAGAAGCATCGCATACTAGAACATATGGACTAATCAAAGCCAAATTTAAGCATAGAATTAACTTGCAGGCGTTTTTGAGGGCATAAGCATGGCGCGAACCAACGGAGCAAAGACTGAAGCCGCTTCTTCGAAAGCAGCGGAGATCGAAGAGTTAGAGACAACACCAGAAGCATTTGAGGCAGAAGACCTTGAAGTAGAGGCTGCCCCTGAAGTCCCTAAAGCAAAAACAGATACCCAAGAAATTGAGGATTGTCTGGGCGCACTCAAGGCTTTACTCGTAGCGGTAGAAAAACTGCAAAAAGCTCGTCAAGAAGTGGGTGACATCAAATCTCTGCTAGTCAGAATGCTAGATGGCGAGCTGGTTTCAGGAGACGAGTTGGAGCAGATTAAGACAGGCGTGAATGGCTTAACTAAGCTCGTTCGGGCTTACAGTGACCACCAATCGGCCTTGAGCAAAGCGCAACCCGCTCGACAATTGTTGGATGATGTTCTAAAAGTCCAGAACAAGTAGAGCCAAAGCTCGACCCACCGGGCGATCGCGATCGCATGTTTGGCAGCTCTCAACTCGTTTGGCAGCTTGCAGAATTTTCCTTGGAGAAAGATCTCTCAACAGTTCTTTAATAAGTTGAGCTGATATATCCGCAATTTGTCTGAAATTCCATTGAGAAGTGCTAGTTAAGAAAACTAAACCTGATACTGTGTAAAGGTATGCAAACTCACCTCTCATTTTCACCAAAATGCAGCCGGAATCTACCCTAAACCAGTTAAAAGCGGCACTGCCTGAAGGTCGATTACCCTCTAGCTATGGTGTTTATTTTAAAAATACACTGGTCGCACTGTGCCATGCACTAGAAGATCACATCCTCCAAAGTCACAGTGAATCGCCTGATCAGCGTCCCTTGGTGCTGGTTACTTTCCAACAAGGGAAGTGGTATTTGCAAGAAGCCGATCGCTACTTTGAGATTGCGCAGTGTTCTCAAGAAATCGCGATCGCGGCTGTACCAGATAGTGGGTTTGCCAGTCACCCAACGGGGCAGCTTGAAAACGTCTCGCTTGTAGACATTGCCCCTGACGATAGTTTGGCGCAAGAATGGAACCTGATTATTTTGGCACCGGGCTACTCGGCAATGGTTTTGTGCCACGAGTTGCCGCCAAAAGACTACCACTCTGATGCTCAGCCATCCGTTGATACCGAACGCAAGTTTTATGGTCTGTGGACGTTTGAGCGCGACTGTGTTGAAAAAGCCGCCACAATTTTAATCGAGCGGATGCGGCCTTACAACTCTGAGTTAGCCGATCGCCTGATTCAACAACAGACTGAGATACGCGAGGCTCCTTTAAAGACCTTGACTGACCTTAGCGGCGTCGTTTCAAGAATTGTGGAGTACTTGCAGACCAGTCAGGAGCAACTGGTGACAATCAATCGGCAAACCCGCGAATTTTGGGAGTTAGAAGGGCAAGCTCAGCGGGTCAACCGTAACTTAGCTGCCAACAAACTGCAAGCCTTCTTAAGAATGGCGCAACGGGTGGATGAGCGGGATGTGGCAAATCCGGTTGCATCGCTACAAGTAGCAGCCCTGGCCGAGGGTTTAGGGCAACTCCTCGACTTACCCACGATTAAATTACGCCGCTTGCGGTTAGCTGGGTTGCTGTTTCGCATCGGTCTAGCCGAAGCCCCGACAGAGTTGTTTAGTCGGCTGGGCAGCGAGTTAGACGAGTCCAACAAGATTTTTTGGCGTGAACGAGCTGTTTTAGGTGCCCGAATTTTATCGGCGATGCCCGAAATTTCGCCTGTGACACAAATTATCACCTGCCACTTAGAGCATTGGGATGGCAGTGGTGGTCCCGATGGCTTAAAGGGTGAAGAAATCCCGATTGAGGCGCGCATTCTGGGTCTTGTTGTGAATTTCCAAGAGTTGACCCATGCCAGGGGCGATCGCCCAGCGCTTAGCTACACTGATGCTTTTAAGGAGTGCCAGGAGCGGAGTGGTTCTCGCTTTGATCCGACTTTGGTGGAAACTTTGGGCAACGTGATTCGACTGAGTGAGGTGGGGTTAATCAACCTGCCAGATCGCCCCAGCCAGGTACCCACCGTTTGGTTAGAAAATGCTTCGAGTGCAAGTCGCTTGGGTCTAGAGGTGATTTAGATGCAACGTTCAACCACAACTAACTTAGAAGAAATTCGGGATGGGGCTGTCAAAACGCTCACTAAAATGAATCTGGCGGGCGCTGACCTGGAAGATGCACTCCTGGCTGATACCGATATGAGTCAGGCGAATTTGGCGGGTGCAAATCTAACGGGTGCCGACTTACAGCGTGCGATTCTACGAGCTAATCTCCGTGGTGCGAATCTGACTGGCGCGAACCTGGCAGATGCAGATTGTCGCAATGCCGATCTGCGCGGTGCCGTTTTAATGGGGGCAACTCTACCTCAAGTCAGCTTTGCCGGAGCGATTTTAGCCGGGGCAACCTTTAGCCGCCTGAACCTGGCTGGAGTTGATTTTCGCGGTGCCGATCTGCGCGGAGCAAGCTTTGTCGGCAGCATTCTGTCGCAGGCAGACTTTAGTAACGCCAACTTGTCTGGGGCAGATCTGTCCAACGCAGATTTAGAGGAAGCAAACTTTGCAGGAGCCGTTTTGCGGGGAGCCAATCTAAGTCAGGCGAACTTGCTATGTGCCACGTTTGATGCCTCGCTTCTTGCAGGGGTCGATCTAGCGGGTGCTTGCCTGGAAGGAACCGTCCTTGAAGGTGGCATTCCTGGTTGAGGATGACGTTGCTTTTTGATGGGGCGAATGGCCATATAGCCTTTCGGCATAGCTGCGCTAATGAATGAGAACTAAATAATTTCGATATTTTATTTGGACTTTAGACTAAACGCGATTTTCCACTATAGGTAAGGGCAAACAGCCGTATAGCCTTGCAGCAATAGCCTTTGGCATGGCTTCGCTAGGGCTGCGCTAGCGCCCCTCCTAGATAGGGTGTATTTTTTGAATTAGTCTAAACTCCAGTTTTATTGCACAGACGTACGGCCGTTTGCCCCTTTAGACGGCAAGAGATTCAATTTGATTTAATCCATGGTCTTAAGGCTGCGCTAACGCCTGTTCAGGTTTTGCCTGCTAAATCAGCTTTGATAATCAGCATTCAAGCAGATCGGCTATAAATTCTCTAGCCAATTAATAGATGAGCGGCGCGATCGCCCTGATCCTCTGCAATCAATTTTCCGGAATTACACGGAAAACTGATGATGCACTAAGAAATTGTAATTTCTAGATCACATTCTTAAAAAGCTTTGTAGTGTAAAACTACGGAATTAACTCCGCTCTTTAAAACTGAGTACTCATCCAAAAACAGCTTAAAAATCTGTGGTGAAAGTTCTACAGATCAAACTTTTGGGAGGGTTTGATCTAACGTACGGCAGTGAATCGATTACAGACGTGATGAGCGATCGCCTGCAAGCTTTGATTGCCTACCTCGTCCTCAACCGCCACATTGCAGAATCCCGGCAACATCTCGCTTTTTTATTTTGGAGCGACTCCAGCGACTCACAAGCACGGACAAACCTGCGCCGAGCCATTCATGACCTGCGCCGACTGCTGCCTGATATTGAAGCGTTTTTGGTGATCAGCTCAAAAACCTTGCAATGGCGAACCGATGCGCCGTTTAGTCTTGATGTCGCTGAGTTTGAGCAGGCGATCGCGGCAGCTAAAACGGCTGATTTGCCAGCAGCACGAGCAACTCTCGAACGAGCCATCAGCCTTTACCAGGGAAAATTGCTGCCCAATTGCTACGACGAATGGATCGAGCCAGAACGAGAACGGTTACATCAAGCCTGCATTCAAGCGTGTTCTGACCTGACTCAACGCTTGCAAGACCAGCAGGACTATTTGGCAGCGATTCACTCCGCGCAACAACTGATTCGGATTGATCCCGTTAATGAGCTGGCCTACGCCCAACTAATGCAGGCTTATGCCCTCTGCGGCGATCGCGCCAATGCGCTGCAAGCCTATCATCGCTGCATGACCATTTTGCGCGACGAGCTAGGAATTGACCCAAGTGTTGCCATTCGCGACCTATACGAGCGCCTACTCAACGAAACCGATACATCACTGATGCCACGCTCTAATCAAGCGAGATCGCCCAGTTTTATGGCTGAGAGCGAAACCCAGTCAGCGGAATTATCGGAAGTGGCTCATGCGACCGATGCTGGCTTCCCAATCCCTGCCAGCTCACCCAATGCCACCGCACGCCCCTGCATCGACTGGGGAGAAGCCCCCGATGTCAGCCTCTTTTATGGACGCAGCGAAGAACTCACCACTCTAATGCAGTGGGTTACAGGTAAAACGTCAACCGAGTCGATCAGCCAGGGCTGCCGTCTAATCACAATTTTGGGCATGGGCGGCATTGGCAAAACAGCGCTGACGGTCAAACTGGCGCAGCAACTTGCAGGGGAGAGTCCAGACGAGTTTGATTTCATCATCTGGCGATCGCTGCGTAATCCACCCACTTTAGAGACGCTGCTGGCGGACATTGTTGCCGTTCTCTCGCACCAGCAAGACACTGAGCCGACCCTAAATCGCTTACTCTACTGGTTGCGCCAAACCCGTTGCCTGCTGATTCTCGACAACCTCGAAACGCTCTTGCAAGGTGAAGAACGGTTTGGCAGCTATCGTCCGGGTTATGAAGACTACGGGGAGTTGTTGCGCACTGTTGGGGAAACCGCGCACCGCAGTTGTTTGCTAATCACCAGTCGCGAAAAACCAGGCCAAGTGTCTGCCCTCGAAGGCATGGAGCTACCCGTGCGATCGCTATTGCTCAGTGGTTCTCTGGAAGCGAGTTTGGCGCTGATTCGGGCGAAGGGGCTATTTGGCTCACAACAGCACCAGCAACAACTTTCTCAGTTTTATGGACACAATCCCCTGGCGCTGAAAATCGTTGCAACCTCGATTCAAGAACTGTTTGATGGCGACATCAGCACGTTTCTAACCCACAACACAGGCATCTTCAGCAGCATTCATCGCTTGTTAGAGCAACAGTGTGAGCGGTGTACGCCCACTGAAAAAACGGTGATGCATTGGCTCGCCATCAACCGCGAATGGACTTCGATCGCCGAGTTAGCGGCGGATATTGTGCCCAAAATCTCGCGGGCCAACTTGTTAGAAGCGCTTGAGTCATTGCGCTGGCGATCGCTGCTCGAAAAGCAAGCCGGAGCCTACACCCAGCAACCTGTCGTGATGGAATACACCACCGACAAGCTGATCGAGCAGGTGTGTGATGAGTTGAGCCTCGAACCCGGAACCGAGTTTGCAATCCTCAAAAACTTTGCGCTGTTAAAAGCTCAAAGCAGCGACTACATTCGTGAAACGCAGGTACGCGAGATTGTGCAGCCCATTTTAGAGCGGCTGTTTAACCGTTATGGCAGCTTTGCCAACGTTGAGCAGCAGCTAAACCGGGCACTCACCCACCTGCGTAATAAGGAATCCCAGGAACCAAACTATGCTGGGGGCAACCTGTTTAACCTGCTGAGTTACCATTGCCGCACGCTCAGCCAGTATGACTTTTCTGGGTTAGCACTGTGGCAGGCTGATCTGCGAGCAGTGCAGTTGCATCAGTGCAATTTGACCAACGCGGATCTCTCAAAAGCCGTCTTCACCGAGACAATGAGCCTGCCTCTAGCGATCGCCATCAGTCCTGATGGGCAACTGCTTGCAACCGGAGACGCCAAGGGAGAAGTGCGCTTGTGGCAGCTTTCTGATGGGCGTAATTTGCAAACTTTTCAAGGGCACACGGATTGGGTTTGGTCAGTGGCCTTTGCCCCGGATGGTCGCACCCTCGCCAGCAGCAGCAGCGATCGCAGCATCAAGCTGTGGAATTTAGAGACAGGGCAATGTCGCCAGACCCTAATCGGACATCGGTGCCAAGTCTGGTCGGTGGCGTTTCATCCAACTCAGCCGCTCTTAGCCAGTGGCAGTGAGGACTGCACCATTCAACTGTGGGATTGGCAGACGGGTCGCGGTTGTCAAACGCTCGAAGGGCACACAAGCTGGGTGCGATCGATTGCGTTCAGTCCTGATGGTGCGCGGCTGGCAAGTGGCAGTGACGATGGCACAATTAAGCTTTGGGAAATTGCCACGGGGCAATGTCAGCAGACGTTACAGGCCCATGAGGAAAAAGTCTGGTCGATCGCCTTTCAACCCGTTCTCAATCCGACTAAAGCACAGAGTTGGCTCTTAGCAAGCAGTGGGGGCGATCGGGTTGTGCGGCTCTGGCAGCTCGACACAGGCGCTTGCCTACGAACACTGGAAGGGCATAGCAACTGGGTGCGATCGATTGCGTTTAGTCCTGATGGAGTACTCCTCGCCAGTGCCAGCGAAGACCGTAGCATTCGGCTCTGGCATGTCGCCACAGGAGAATGTCGCCAAATCTTTTTAGGGCATAGCAACTGGGTGCGATCGGTGGCGTTTACAACCATTGGCAGCACCAGCGAGGGAACGCCTGATCTGCTGCTAGCCAGCGGCAGTGGTGATCACACAGTGAAGCTATGGCACATTGCCAGTGGACGCTGCCGCAGAACACTCAAGGGCTACATTAACCGGATCTGGTCGGTTGCCTTTACCCCTGATATGGCTGACTCACCAATTCTCGCCAGCGCCCATGACGACCACACGATCAAACTGTGGAACTGGCGCACTCAGCAGTGCGAGGCGACTCTTACCGGACATACCAACACCGTCTGCGCGATCGCTTTCAATCCCCAGGGACACTTGCTTGCGAGTGGCAGCGAAGACCAAACCATCCGTTTGTGGGATGCCAAAACGGGGCGCTGTCTGAGAACTTTTGAAGGGCACACCAGCCGGGTTTGGTCAGTCGCATTTAGTCCGGTTTCACCCGACCAGAACCAGGTGCTTGCCAGTGGTAGCGAAGACCAGACCGTACGCCTGTGGGATGTTTCTACCGGACAGTGCCTCCACACCTTAAAGGGTCACACGAACTGGGTTTGTGCAGTTGCCTTTAGTCCTGGTTTGGCTCACTCCAGCGGAATAATAACCCTGCTTGCGAGTGGCGGTTATGACCAGACCATTAAACTGTGGAATCCTGTCACTGGCGAGTGTTTGCAGACTCTAGAAGGGCATCAGAACTGGGTCTGGTCGGTTGCTTTCAGTCCTGTGATCCGCGACGAGAACGGCGAAGCAAGCAGTCTACTGGCCAGTGGTAGCGGCGACCATAAGAATCCATGTAAGCCGTGGGTTGGAAAAACCAGGACAATTAAACTAAATCCGAACTGACCTGTAGTGTGTATCTCCAACCCAAGGACAAAAGCTATGAAAATTCTAGGGATTGATCTCGGCAAATACAAGTCCGTTGCT
>DVDV01000054.1 GCA_015296075.1 Leptolyngbyaceae cyanobacterium M33_DOE_097 | reverse complement strand
GTAAGGGCGAACAGCCGTATAGCCTTGCGGCATAGCCTTGCGGCATAGCCTTGCGGCATAGCCTTTGGCATGGCTTCGCTAGGGCTGCGCTAGCGCCCCTCCTAAATAGGGTGTATTTTTTGAATTAGTCCAAACTCCAGTAAAGTTAGGACTTTGCAAGCTTGAAGGAGTCAGAGCAAAGCTTGGGACTGGAATTTCATTAAGATATGAAAAATTCCGCAGTTTTAACCACTCGATAGTTATAAAGTTTTTTAAGACCGGAGTTTAGACAGGAAGAAAAGCGATGCGTATCCTGATGATTCAGCCTAACTACCACTCAGGCGGAGCCGAAATTGCGGGAAATTGGCCTGCGAGTTGGGCACCTTACGTCGGTGGAGCGTTGAAGACTGCGGGCTTTACGGAGGTGCGGTTTATTGATGCCATGTGCGATCGCATCGGTGACATTGAGCTAGCCGCTCAGATCAAAGCCTATCAGCCCGATGTGGTACTGGTAACGGCGATTACACCGATGATTTATAAGTCGCAAGATACGCTAAAGATTGTTAAAACAGTGTGCCCTAATGCGAAAGCGATCATGGGGGGGTGCATCCCACTTATATGTATCGCGAAGTTTTGAGTGAAGCTCCCTGGGTAGACTACATTATTCGAGGGGAAGGGGAAGAGATTACGGTTAATTTGTTGCGGGCAATCGCCAATGGCACAGATGAGCGCGATCGGCGAGAGATTCTTGGCATTGCATTCTTAGAGAATGGGCATGTTGTTGCAACGCCTGCCCACCCACCAATTAAGGATCTCAATACGCTAACACCCGACTGGAATTTATTAGATTGGAATAAGTATATTTACACTCCGCTGAATACGCGCGTGGCTGTTCCCAATTATTCGCGTGGTTGTCCATTTCGGTGTCGTTTTTGCTCTCAATGGAAGTTTTGGCGTAAGTACCGTTCGCGATCGCCGAAACAATTTGTTGATGAAATAGAACGTCTGGTGAAAGACCACAAGGTTGGCTTTTTTATCCTGGCGGATGAAGAACCGACAATCAACAAATCACGGTTTATCGCGCTCTGTCGGGAGCTGATTGATCGCGACCTGGGCGTTCATTGGGGGATTAATACACGAGTCACTGACATCTTGCGGGATGAAAAGGAGTTGCCTCTGTACCGTAAAGCCGGACTCGTTCACGTATCTTTAGGAACAGAAGCAGCGGCCCAACTCAATCTCAATCTGTTTCGCAAAGAGACAACGATCGCGGATAATAAGCGGGCGGTGCAACTGCTGCGGGATAATGGCATCCTGGCAGAGGTGCAGTTTATTATGGGACTGCCCAGTGAAACGCCTGAAACGATTGAGGAAACCTATCGCATGGCACGCGATTGGAAGGCCGACATGGCGAACTGGAATATGTATACACCTTGGCCTTTCGCTGAACTATTTCAGGATTTGCAAGACAAGGTTGAGGTTCGCGATTACTCACACTACAACTTTGTGACGCCGATTATTAAACCAGACAATATGACGCGTGAGGAGCTGTTGAAAGGCGTTCTGCATAACTATGCTCGCTTTTACGGCTGGAAGTTTTGGGAGTATTGGTTCGAGAAGGATCCATTTAAGCGTCGCTATCTACTAGGTTGCCTCTGGGCTTTTGTCAAAACCACGGTCAATAAACGTTTCTACAATCTCGATCGGGTCAAACGAAAAGGTCTGCACACCGAAATTGAGTTTGGCTTTGATGAAGCTAAAATTCTTACGCCTGAACAAATGGCTCTGCTCAAAGGCGAACGTTCAGCAGACGTTGATTTTGTTGGTACGATTTCTGCTTGTGGTGCGCCCAACGACTTACCGGAGTGTGATAGCTACACAAAAGTGCAGCAACCGCATGATGTGATCCAAGTTGCTGTTGTTGAGGCGGACGAGTCAACCCGAATTAATTTGCGAGTTAACCTGCGATCGCAGCCGGGGATCGAGGTTGCCAGCGAAGCAACGAATGGAGAGACGGGGCTGGTGCTGCTGGAATCGATTGATGTGGATGTTGCTGTTGTGGATGCGACTTTACCGGATATGGATCTAGTTAAGTTCATTCGCTCGGCCCGTAAGATTCAAGCCAGTTCCTATGTGATCCCCTCTAAGATACTGGTGTTGGTGACTCCTGATCAGCAAGCGCTGTTGGCTAAGGCGTTGGCGGCTGGGGTGAATGCCTTCTGCTTAAAGGATGCGCCGATTGAGCAGTTAGCAGCAGCGGTTCAGACGACCCATCGGCAAGGGCATTACGCTGACCCGGCGATCGCGCCTTTGCTGGAGTCTGAAACTTCAGTCGGTGTCTGAACTAGCCTGTTAACAATAACCTCAAAACCTTGGCGGTCGGGCATTGTGATAAAGAGGAAACTCGCGATCAGGTTAGCCTGCCCATTACTGACAAATCTTTTCCCCTCATCCCTAAATCCCTTCTCCCACAAAGAGGCGAAGGGATTTCAACCTAAACTTGGGCGATCGCCACTAATCCTTGAGCTTCTTTAATGCTTCTGCTTTGTGGATAGCTTCTTTGCCGCTCTTTTCACTTTCAACCAAATATTCAGGTTCTTCTTTAGAAGCTTCAAAATGGTGGTTTTTGAAGTCTGTCGGTTTTGTAATCACTTCTTTGACGACACCCTGTGAAGTTCCACCCGAAGACTTCCATTCAACGCGATCGCCTTTCTTAAACTTCTGAGCCATTGTGTTTGTCCTTTAATGTCTCTACCCAAAATGAGCGGTGTTGGAGTTGATTGGGCACTGTATTAGAAATGCCCAGCCACAAACAATCGACCCCTTAAAGCTTGGCTGTAACATGTTGTTTACTCCAGTCTCAAGGGATCGATCTCAATCTATTTCGTTTAAAGCATTAGCCGTTTAGTAGAGCCTGGATGGCAGAAAAATTCGCCAGTAAGAAGTAAGCGAAAATTGCACCACCAATCCCACCAATTAAAAATCCGCTGCCGTATTCATTCCACCCTTCAGAACTTGCGAGTTCAGCAGGAGGTCTGGGTGTTGTCAGTGTCGATGTTGGCGCTGGGGGGTCACTATAACCATATAAAGAGATGAGGATGGTTGAAATTACAAGCAGCCCGATCGTGGAAAGTAAACCAACAATGTTTGTTACATCAGTATTTCGTAGCGGATTGAAAGTAACAAAAGGTCCAAGCAACCAGTAACCATGTGCCATTCCGACTTCTAATCCCCGTCGAAAAGGTGTAATTCCCCTACGGTAGGCTGGCAGGCTATTGATTAAAGCCATCGTAAACCCAGATGAGTTGATCGGGGTCTTTAAGTTCGCGTCAAATAAATCATCTGGTGGACGCAAAACTTCCCGATTTCTAGGATCATTTGGGTTATCTGAGATCTTGCAGCATTCTCAATAAGCCG
>DVDV01000355.1 GCA_015296075.1 Leptolyngbyaceae cyanobacterium M33_DOE_097 | reverse complement strand
TCCAAGTCAGGTGTTTAATCGCCATGACATCATCGATCGCCTCTGGAGTCTGGATGAAGAAGTTCCCACGGAAGCAACGGTAAAGTCTCACGTTCGCAGCATTCGCCGCAAATTAGAACAGGTGAATGCAAGCGAGTTGATCGAAACCCTCTATGGTCAAGGTTATCGCTTGAATCCTGCGTTTCTCGCCCCTCCAACACCTCAACTGCTGTCTGCTGAAAATTTCCAGGTAGATACCTTAACAGCACAGGTCTGGCAACGGGCTTATGCGAAAAGTTTGGCTAAGCTGAGTGAGATTGAGCAGGCGATCGCTGCCTTACAATCTGGGTGTACTACAGTAGCCGACTGTTTCAGCGTAGGCTGTTTGCCCATGCCGCAGCAGGTAAAGGGTAAGTGCCATACCCTTAGAATCCTAAAAACAGTGATACCTGAAAAGTAAACCAGGGGCTTGCGTCTTCCGTGACAGCGCGACGGATAGCATCGGCAGGAAAGGCGATCGAGGTGACGCCTAATAGAAACAAGTTTTGAGAAATCGACCAGCGAGTGGTAAACATTAATTCATGCCCGATGCTACGCGATTCCAACGAAGACAAAGCCGGATTACCGCCCAAATTGTTTAACTGGTCTGCAAATAGATAAAAGTAATCCACTGAGAATTGCAAGGTGCTTGTGGGTTTGATTTTCAGTTCCACCCGATGGGAAAATACATTGGAATTGTTATAGACCTTTGCCAGGTTAATCCCCTGGAGCCAATCACCTAGTCCACCCCCCCGCAAGAAATCAAACCGTTCGTAACTGTCAGTTTTGGGATTATCGCCACTAAATGCTGCAAATCGATAGCTGATGCTGGGTTGCCAGGGCAAATCCTGAAAGGTATAGCCCGTCCAAATGTATCCTGCATGGGCAGACATGGCAAAGTTACTATTCCACTCGTAGGCATATTCACTTTCCACCCACAGCCCTTCTACGCCAAATAGAGAGGTCAGACGTAAGCGCGGATTAATGACTTGTAATCCTTCTCGTTTCAGCTTTTGCCCGTCCGGAAAGAGATAGGTGCTATTTGATTGCGGAATGGTGATGTAGGCGATCGCAGCCTCAATATTTTGATTGTCGTTGTATTTCAGGTTGACGCCTGCAAAGCGTGATTTGGTATCGGCGATCGGCAATTCATTAGGATTCAAATAAAACCCTTGCACTAGAAATTTACCAAGACGCAAATTAGCTAAAACAGCATTGTCATAAACCGTTCGGGCATTCAGAAAACTGGCTCCCCGCTCCAGAGCATTGGCTGCCCCTAGCACCTGCCCAAACAAGAAATTACGATTTAATTGAAAGTTCTGTCGTCCAGCGGAAATATTGAATGAAATGGGAGATCCTTTTTGGGCATACAAAAAGCCGCCATATCCTTTTTCGATCGCTCCATAAAAGCGAACATCAGAACGAAAAATATCTGGTGCTAAGGTTGCAGATTCGGTAAAACTGAATGCTCCGTAAACATAAAGCGGAATACTGCCAATCTGAGTAATACCGCCAATTCCCGCTTCAACATCAGCAATTCTCATTTTGAAACATTTGTACTGTAGCCAGAGTGTCTAAAGACTTGTGCACTCAATGTTATAAACGGCAGAATGCGGGTTTCAGCCATTCATAAACGTTAAAACCGGACGTTTTTATGAGAATCATTCT
>DVDV01000076.1 GCA_015296075.1 Leptolyngbyaceae cyanobacterium M33_DOE_097 | reverse complement strand
GACCTGACGGTGAACCTGTAGCAATAACAACAGCAGTTGAAGCGTCAGATACTGACTTTCCGATAGGTGAGCGCGTAAGGTTGTTTGGTAGAATGCAGGGAACATATTTTTTGGGGGGAGCCGTCTCGGTTCCCTATTTTTTGTCCTTGCTATTCTCCCAAACCTTGTCTCCTTATGGCTTAGAGTGACATTGTCACCCGTTAAGCAACGGAATAATGTTTTGCGTTTAGTGTTTCAAAACAATCCGATAGCGCGCTTTGCCTGCTTTCAGATGTTCTATTGCTTCATTGACTTGGTTAAAATCAAAGACCTCAACGATTGGCTCGATTGCATGTCGTTTGGCAAAATCGATCATCTTAGAGATCGTCGCCGGACTCCCCAAGGGGCTACCCGAAATGGACTTCTGCCCTGTAATCAACGAAAAGGCATAGGCTTGAATTGCCGATGGCACCACACCTACGAAGTGTAAGCGACCTTTAGGGCGCAACGCGTTGATATAAACGCCCCAGTCAAGATCCGCATTCGCGGTGCAGATAATCACATCAAACGAGTTGGAGATCGCCTCTAGTGCTTGTGGGTCGCGAGAGTTTACTACATGGTCAGCACCCAATTCACGGGCTTCGGCTTCCTTACTGGCGCTACTCGTAAAGGCTGTCACGTTACAGCCCCAGGCATGGAGAAAGGCTAAACCCATGTGGCCTAAGCCGCCGATACCAATCACACCGACGCGATCGGTGGGTTTTACATCCAGTTGTACGATTGGGTTAAAGACCGTAATGCCCCCGCAGAAGAGGGGGCCAGCTTTCATAGGATCTAACCCTTCTGGGATGGGTGTGAGCCATTCTGCGTGGGCGCGGACTTTATCGGCAAATCCGCCATGCCGCCCAACGATCGTTTGTTCAGCCGTTAAGCACAGGTTGTGATTGCCCGACATGCACCATTCACAGTGCATACACGAGTGAGAAAACCAACCCAACCCAACTTGATCGCCCACTTTTACCGTAGTGACGCGATCGCCAATCGCAGCCACCTTTCCGACAACCTCATGCCCTGGCACAAAGGGATATTTGGTAATACCCCAATCGTTTTTCAGCATGCTCAGATCGCTATGGCAGATGCCACAGTATTCAACATCTATCTCGACTTCTTCAGATTTGATTGGACCGGGATCGTACTCAAACGGTTCTAGTTTTGCGTCGGCGGATTGAGCAGCGTAAGCTTTAATCATAAATAGAAAACTCAAATGGTGAGAGAACTGCCCTAGCCAGGTCTTCGTGCTTTTAGTGAGGTGAAGTGACGGGAGTTGGATCGTCAACGCAGCAAGGGCACGAGCAAGCAAGAAATTCAAAGTTGCTTAAGGCAAATACCCTACCATGGAATAACGTAGCCGTGAAGTGGCTATCTCAACCCGATCGTTTGGCTAGTTTTTCTAACCCATTTGAGAGTACTTTTCAAACAGGTCGATCAAGGTTTTCGCTTCGATCGCCGCATCGTGGTTTTGGCACACGCGATCGCGCCCAACTTTACCCATCTCGGCCAGTTGCTCTACAGGCGTGTGAATTGCTTGCCGCATTGCGTCGGCCAACGCTGTTGCATCACCCGATGGCACCAACCAGCCACTGATCCCCGGCTCCACTAACTCTGGAATGCCTGCTACATAAGTGCTAAGCACCGGACGGGCTAAGGCTAAAGACTCCATGATTACCACGGGCAACCCTTCCGCAAAGCTTGGCAACACCATGACCTGCGCCTGCAACAATTGTTGGCGCACTTCGGCGTTGGTTGCCCAACCTGTAATTTCGATATGGTTTTCCAGGTTTTGCTGGGTAATGACAGTCTCAATCTGTTCTCGCAAGGGACCGTCACCCACAAAAATCAGCTTAAATTTTTGCCCCTCACTGGCGAGTTGACTGGCGGCTTGCAGCAGTAACAGGTGCCCCTTTTGCTCTGAGAGGCGACCAATGCAGACAAAGCGTGGTTCTGGGGAGATTGGCTCAACCGGATGGTCTAAAAATGCCTGGTCAACACCGCAATGGACGATGTGAATTTTTGCCCAGTCTGTATAGTCGCACCAGCGAAAAAGCTGGCTTTTTGTGAAGGATGAAATGCCTGCAACAAAAGCCGCCCGTCGGATCTTTTCGGGTAGGGCGATCGCCTGGGGTTTATCAAACTCTTCGGGGCCATGCACGGTAAAGCTGTAAGTCGGCCCCCCCAGCACCCGGCATAGCATGGCAACAGTCGTGGAATTGGTTCCAAAGTGAACGTGCAAATGGTGAACTCCTGCTTGTGCGAGCCACTGACGCAACAGACAGGCTTCGGCTAAATAAGCGGCATGTAAGAGCAAGCCCCGATCCGATCGCCGCCCAACTTTAAAGGCTAATCGCGCGGCTGCTAGCAATTTTCCAGGGCGAGTCACGGCTGCATTCAGTAACCCTTTCACTAACCCACTAGCCCCGTTACCCAACAAATAGCGAGTCTTTTGCCGCTCGGTCTTATCGTCGGCATCAACTAGCTCGGCTGCTAAATCGCGAATTGAAAAGCGCTCAACTGGCATACCACAGGCTTCGATCGCCAAAATCTCACGCCGAATAAAGCTGTGGCTGACTTTGGGGTATTGGTTAACCAGGTAGGCAATTTTCATAAACAGGCGAGTTAGAGAAATAAATATTTTGCACCACAAAAGCAGGGGCATTTTGGAAAGCAACCTAGATCAAATTGCCCCAAAACCGACAGGCTGCACCAGATATCCCATGAAATTTGCTGAAGTTTCAATCCTATACGGCAAAAATCTATTGAAGCTATACATTCCGAACTATTTCTAATCAGAAATTTATTGCTGCCAGTTTGTAGTCAACTCAAACGACTGGGAATTCTAACGGTAACGCCTAGCTCCTCAGAAAATCAGAAATTTTGGGGATCTAAGGGACTTGCAGATAAATACTGTACCAATACCGAAAATCTGTAAGGGCGAATGGCCATATAGCCTTTGGCAATAGCCTTCGGCATGGCTTCGCTTTTCTTGTATGCCCTTTAGGGCTTTGGGCTACGCTAACGCCCCTGCTGCATCACTGGGATATTATTTCAACGCACTCCCCTAAAGTCGTTGAGTTGAGTCAAATCTAGAACTTTTAAGACAAATATGGAACGTTTGAATCAGCGGGCTTTTGAACTGCTTCAGGCTGAGATCGAGCGAATTGCAGGGGATGATCCTGTAGGGAAAGTCCAAAAAGAGATTGCGCTAAAACGGTTTAATCGCCTGCGATCGCAACCTGGCAAACCCGCCACTATCGACGAATTACGCGATTTAGTCGATGACTTATTTCCGACGTTTAGCGAAAAAGTTCTCAAAGCTGCTGCTCGCGCAAACTGTCCACCGAAAGCAAGCTGGACAGGGATAAAAGTTGGGGTTGCGACCGTAGCGAGTATTGTGGGTGGCGTTTGGTTTCTCAACTTACCCTATCCCCCCATTCGCTGGCCTGTTGCACGAGTTGCACCGATGGTGCTAGTGCCGAGTTTTATCAGCATGGATCACAATTATCGGCAGGCGATCGCCAACACCGAGCAAGCCGATCAACTCGTGAATAATGCTACCAGTCCTAGCGATTTAGACCTGGGCAAAACAAAGGTGCAAGCGGCTCAAAAAAATCTCGATGCTTTACCTGTCTGGTTTTTGGGCTATTACCCGCAACGGTATTGTTCGATGTTTAGTTGTGGCTGGCGCTTTACATTTGACGAGTTTCAGCAGGCTCGCAAAGAAGTCGCCCGCATGGATGCACGACTTTTCCAAGAGACCAATGCGCAGCAGCAGTTTAATCAAGCGGATCAGACGGTGGCAACCGCGAAACAAGCCTATCAAGAAGCGGCAAGTGATGCCGAGCGAGAACCCGCGATCGCCCAGTGGCAAGCAGGCATTGACTTACTCCAACAACTTCCAAAGCAGACTCTAGCTTACAAGCTGGCTCAGCCAAAACTGAGTGCTTACGAGCGCGACTTTCAGCAGGTGGTTGGGACTGCAGTTGGTAACTCGCGAGCGAGTAATATGGTTGCGGCTGCACAAGCTTTTGATGCAGAAGCCAGCAAGATGCAAGGCAATCAGCCCCAAAGTGTAGCAGGTTGGCAAGAAATCATTCGGTTGCGAGAACAGGCGATCGCTGAGTTAAAAAAGGTTTCAGTCGATGAGCCAAATTATCCTCAACTGAAACGAATACAGGCTGAGTATGAAGGCAAACTATCAGCCGCCCGTCGTCGTTTAGATGAAGAAAAAACAGCGATCAAAGCTTACGAAACCGCAAACATGCTGACTCAGCAACTGCTCGAAACAGCCAGTCGCCTTGATAACGCCCAGATTGCCGGACGTTTGCAGGCAATTGAAACGGCTCTAGGGCAGATTAAACCCGGTACTACCGTCTTTAGTGAAGCGACTCAGCTCAGGCAACAAGCCGCTGCAAAACGAAAAGAAGCAATGCGCTAACAAATCGCGATCGCCCCATTTTTCTCCAAAAAGCCTGCTCTGATTTCAAGCTCGATTGCATAAACTCCTCATTTACAGCTTCAAGCGCAGTAATACTCGAGCGAGAATCTGGCTTGAGGTTGTTACTTCAAGTAAGTAAAGCTTGACGTACTTGCCGGATGGGAGATTCTTTCAATTATCTGAACTCAGTTTGAAACACTGATTTGACCAGGATGATAGACATTTCCTCGGTAATACAGATCTTGCTGTGGAGAGAGAGAAATGTCTGTGGATTTGCCCATGAAGTAGCTTCTCCCACGGTAGGTTAATTCAGTTTCTTCTGAATCTTCTTCGGTTGGGAGAGGCGCACGACATTGGCGGAGGCAACGATCAATATGCACCAGGGAAACGACCAGAGCGAGGAGAAGAAGAGGCCACGGTGCATGGAAGAGAAGGTTGAAAAGTACGATTGCTCCTGCTGTAATTGCCAAAGCAGCAAGCATCGACATTACAATTTGCACGATTCCGTATTTCTAAAAAGGGTGACTCCTAGTCTAAGCCGCAAAACTCAGGTTCGCAACGCCCCCAGTTGGGTGAAATTGCTGAACTTTTTAGGCATACTTTACAGATTTATTGCAAAACTGCATCCAGAAGGCGTGTTATTCCATTTATGAAGATTTCAAGTCTCAGCCCTTATACTGAGCGGTCAAGCAGGCGATCGCAAACGCTAATCTAAACATTTCACAAATAGAGCGACTGATTGAGTCTAAAGTCGCACAATAAAAGAAAGGGGAGGATCAAAGGCTGCCCTACGCCTGCTCGCCCATCTAGCCAGCCCGCGCGACACAAAGAGGGCGAGGTTTTGGAGTTTAGTCAGGTTGGCGATCGTGGCTTTGCATTCCACCCTCTCACTTAACAACTTTCAATTCAGAGCGGTGACTCACTATGAAACTAGAAAGCTCTGCATTTCAGGCCAATCAAGCGATCCCTGCGAGGCACACGTGCGACGGTGCTGACTGCTCTCCCCACCTGTCATGGGATGCCCTACCACCTGAGACTCAAAGCTTGGTGCTAATTTGCGATGACCCCGATGCACCGGGCAAAACCTGGGTTCACTGGGTGCTGTACAACTTACCACCTACCTTGCGAGAACTTACTGAAGGGCTGCCACCTCAGCCAACTCTGCCAAATGGTGGGGTACACGGCAAAAATGATTTTCGCAAGCTGGGTTACGGAGGCCCTTGCCCACCCCATGGCAGCCATCGCTATTTCTTTAAGCTCTATGCCTTAGACACAGTGCTGAACCTGAAATCAGGTGCCAGCAAAGCCCAAGTTGAGAAAGCGATGCAGGGGCACGTCTTAGCGGATGCAAAGTTGATGGGACGTTACGCCCGACCTCGCTAAAAAACAGAACAGCCCTGAGAAAAATCTGCAGAGCTGTTTGGTAAAGCCAATAGAACTCAAAAATGAGTGGTTTAACTAAAAAATGGGTCGCCTGGGATTCGAACCCAGGACCAATCGGTTAAAAGCCGAGTGCTCTACCGCTGAGCTAGCGACCCGTGTGTGAAGCGCGTTTCACACGCCGAATCTGAATATAACATAGGTCAATGGATATAGGAAGACAAATCTTCTAATTTTCCTAAATTTGTTTTTAACTCAGTCGCACAACAGGCTGGTCGTCAATCAGAGTCGTCAGTGCAAGCAGATCTTCAACTGTGATCCGCAAAAAGCGATCGCCATCAACCCGAAACAACACCTTGATCCGATCGCTACCGGGAAAACCAGGGGGTTGCAGGTTGGCAATGCTACGGGCACCATCGCGATCGTTGAGCGGTTGCACTTCGGTTTGGCTACTGTCGAGTCGTCGTGTCACTAAGCGATCGCCATCAAAGTAGACTTCCGTTTTCTGGTTGTCACTACCTAGCTCGCCAATGATTAACTCGATGCTGGGCTGATTTTCAACCGAGGCACCCAAAACCAGCTCAACCGGGTCAGGCATGGGGTACAGTTGCCCCGCTTTAATAATCGGGTGCCAATTGTGGCGGTTGTTGCGCCGATCCCAATAGCGGATGCCATAGCCGTGATAGAGAAAGTCCTTGACCTCAAGCCCCTGCTCAAGTTGCAATGCTCCCTGGGCGATCGCCTCAAACGGTTTTTCGCTAAGCACCTTACTGGCATCAAAATACTGCTGTACCCAGGTCTGTACGGCTGGGATTTGCGCCGTTCCCCCCACTAAAAGCACTGCATCAATATCACCTGGCTCTAAGCCCTGCCGTCGTGCTTGTTGCAGTACCTGTTCTAAACACTGGTCTAACTGCTCAAAAAACTGGTGTTCTTTGAGAATTGCTTCAAACTGCGATCGCTGGAGCCGTAACTCGTAGCTTTCAAAAGTTTCATCGTTAAAGTAGACCTCTTCTGCCTGCGGTTGAAGCGAAAGCTGAATTTTTAATCGCTCAGCCAGTCGTGTTGTCAACGGTGAAACGGTCAACCCTTGCTGGGCAACAAAATAATCGACCAGCCAGTTATCAATATCAGAGCCGCCCAGGTTTTGCCCTGCTTTTGCCAGCACCCGCGCCACCTTTGGCTTTTGGCCTGACTGCTCTGAAAACGATTTGTTGCCCCACTTGAGAATGAACCCAACTGGCTTACTTTTGCCCTGGGAGGAGCGATCGAGCCGAACCAACGAAAAGTCGAGGGTGCCGCCGCCAAAGTCGATCACCAGCACAACCTCTTGCTCGGCCAAACCATACCCCAGTGCGGCAGCGGTGGGTTCGTCTAGCATGCGCACCTGCTGCACCTGAAGCGACTCACAAACACGCCCCAACCAGAGGCGATAGGCTTCAAAACTGTCAACCGGGACAGTAAATGTGAGCGATGTCGCCGCTTCAGGTTCGGTTGCGATCAGTTGCTGAATCACATCGGTCAAAAACCACTGCCCAACCTGTTCAAACCGCAGCGTTTGCCCATCGAGTTCTGGTAAAAAGCCCTGTACTGACGCGCCAATGCCCCGCTTAAAGTTGCGAAAAAAGCGAGGATCTGTACTCAAATCAAGGGCGCGATCGCGCACGGCCTGACCCACAACCACTTTGCCAGCTTTCGCATCTTCGACATACACCAGGCTGGGAATCAGGGGCGGATTTTGCCCCGAACGAAAACTTAAACTGGGTAAGGTCAGCGTTTCTGGTTGCTGTGTGGCGCGATTCCAGCGGGCGATGACGGTGTTGCTTGTGCCAAAGTCGATTGCAATCCCCATGGGAGTTCTGTAACCATTCCTTTAAATTCCCTGCTTTGACAATAGCAAACAGGCGATCGGCTCAGACCATCAAATCGAGAAACTGCTTTAGGATCAGCCATTTTGACAATTTTTTCGATTGTTTTTTTAGAATTTGCTCTATAGCTGCTAAAAAATTTTTTTGATTAAATTCTCAAATTTCAGAATCAAGAGTCCCGCCTAATTGTTAAGGCATTGCAAGCTTATAAAGCTTAAGCAGTAAGGATTTTGGCTCCTCCTCCCGGTACAGGTTATTTTTTGGCTCTTGCTTATGTCTACTTACGATCGCATCTATCAGGTTGTGCGCCAAATTCCCTCCGGTAAGGTGGCAACTTATGGGCAAATCGCTGACTTAGCCGAGTTGTATGGCAAAGCGCGGTTGGTCGGCTATGCCCTCTATCGAGTTGCCCCTGATGGCGAGATTCCCTGGCATCGCGTCATCAACGCAAAGGGGCAGGTGTCTGAGTCACCCGTACGGTTTGGCTCTGACCATTTGCAGCGATCGCTCTTAGAAGCAGAAGGCATCGAGTTTTTACCGGGCGATCGGATTGACTTGCGCCGTTACCGTTGGCATCCAGCATCTTTAGAAGCTTGGTCAGCCGCACAGACTGACTGGCAGAAAAATGAGGAGAGTTAGGATTGTAAAGATCCAACAAAGATTATTTGTTTCGACTAACTTAGAGCAGCAACCCCACGTCAAACAATTTGCGTCTACCAGGAAACAATCAATCGCGGGTGCTTACAAACGTTGATGTGACGTTCCAGCTCAGAAACGGCTTAAAGTTCGAGAACTCCTACTCTTTCACGATATTTAACTATGCGTTGTTCTATTGACCTTCGCTCTTTTCTTTCCTGGCAGCCGTTGTTTCGGCTGAAGCAGAGAACCCGGTTTTGGTTGCGATCGCTCAGCCTAATGCTAGTCACCATTTTTCTCAGCCTTGGGTTACATGCGATCGCCTTTGCCAGCGATGCCGCAACCCCGATTCAGACGCCGCTTTCAACCCGTGGCAGCCAAATTGTAGATGCCAAAGGCAAACCCGTTTTGCTGCGGGGGGTCAATTGGTTTGGCATGGAAACAGAGTTGCACGTGCCCCACGGGTTATGGCAACGCGACTATAAAGAAATGCTGGCCCAGATTAAGAGCCTGGGTTACAACGTAATCCGGTTGCCGTTTGCAGTTCAGAGCCTGCGATCGAGCAGCTTCAGTGGAGTTGACTTCAGCATCGGTAGCAACCGTGAGCTTGAAAATAAAACTCCGCTCGAAGTGATGGATCTAGTGATTCAAGAGGCGCAACGGCAAGGATTAATGATTTTGCTGGATAGTCATCGCCTCAATGACCAGCGCATCCCTGAGCTTTGGTATGGCGATGGGTTTACCGAATCCGATTGGCTTGATTCGTGGAAGATGCTGGCGAATCGCTATAAAAATCAGCCCAACGTGATTGGAGCTGACTTAAAAAATGAACCGCATGGCCGCGCCAGTTGGGGCACCAACGATGTCGCAACCGATTGGCGGTTAGCGGCTGAGCGAGCAGGTAATGCCATTTTGCAAGTGAATCCAAACTGGTTGATTGTGGTTGAAGGGGTAGAGAAGAATGTGCCGGGACAACGGCTGAAAGTTCACTGGTGGGGTGGCAATTTAGAGGGGGTAAAACGCTTTCCTGTGCGCCTGCAAAAACGGAATAAGGTGGTTTATTCACCCCACGAGTACGGTGCGGGTGTGAGCAACCAAGCCTGGTTTAACGAACCGGGTTTTCCTAAAAATTTGCGCGATCGCTGGGAAATTGGGTTTCATTACATTGCCCGTCAAAGCATCGCTCCCATCCTGATTGGTGAATTTGGTGGGCGACAGGTTGACTCCCTCTCTAAAGAAGGGATCTGGCAACGAGAGCTGGTGCAATTCATCAAAGAAAAAAGGCTGAGTTTTGCTTATTGGAGCTGGAACCCCAACAGTGGGGACACAGGCGGCATTTTGCAAGATGACTGGCAAAGCATTCATCAAGACAAGCAAGCGTTGCTCAATCAGCTATTTCCGGTGGCAAGTTTGCCTCCCAGCGAGCCGATCGCCGTTACCCCTGCGGTTACGCCCCAACCATTGCCTAGCCCAACCCCTGCCCCCAAATCGGTGCCCTCTCCACCACCGCTCCCCAACCCAACCCCAGCGCCAATGCAAGCCAGCCCCGGTTTACCTGGCTTGACCACCCAAACACGGATCCAATCTGATTGGGAGACAGGATTTTGTGCGGAGTTTTTGGTGACGAATCCGAGTGCGATCGCCCGGGCTGGCAATTGGAAACTCACCTTTCAAATGAGTCAGGCCGACCTCAAGAGTAACTGGAATGGTCGGTTTGAGCGGCAAGGCAACCAGTATACTGTCACCCCTCCTGATTGGGCCCTCACAATGCAGCCGAATCAGACGGTAAATCTGGGCTTCTGTGCGGATAAGCGGGGCAGCGACTATCAGCCGCAACAAGTCCGAGTGCAGTAGAGTCGCAAAATCTGGCTGAAGTTAAATCGCCCTGACTGCCACCCTTCTCTCAAAATTGGGGGAAGGGTAACAGCGAACTCTAAAGCTTTTTTCGATGGTGAAATCAGGGCAGAAAAGAGAATCAATCAGCCGATTCTCAAGAAACAGGATAAAACAGGGGTAATACCAAATTATTTAAGAAATGACGGATGATTGCCCTTTTTTTAGAAGAAATAAGTATGCCGCTTTGTCAAAGCTGTGCTATTTCTATGGGGCAGACTGAGCAATACTGCATACCTTACCTGTCTTAATCCATCTGGCTTCTAAGCGTTTATGGCTCAATTTCCCCAACAATCTAGTTCTGGTGTTCAGGTTGGTTTGCCGTCAGTTGCGAGCCAACAATCACTAGAGCAATGGGTTCAGCAAGCGATCGCGCTGACCGAGGCAAAAGTGACTGCCCGGTTGCGCGGCAATAGCCTTTACTTGCTGATTGAAGCAGCTCCTGATACCGACATGGATCAAGCTGCCCAGAAAATTCAAGCCGCCTTAGCCCAAACTCCAATTCAGCCGTTATTGCCGAATAAAGCCGCGCCTGTCTACCGACTGATTCTATACAGTCGTTTACCGCAACAGGCAAAACCTGTTTGGGTCAAAACCATCGAGCTTTCATCGGCTGGGGTTTCAGACGATAGGGGTGCTTCCCTTGCCCTTCCCGTCGCTAATCTTGACCTGGCTCAGCAGGGCAATCCTGAATCGATTTCGCACTATCTCAGTGAGATGTTGAGTCAGTTCAACATTTCCGTTCGCACCCGCATTGATCAGCCCGGTGGCGATCGCTTGAAGCGGTTAGTAGTTGCCTGCGAAGCGACTTACAGTCCAGAGCCGACGTTTCTGGCAGAGCCAATTGCGCGACGCTTACGAGAGTTAAAGCTACAGAACTTTCGGGATGCGATCGTGCTGGCTCAAGTGAAAGGCGAAGCCAAGCCAGAGTGGTTTTTGCGGGTTGATCTGACGCCACCTAACGCCGTTTTGCGAGAATGGGTGCGCTGGGGCGATGTGCAGGCGATCGCGCAATTGCTGACTCAGTTGCTCGCCCCTGAGAATATTGAAACAACGGCGATTCTTAAGGATGCCACCTTACACCTGACTTGTTATGGGGCTTACCGTCGTCCACCGGATAAGCAGACTGCGATCGTGGCGATTACCCCTTTACTAGAATCGCTGGCACCTCAGGGCATTCACGCGGCTACAATTTATGGAGTCAAAGGCTCTCCCAAAGAAGCCCGCAACATGCCCTCTGCCTTACCCGAAATGCCGGAGTGGGTTCACTGGCTGGCGTTACCAGCGGCGAGTCAACCAGAGCGATCGCCAACAACTTTAGAACTCGCTCAAATGGGCAACTTGGAGGCTGTTAGCTTTTTGCTAGAGCGGATGCTGAATCCTCAGTTGGAGTCGCGTCTGGCAACCGGGGGTGTACGAGTCCAGATCCGCCACAAGGATGACCTGCTGCACATCATGACGGATTCTCCGGTGTGTCCGGCGCAGGGTTACATCACCGCTGCCGTTGTGAAATGCCTCAAACCGATTCACATTCCTGGTATTTCGGGCGTGCGGATTTATGGACGCCGTGCCGGACAAAAGGTGCCCCAATGGAGCAGCGGCAGAGACTTTGTAGCTCGTCAGCGTACCGTACCAGAGGCAGCCCCCGAATTTGCCGCTTCAGAAGCCTTTTTAAGCGAATTACTAGAGCCAGGTGGGGCGCTGGTTTATCAGAGCAATCCACCTTCAGCCAACAACACTCCGACGGGGGCAGATTTGGAGCCGGGGCAAAGCTGGCAAACCAGTCTGGCAGGGATGATGGCAGGTATTCAGCGATCGCTCGTGCGCACAAATCTATTCGCTCCTACTGCTGAGTCTACAACTCACGCTACTCAGGCCACAGGCAAAGACACTAAAGCGCCGCTGGCAATGGTGTGGCTAGCCGCTGGTGTGTTGCTCGTGATTCAAATGGACTGGGTGTTAGGACGATGGTTGCAAGCACCTGTGCCCCAACCCGAAGCTCAAACGGCTGAAGAATCACTCCCCGCAGAGTCGGTTTCGGCCTCGCCGCCAGTCGCTCTGCCCAACCTAAAGCTTGAGAAAAACAAACCGCAAGACGCCACTGCTTTCAATGACTCTGGGTTTACGCAAAATCCAGCTTCCGCTGCCGTCACAGGGGTGTCACCGACGAAACTGATCGCATCGCCGCCGCAACCTAAAGCCAGTGTCAAAATCAGCCATCCCACGTTTAACAGCCGTCAACTAGACGAGCGATTTGCCATCTATCGCCAGTACCTGAAGCAACACGGCACGCCAGATGTCTTAATCGTCGGTAGTTCCAGGGCTTTGCGCGGGATTGACCCGGCGGCTTTGCAAACGACGCTACAACAACCAGGCAAACCACCGCTCAAGATCTTTAACTTTGGCATTAATGGTGCGACAGCTCAGGTTGTTGATTTGCTGGTGCGGCAAATGCTTCCCGAAGAAGCCTTACCCAAGCTGATTATCTGGGCTGATGGTGCCCGTGCTTTTAATAGCGGTCGGCAAGATGTCACACTGAACGGTATTATTGCGTCTCAGGGCTATCAGGCATTTGTTTCTGGGCAGTCACCCCTGCCGGGTACGGTGGTCGCTAAAGCCGACTTGCCCGCCGCCCAACCCAATCAAGATGACTCGGCTATGCCGGGTAATGCTGTTCAGTCACCGATCGCCCAGCAATATCAGCAGGTCAACAATCAGTTAAACCAGTTTCTTGAAGGCTTTTCTCTGGTGTATGGTCAGCGTGATCAGCTTAAAGAGAAGCTGGGCAGTCAGTTAACGGCTGTGATACCCATGCGATCGCCAACTGCTACCGATAGCGCAAACACACTGACTGATTTAAGTAATGCAACCAGTCCGGCGGCTTCGGCGGCTGGAGCGGCTCCCGTTCTCGCAGATGGGCTGGGAAATTCTGATTACCAGGGTTTTTTGCCATTATCAGTGCAGTTTAACCCTGCGACCTATTACGAGAAATATAGCCGGGTGGCAGGCGATTACGATTTGGATTACGAAAACTTTCAACTTGAGGGGGCGCAGGCCGACGCGCTGGTCAACCTGGCGCAATTTGCTAGAGAACGTCAGATTGCTCTGGTATTTGTCAATTTGCCTTTGACCAAAGATTACCTCGACACGACGCGCAGCCGTTACGAAGAGACGTTTCAGACGCAGATGCAACTGTGGGCGCAACAGTTTGGCTTCGTCTACAAAGATTTGAGCCAAAACTTCTTAACGCAAAACAATTACTTTTCTGACCCCAGCCACCTTAACCGCTATGGCGGCTATGCGGTTGCTCAACGGTTAGCAAAAGATGCGCTAATTCCCTGGGGACAACTAAAGTAGAGCAAACCGCCTAAAATTTAGGGGCAGTCGATTTTTTCGTGCCCTTCTTTGCTGTGTTAAAAATCAGCCATCTTTCTAAAGCCTACGGCAACCAGGTCGTTTTGCAAGATCTCAACCTGGCGATCGCGTCAGGCGAAATCTATGGTCTACTTGGCCCCAACGGAGCCGGAAAAACAACCACAATCAACATTCTCTGCAATCTGCTGAAGCCTGATCGCGGCACCATCGAAATTAATGGAGTATCTGTCTCAGCCGCGACCAAGCGCATTTTGGGCGTCGAACCCCAGGAAACCTTACTTTATCGGCAACTCACCTGCACGGAGAACCTGCAATTTTTTGCCAGTCTGTATGGGCTGCGCGGTCGGCAGCAGCAGCAACGAGTGCAAGCGTGTTTAGCTGCGGTCGGGCTAGAAAAATATGCCAACCGTCAGGCAGAGCGGTTGAGTGGCGGAATGCAGCGACGGTTAAGTCTGGCGATCGCCCTGATTCACCAACCCAAGCTACTCGTGCTGGATGAGCCAACCACAGGACTGGACATTGAAGCACGTTATCAACTGTGGGAGTTGATTCGCGAGTTGCAGCAGCAAGGCATTACCATTTTGCTGACGACCCACCTCCTCGATGAAGCCGAGCGGTTGTGCGATCGGATTGGCATTCTCAAACAAGGCCAACTGCTGGTCGAAGGTAGCTTGACAGAACTGCGGCGCTTGATTCCGGCGCAAGAAATTATCGTGCTGCAAACACCTGTGCCAGAGCAAGTGCGCGATCGGGCACAGCAACTCGGTTTTTCAGTGCGTCACTATGGGGGTGAGTTAGCCCTTTGGCTCCCCGAAGTACTCGACCTAAAAGCCATTCTTGCGAATTTTGATGGCATCTCGATTGATGGCATTACTCGTCAACCAATTCGCTTAGAACACATTTATTTGGAAGTAACACAACTGCACAAAGAGTAGTCGTCTGATACTAAACCTGATAGGGTGTTATTCAAGTTAATGAGCTTGATTGCGTTTCGACCCTTTGAAGGATTTACAACCATGACAGACGGAGCAGAAGAAGGTTCACTGAAACAGGTCTTTACCCTGCAAACTCTGGTAATTTATGGCGTTGGCGACATTTTAGGCGCTGGTATCTATGCCGTCATTGGTAAGGTCGCTGGCATTTCGGGCTACTTTGTCTGGGCGTCTTTCATTCTGGCGATGGTCGTCGCAGCTTTTACGGCTCTCAGTTATGCCGAGTTAGGCAGCCGTTTTCCTAAAAGTGGTGGGGTCGCTTATTTTGTGCAGAAAGCCTTTAACACAGACTGGCTCTCGGTCATGGTTGGCTGGTTGATGTTTTGCACCTGCCTTGTGTCGATGGCAACCCTGTCAAATGCCTTCGCAGGTTATCTCAACAACTTTGCGCCAATCTTACCCCGTTGGTTAATTATTTTTGTCTTCTTTGCTGGGCTGACCTTTGTCAACTTTCGCGGCATCGAAGAATCATCCTGGCTCAATATGGTCTGCACCTTCACTGAAGTAGCAGGCTTATTTATCGTGATGTTTGTTGCTTCTGCCTTTTTATTGGGCGGCGGAATACCCGCAGGGGCAGGGGCCGTGCCTGTAGATGCTCCCGCAATTAGTCCACTTGTCCCGATTTTTCAGGGAGCCGCCTTAGCGTTTTACTCGTTTATTGGCTTCGAGGATATTGTGAATGTTGCCGAAGAGGTGAAGAACCCCCAACGCACAATTCCCAAAGCAATTCTGTTAGCTCTAGGAATTGCAGGCATTATTTACATCGCGATCGCCCTTTTATCGACTCGTGTTCTCACTCCAGGCGAGCTAAGCGCTTCGAGTGCGCCTCTACTAGATGTGGTTCGGCGTGCCCAACCCAACTTTCCGCTGATTGTCTTTACCCTGATTCCTCTTTTTGCGGTTCTCAACACAGCGCTGCTGAACTTTGTTACAGCTTCCCGGTTGTTGTATGGTATGGCACGCGAGGGCTTATTGCCCGCATGGTTAGGCAAAGTGCATCCTGAAAGGGCTACGCCTTACCGCACAATCCTGATTATTCTGCCGATTGTCATTGTTTTAGCCTTGTCTGGCACACTCGCGGTTTTAGCGGGTGCTACTGCAACCTTAATCTTATTAATGTTTGCGCTCGTGAACCTGTCATTGCTCATCATCAAACGGCGCGAACCCGAAACTGGTGGATTTAAAGTCCCCTATCTGCTGCCCGGTATAGCACTGGTATCTAACCTGATCCTGATTGCGTTTGCCTCTTCTGATAGCTTGCGTCTTGCCTTATTGTTTATTGCTGTGGGAGTTGTGCTGGTGCTTATTCACCGCTCTGTCATGAAGAAGATCAGTCGGGCTTAGGCTATTTCACAAGAGCAGGCTTTCCAACCTACCTTTACCCCCTTTTGTCAAACATTGGGATAAACAACACCTTCCACTGGCTGTTGTCGTGCGGGTAGAAAGGCGACGCTTGGGAACATGGATTAAATAAGTTCGATATTTGGTAGGGGCGGATTTTGCCGGTTCAATCCCTTGTAGGACGCGGATACGTCTGCTAAACCCGCCCGTACAGGTTGCGGATTTATTAAATTCTCGTGCCTTAGCATTTCATTTTGTGCAAAGAGAAAGAAGGATGGCAGGAAGCGGTTGGTTTCTGCCATTCAATAGGCTGGGTAGCCGATTAAATGGATTTGAGGGGCAGACTTAAACCAAAGCCCTTCCATTCAAAAAGTGGACTAAGCTTTTCCACAAAAATGCATCACTTTGCCAACCTCCGGGCATGATTAACAGGTAGTGTTTGTGTGGATGCGCTATGTCCTCTTTGTTGCGTGTGACAGCTATCGGTATCGCCAGTGTCGTAGGAACGTTGGCCGTACCCGCGATCGCTCAAATTCCCAACACGTGGGTTCGCATTAACACCGATGAATACGACAACATCGCCTACGTTGATCGCGCATCCATTCAGGGTTCTACCCAGTTCCGCTACTTTTGGACATACGTCACCGCCGGGGCACCTTACCCCGATGAGGTCAGCCAAAAGCAGGTCTATGCCACTTCTGCCTACGTCTCAACCGACTGCAAAACAAAACGCTATCGCCTTCGCAAAATACGCTATTACGACCAGCAGAGCAAAGTCATTCGCGAAGATGATTTAGGCGAAAGCGGCCCTGATGGATTTGCAACGTTTCATCCCGCTGCGATCGCCACCGTTAACTACGTCTGCTCACGTGGTCTTGAACAACCCAAGCCACAGCCCAAACCTGCTACTAAAAAGCCAGCGGGTGCAGTAAAGAAGTAGGTGGCAAGGAATTCTCTACTTGAAGTAAATCAACAAGTTTAACCCTGGAATTGTCCGCGATAATGTCCACAACAACTGCCCAATAAATAACAGGCCAATGCCCCACTGATACCAGACTAACGTGGTGATGATTCCGGGTACATATTCATCTCGTAGACGAATATCATTAAACCCAAACTTGAGTAGGTTGTTTAAACTAAAGTCGAAGTAATTGAGCCAGCTCCAACGACGGTTCAAAATGATGGGCATATACCGTTCGCGAAACATTTCATAGCGAGGAATAATCGGTAGACGCCCCAGCAGAATGCGAAACTGGCGCAGAGTGCCCTCTTCCATAAAGTAGCTGGAGTCCATTTTGGGGTGATAGCGTCCTTCTTTGTAGAGAATAAACAGCAGCAAAAAAGGAATTGGAACACTAATTGCAGTTACGCTGATTAACGTTGCCCAGGGTTGCTCTGAGTTGCGAAACACTGCTAGCAGACCAGAGCTTGCCAGCACAACAAAACTGACCGAAACCGCGATCGTTTCAGAAAAGCTTGGCAAAATTGGGTTCGGAATAATGCGTCGCCAGCGATCGCACAGCCAAAAGATCACCGCAAAGTAAGCGATGGTGATCAGCCCCACGCCAAAAATTACAGGAAAACTTGTGCCGTAGTGACTTAAGGCAAGTAACTGACTCAGCACTAAACAGCGAAATGCGAGTGAGAGACGATTGAGCCATGAGAGGGGAGGGGCGAGGGCTTCACCGGCGGCCAGGCGATCGCGCACATTGATATAGGTTGCAATATCAACGTTGGCTAACGAGAGTAACTCGGCGGGAGTGCGAAAAGGTCGCTCGGCACGGCGTTTCACAATATTATCGGCTTGCACCGCCGTAAACCCTAACACTTGTAGTTGCTGAGGGGATGCCGCATTGATATTCACACCAAAGAGTTGCTGCCGCAGTTCTCGCAGGTGGAGTTGTTGCCGTCGGTAGTCAATGTAATTGGCATCAGGAATTTGCTCTTGCTTCCGAAAGTTGCGAACCAGCTCCCGCAGCAAGTTTTCATTACCCTGCAACGTCGGCACTGAGATCACGCGCCCAATCTCACCCGGATTGCCCACCAACTTCGCGCGATCGGAGTCAAATCGCATTCCTGCCACATTCAGATAAGCATCTTTTGCGAAAACGGCATATCCAAAGTCAGCCTTTTCGTTAATCGAGGCTCCCCGCAAGTTTACTGGCCGATTGAATCGTGCTTCGCGAAACAGCGCGGCTTTGTCAAACACGGCATCCGTAAAAAACAAGCCCTGGTTAAAGTTGCCTTTGCTAAAGAAGGTCTGGTTAAGCCAGGTCACTTGAGCAAAATCAGCATTTCCTTGCCATTGCACCCGCTGAAAGTTGGCAACTTGCTCAAACACAGCCTGGTTAAACTCGGCATCGGTCTGGAAATCGACATTCTGAAATGTTGACTCACCCTGAAACCGAGCCTGACGAAACTCACCTTTGGCAAAAAAAATGCTGTTGCGAAACCGCACCTCCTTCTTAAAAATGACACCAATAAAATTGGCAGGTTGGCTAAATCGAGTTTGGCTCCAATCGGCTAGTTGCATGAACTGAGCCGCCTGCACCTCGACCGATCGCAAAAAGAAGGTGTTGGTAAAGTCGGCTACCCCAAAAAATCGCGTTTGCACCAGCTTGAGCGAACCTCGGTAGACCGAAATTTGAATCGGGGTAATTGCTTCCTGGTTAGGGTTGGTCAAAAACAGCCGCGACAGTGTGACTAAACGTGACAGGCGGCGGCGATCGCGTTTGAGTTGCTCTTGCTCGGCTGGGGTGAAGATGGGCGACAGCGAATCCCCATACAAGGGTGCGCGTAAACCGAGCTGGCTGATTTGAAAATCGCCTTGAATTTGTGAATAACTCAGGTCTAACCCGATCGGCGTGCCTGGTCGTTGCAGTTGGCTCCGCAACAACTGATAAAACTGATCACGAAAGGCACCATTTTCAGACCGCAAATCAATGCTGAAGCGGCGTAAGTCAATTACAGGTAAACCATCAGATTGAATTGGCTTTTTCACCCGGTCTTGTAACTGTTCAAGCGTGAGTGGCACTAAGTCATTTGGGGCAGCCCATGTTACCTGCCCTTGCCATGCCCCCACATTCAACCAAGTGCTGCACATTATGAACAGCAGCAAAATCACCCGAATGACGAAACGCCAATCTCTCTGTTTGAGATAAAACACAACAGACGCGCCTTTTAGCCTCTATGCGGTTTGTATCATACTCCCTCTCGTGGTTCACCGACGCACGATTATGAGGCAGGCTTCCAAGTGCCATGAAACCCGGGTGGAATCACTTCTGGAAGGGCCAAGCGGCAATGGGGAGCGCCAGCCAGATTGTCAGCCGCAAAAATCCAGAGTTCGCTTGTGTGCTGCGTGCCATCGTAAACAACTGTGAGCACCCAGCCCTGCTCAGGATTTTCAGCATCCGAGACATAAATTGGCTCACACGGGTAACGGTTCTCTCCCAGGTCGGCCTCATCAAGCTGGCCTGTTTGATGGTCAAATCGAGCGATCGCGCCAAACATCTCCCGCTCTGCCAATGCAGTTTGCCGACGCAGACTGAGATAGCTGTAGCGAAAGGGTTGCCCCACTTCTTGCGGGTTAACGACCGGAAACTCTCCGCTCCGACCTGACAGTTTGTGACTTTCGAGTAATTTGCCCGCTCGCGGGTCAATCCGCACCTGCCAGAAGGGACTGGGGGCAACGGTATGAATTTGACCCTGGGGTACTTCTCGCAAAAACTCGTTGGTTTGAAAGTCTGCGTAACGAGTCAACGCAAAGGATACAGAACCATCGGGCAACTCGCAACCGTTGCTAAAGTGCCACTGAAACCAGGGATCAACCTGAAATCGGCTCACCAGCTCTAACCGATCGCGATCAACCACAAGAATTTCAGTGCCCTTTTGGGGTTGCCATTTGAGCGAGTCGCAGTAACTCTGCAAGCTCAACATAATCGGCAGCGGGTTTAGCCGCACAGGTGGCACACAAAAAATCAAATAGCGACCCGCCAGCACAAAATCGTGAATCAGGGGCAGCCCATCTAAGAATATGTGCGATCGCTGTTGCAGCTTCCCGGTCGCATCACTACGAAAGAGATTCAGCACACCCCTGGCGCCAAGGGCCACCCCAAAATTGAAGATGTCACCCGTCTTGGGATCGCGTTTTGGGTGAGCCGAGTAACTTGCCCCCTCCAAACCAGCTAAATCGTCTAGACCTTTCGTTTCCAGGGTATCGAGACTGAGCGCGTGGGGCATTCCCCCTTCCCAGAGAGCCAGCAATCTGTCAGGTAAGGCCAGCACCGAGGTATTGGCTGCATTTTTAATCTCAGCCCGCAACCGCGCCAACCAATTGCCCTTGGGCAACATGCCATACCCAGCAAACAGGTATTCCCCAGCCGCTTCTTCGGCTAAGAAGCCAGCCGAGCGGACATAGCGGTAGGTCGCGATCGCCTGTTGGTCAGCAAAATGAACCGCCAAAATGCCACCATCGCCATCAAACCAGTGGGCTACCCGCTCTCCGGCTCGTTCTAAAAACGCTGGTCCATTGCGGTAGAGCGCACCCCGCAACCCGTTTGGAATCGTGCCTTCTAAAGCAGAAAGGGCGATTGGGGCAAACTCTTGGGCTTTATGGGCGATCGCCTGTGCCCAGGTGCCTGTCTGCGATTGGGGAACTGTCGTTACCATGATCTATAACCTACCGAGCGGCATCCGCAAATCGAATCTTGAGGTAGTCTTCCTCCATCTTGGCGCCTGCGGGCTGTAAGGCTGCTAAGGCTTGCGGCAGCACAAGGTTACGCCGATGGTTGCCAATCCGAATGTTTAACTCGTCGCCTGTCTTGCTCAACTCAATCTGATTCTTCGCAATCCCCGGCAGGTACAACTCCAGGCTGTAAGCTTGCTCTTGCTGAACCACCCGCAGCGTCGTTTCCTTGTAGTAGACCTGTGAGGGGTCTTCGCCTGTGGGGAAGAGGGTTTCTTTTAGACGATCTAAGGCCGCTAAGCCACACATCTCTTCTGAGTAAAGCGGAACTTCCTTAATTGGCAGGGGGGTAAAGTTCTCGTGGATCTCAGTCCGGTACTGCTGCTGCTGCGACTTCCACTGCTGGAAGAAAGGATCGGTCACAGTTTCAGGAATAATGCGGTTCGCAATGACTAGATCGGTCGCCACATTGTATAGACTCAGGTAAGCGTGTGCCCGCAGAGATTCTTTGATCACCATTTTTTCGGGGTTCATCACCAGTCGCACCGATGTTTTGGTCGGGTCGGTCAAAACTTTTTCGAGTGCCTCAATCTGCTGATAAAACTCGTAGGGGGCGTCCATCACCTCTTTGTCAGGCAGCGAGAATCCGGCGATCGGGCGGAAGATCGGCTCCACCAGCGGACGCAGTGCCACCGAGATGCCCTGAAACGGCTTATAAAATCGACGCATATACCAGCCACCCACTTCGGGCAAGCTCAGCAACCGCAAAGCCGTTCCGGTGGGGGCAGAGTCAATGATCAGTACATCAAATTCGCCTTCGTCGTAGTGGCGCTTCATGCGAACCAGACCAAAAATCTCGTCCATCCCAGGGAGAATCGCCAATTCTTCGGCCTGCACGCCTTCTAAACCACGCGCTTGCAGCACTTGGGTAATGTAGCGTTTGACAGCCCCCCAATTTCCTTCTAACTCCATCAGGGCATCCAGTTCAGCGCCCCATAGATTGGGACGAACCTGACGCGGCTCGTGCCCCAGTTCCATATCAAAGCTGTCTGCTAGAGAGTGGGCTGGGTCTGTACTCAAGACCAGGGTTTTGTGGCCCAACTCAGCACAGCGCAGACCTGTCGCCGCTGCCACTGAAGTTTTGCCAACCCCACCTTTACCCGTCATGAGAATTACGCGCATGAGTGCTGCCGCCCTATCCCTGAGAAATGTTTACACTCCTTTACTTTACCGAGTTTTGGAGGTTTCTGGGAAGTAAGCAGGACAAGGAATCTGGAAAGGCAGCGAAAATTCACCTTTGGGGATCAGCGACGATCGCCCTTTCCGTCTCATCAATTTCTCAGCGCGAAGGGGAAGTAAAGGTGCTTAAGTGGTGTACTCAGCGTTGATTTTGACGTAGTCGTAACTGAGATCGCAGCCCCAGGCAACGCCAGAACCGTGACCATTACCAACCTTGACCGAGATCAGAACCGTATCAGATTTGAGATATTCCCCTTCGGCAGCCTGTTTTAGGTAATTGTGAGCTGCCATGCGATCGAAGCTTTGGGGTTGTCCGTTTTGCATCAGCACAAAGTCACCCAGCGCAATCTCTAAATCTTCCTGGTTAAATGACACTCCAGCCCGACCAGCGGCACCAGCAATTCTTCCCCAGTTGGGGTCACGCCCAAAAATAGCCGATTTAACGAGGGCTGAGCCAGCGACGGTACGCGCGATCGCCCGCGCACTCTTATCATCTGGGGCACCCGTAACGCCAACTTCGATCAGACAAGTAGCCCCTTCACCATCGCGTGCGATCGCCTTGGCCAGATACATGCAAACTTCGGTAAGCATCGCTTCGAGTTTGTCAGCATCGGCTCCCGGCTCAGTAATCGCCGGAGTACGTGACTCGCCATTCGCCAGCGCAATCAGCGAATCATTGGTGCTGGTATCGCCATCCACCGTGATCTGGTTAAAACTGCGATCGGCAGCGCGGCTCAGCATTTGTTGCCAAAGATGGGGTGAAACAGCCGCGTCACACGTCACAAAACCAAGCATCGTCGCCATATTGGGGTGAATCATGCCAGCCCCCTTAGCGATGCCGCCAATCCGCACTGGGCGATCGTGAAGTGTTGTTTCAAAGGCGATCGCCTTTGGCACCGTATCCGTGGTCGTGATTGCTTTAGCCGCACTGTCTCCCCCGTCGGGCGAGAGGCTGCTGACCAACTGAGGCAACGCCGCTTTTAGCGCATCCAGCTTAATTCGTTGCCCGATCACCCCAGTGGATGCCAGCAAAATCGACTCAGTTGGAATATTTAAGATTTGACTCAAAGCCAGTGCACTCTCGTGGGCATCCATTAACCCTTGGGAACCCGTTGCGGCATTGGCTTGGCCAGCATTGCAGAGAATCGCGCGGGCACTTGCCTTATTGCTCAACCGTTCCCGACAGTAAGTGACAGGAGCCGCACACACCTGGTTTAGCGTGAAAACACCCGCCGCGATCGCTTCGACATCCGACACAATCAAGGTCAGGTCTGGCAACCCAGAAGGCTTCAGCCCTGCTGCCATCCCGACCGCCCGAAAACCTTTAGGTGCGGTGATTCCGCCAGGAATAATGTGCCAGTCATTTGTCATGCGATCGCCCCTTTGATGTCATTTGCTATGAGAGGCGATTATATGCTGACCTGTTGCGAAATTCTAGCTAACAGTCAAGGTTTGCAACCTTTACCCAGCAATTCTCGATATGAGAATGATTCTCATAAAAACGTCCGGTTTTAACGTTTATGAATGGCTGAAACCCGCATTCTGCCGTTTATAACATTGAGTGCACAAGTCTTTAGACACTCTGGCTACAGTACAAATGTTTC
>DVDV01000319.1 GCA_015296075.1 Leptolyngbyaceae cyanobacterium M33_DOE_097 | reverse complement strand
TGCTGTTGGCGTTCGCTTAACTGGATAGCGAGGGCGTAAGGGGTCGGCATGGTACAAGAACTGCTGGATTTTAGACATCAGTTCTATTCTAGCTGTCTAACTACTCTTGCCTTCATGCACTAGTGCTTCAAGCATGACTAGACAAGTATTCTGCATTGTTAGTGCAAAACACTTAAAGCCCATTAAGTCGATTCCGGCATCAACCGCTCCGCGATCGCTCAAAGCAACCGTTAACTCGCCTCCGCCGGATGATTCGCAAGCCAATGGATGAGATCCTCCACGGAATTAAAGTCGAGCAGAGCCTCTCCTAAGGCTTCCAACTGTGCTAGCGATAGCGCCTCAATTTGGCCCTGCAATGGCTCAGACAACTCACCAAGACGCCGAGTTAACTGGCGTCGGATCAGCGTTTGCTCCCCCTTCTGCATGGCCATCCGCTCAATGCTTGTCACATATCGCATCTGTCGCTCCTGTTCAAATTGCTCTAACTCCGCTTGAAACGCTCGCTCCAACCCTTCAGGCAATACCAGCAACCAATCAATGAACCGATATAAGTTTAGAATATCTTGCCGTTCATAACCTTGCTCGTATAATCGACGGGTTAAGGCAAATTTCCATTGCTTTCTCGCCAGCAGGTCATGACGAGTTTCTTTCGCTTTCAAGTGAGTCGTGGCAACAATCGCAAATGGGTTAGTCGAGGTCTCTAATGCTGCTTCCTGCCCACTGTAGTCCAACAGCTTGACAATCGGAAACTCAAATTGAATCGTACAGCCCCACAAACTCTCTCGATAACCGCTTGGTCGCCATCGAGGTCACTCATCACCTAATATTGCAAGGCTCGTTACAAACCGTTGATACCGATCTCGCAAGCGGTAGTTGTAGGTAAACATCCGCTGACTAAAGGCTGTTTCTGCTTCTCCCTGAATTTCAATATGGACCATGACCCAAGTTTCTTCGCCGCTAGCACGCCATACTTTCACCAATTTATCCGCATAGCGTCTACCCGACTCAGAATCCCGCACCACTTGCTGCAATTCTTTATCCAGAAACTCATAACCACGCTCCCATGCAATCTCTGTCTCGGTCTGTGGAAAGAAAAACTGCATAAAGACTCGAAAATAAAGTTCGATGATTTCCTTCCACGGCGAGTCATAGTCAGAACGTGCGTTGTCCATTCCGTTTCAAGTCTAGTTCATGCGTTCTTATTTTAACCCCACCTACCATCCATTAAGCTGCTCGTTACAAAACACTCAAAGCTCGTTGCGTTGATTCCGGCATCAACCGCTCCGCGATCGCTCGAAATCGGCCTACCCGCACAAACCCTTTCAAACAATGCAATAACCGCACTTCATTCCGCTCAATCTCGGTTGCCGTTAACAGATGCGCTGGAAAGTTATAAAGGTCGGGTAAAGCCACGACTGGGATGGGGTGGGTCTGCAAGGCTCGCACTAAAGCTAATTGGTCATGTTGGCGAAAAACTTGCCATTCCGCTTTCCAGGCTTGAAATAAGGCCGTCGTACTCGGCGTACGTCGCCATAGCATGACTCCCGCGTTGTAATGGGGCGTATCAGCAGGACAATGTTTTAAGGTGTACTGCTTCTCATGCTCGTCGATGTGATCACACTGCCCAATCTGAGCCTGCACATCTGGCTTCAATACCAGATCGCCCGCTTCTAGGTACGACCAAATTTCGTGGATGGGTAAGATGGGCAGAACGTCTGCATCTAGGTATAAGGTCTGCTCAAAGTCACTGAATTCGGGCAAGCTTGTTTTGACCAACCGAGACGCAAAGCCTCCTGGCGATCGCCATTGATTCGGAATCTCGACCGGCTTGACCATAATCCCTTGCTGGTGCAGGGCAGGAATCGGCAACGGCAAATCGGTTATCAGCGTGATCGGCAATTCCGGTTCCAGTTGCCGCAAGGCGAACGCACTCATCACCGCCGCTTCTAAATAGGCAGGGTTCTCTATGGCACAGTACAGCACTCCGCGTAGGCTCATCCATCACCTTCCCAGCTTTTCTCCTAGAGTGCCCAGGGACTCTGGTGTGATCTCGCTCTAACCTGCGATCGCTCCTCAACATTTGTCCGCGCAATCAACTCAAGTTTTATCGGGAGCAATCTTGAACGAAATTCGTTTGAAGTGAAGCAATCCAGTCATGCAACTTAAAGTTTCAGACGATGATAGGTGAGTTCTATCAGACAAGAATCATCAGGGTCATACAGTTCGACCATTCGCGGTCCATAACAGTAATCTCGAATAAACTCAAAAAATGAGCGACCGACGAACTTAAAATCTTCTTCAAAGACTTCGCTGTCAGGGCAATCCCACACAGCCCAGTAAATATCATAACTGGAGTCCTCGGGTCGATAGGTTCTCAAATCCCACACCAGCATGCAACTTCCCATATCGTCAGCAAACGTGAAACCATTCTCTAGAATGGCAATCTTCTGCTGGTCAACAACGGGATTTCGTGATGGAAATTCTCGGATGGAGTTAGCGGTTATCTCTAACCCTTCTTGCACTTGAAGTAGTTGTTTCGTCGGAGGGCAATAGATAAGCTGACGAATGCCCGCCACCCCGGTACCAAACAATTGGCAAAATTCCTTGTAGTCCGGTGGAAAGAGAATGTTATGAGCTTGTTCAAATTCCCGGATTTCTAGTTCCGTCGAAATTCCTGTGCCTGAATCATCCTCTGAAAAGTGGAGCAGCGGCAGCATCTCTTCCCATGACTGACAATTTTGGATTGCGCTCATAAAAACACCAAAACGGAGATTCACTTCTATGGATACTTCTTAGGGTTTGGCACTCCGCCAGAGGGAGTAGAAATAGTGAGTAGAGATGGACGAAAAATGAATCCTCCTACAGTTATTTCTTGCTTAAAGGTTGTAAACGATGTCAGTTTTATGGGTCTTAAAGAGAGCGATCGAGGAGCACCATTGGCAAGCGACTTTTCGTACCAAAGTTTAACAGTCATATCAGCCAGTGGAAAACATGAGCAACCAGTCTTTTGCCGGCCACCTGGTGGAGCAGTGGTTACCGTGTTAAAGATAGTATCTTCGTATCCTCGCCACAGATGATAAGTGCCAGCATGTCCTCGATTGTGTTTCTTCTCTTGAGAAAATAAGTTATTTTGACTTCCGCCTGTCCCTCCAAATCGCCTACCAATAATATGCCCTGCATCATCTAGTCCTTGTCTTAAATCTGGAACCAATGAATATGCTTTAGGTGAGACCTCTGAACCACTCCCCTTTCGGTTTGTTCCATAAATTCTCGCCTTTGTTTCATCAGAAATAATATAAGAGAAACGACCATCTTTTCTAGCCTGAACCACGTCATCAATACGAAGTACCGTTTTCTCATACCCTGTTCTATCTTTGTACTTAATTACTCGACTAAAACTGTCAACCTCTGCATTTGCCAACTTACTAACCTCTCCAAAAGGATCAACGCGTTCTGTTGGATGATTCAAAACATAAGCATACAGATTGGGGCCATCTCCCCCAAAACTTAATGGGTCTTGCCCAATAAACCGTCCCACACTCGCATCAAAGTATCGTGCCCGGTAGTAGTACAACCCTGTCTCCGCATCAAACTCCCGTCCCGTATACTTGTAGCGCGTATCCACACCTCCCGGTGTTGAGTTCAATACCTGTCCAAACGAATCATAGGTGAAGTGGTTCACGACACTGCCGCTGTTATTGACCAGATCTCTCACTGTCCCCAAGCGATCCGTCAGCATCCAACTCGTTTGCTCATTCCCTTCCTGCGCTAACGTCTGGTCTACCCCTGGCCCTTGCAGATAGCGCACACTCGGTATCGCACTACCATTGAACTCCAGAATCACGTTGTCGCCGTCATAGACAAACTGGGTACCGCTGCCATTCACAGACTTCGCAATCCGCCTGTCTAGCACGTCATAGATGTAACTCACCGTACTCGTTGCCATCGTCCCAAACTGGTCCGTTACTCCAACCAACCGATTCCGATAGTCCCAGGTGAAGGTTCTCACCTCACTCGTCCCGATTTTTGTTCGTGTCTTCAGATTCCCTTCATCGTCATAGCTGTAGGTGTACACCCCATCACTCAGCAGTTGGTTATTCACCCCCGTCTGATACCCAGCATTTGTGCGGTTCCCATTCGCGTCATAGCTGTAGCTCTCATCCGTCCGATAACTGGAATCAGCACCTACTAACTGGTTCGTCTCGTCATACCCGTAGTCCGTTATGCCATCGATGTCCGTGATCCGAGTGATGCGACTCGCCGCGTCATACCCAAAGTCATACCCTGCGATCGCACTGCCGTTGCTCCCTTGATGTTGGAGCTGCGCTAACCGATTCAGGCTGTCATAGCTATAGGTCGTGCTTGCAACCAGTTGCGTCCCTGCTAAATCGGTAAAGCGACGGATGGTTGCCGTTTGCCCTACTTCGTTATAGGCATACTCCACCCGCTTTGTCTGCACCCCTGCTCCACTTTGAGTCAGCCAAGCCACTCGGTTTAAGGGGTCATAGGCATAAGTGGTAACGCTGCTCAACGTGCCATTCAGCGTCTCGCTCACCGTTTGTACATTGCCACTCGCATCATAGGTGTAGCTCAACACCACCGTTGGAACATTCGGAGTCCCCGCATTGCTCACCATTTGCAAGCGTCCCATTCCGTCATAGGTGTAGGTGTACGCTGAGTCGGGATCGCTCATCCCCGTGAGTTGACTAGCCACATCATAGGTGGAAGTGATCGCGCGGAAAATGCTACCGCTACTCGTCAGCCACTGCTCCGAGGTCAAGCGATTCAAGCCATCGTAGCTAAACGTCCGCGTCTGTCCATTCCGGTCGGTCATCTGAGTCCGGTTGCCCAGCACATCATACTGATACGTGCGCGATCGCCCCAACTCATTCATCTCAACTTTGAGCCGGTTGAGGGCATCGTATTGATAGCTGGTCTGGTTCCCCACCGGATCGGTAATGGACAGGACATTACCAACCGCATCGTACTGCGTCACTGTTGCCTTTTGTTGCGCCACAGGCAGCACGGTGTTATTGGCATCGATCACTTTGACGCGGCGATCGCGTTGGTCATAAACATACTCAGTACGATTGCCATTCGCATCGATTTCAGCCGTCACATTCCCGTTCTTGTCATACTCGGTGTGCCTGCGGTTCCCCTGAGCATCAATGACTTCAGTCTGCCGTCCCAGCTCATCGTAAACGTAGCGGGTCACATTCCCCAACGCATCGATTTGCGCCACCAGTTGATCCGCACCGTCATAGACAAAGCGCGTCACCTGCCCCAAGGCATCAATTTCTCGAATCCGCCGTCCTTTGCCGTCATACACCGTATGGTTACGAGTCGCACGCCCGTCGATATCCCCTGTGCTGTTGTTATCCGCATCGTAGGTAACCTGAGTGACGGTGCCATCCGGATGACGGGTTTCAATCAAGCGATCGCGACTGTCGTAGACGTACTCGGTGCGCCGACCCAGCGGGTCAATCATCGCCTTCTGGTTGCCGTTGCGGTCATACTCATACCGCATGATGGGGGAGAGCAGGGGGCCAGTTCCATCCGGGTCAGCCGCGATCGTCTTTTTCAATCGACCCATTGCGTCGTATTCATTCTGGGTCAAGTAGCCCCTGGCATCAGTGACCTTGATCTGATTACCAGCTGCATCATATTCGTAGGTGGTTACGGACGATGTGAGTGGGCCTGCTCCATCTGGGTCAGCACCCGTTTCTTTCTTCAACCAGTTGGTCGTTAAGTCATACTCAAACACCGTGCGGTTGCCCTTTTCGTCAATCACCGCCGTTTGATTCCCGACCAAGTCATACTCATACCACTGGCTCGCTTCGTCTACGGTGCCTTTGGCATAGATGACACGCCGTAACTGCCCAGTGGGGTTAAGGGCGCTGATGCTGTAGTCATACTCCGTGATGCGCCCTAACGCATCCGTCATCGTCGCCACCCGGCCATCACGGGTGTAGGTGTAGCGTGTGGTCAGGTCATCGTCGCCCCCGATCTCACCCACCACCCGCGTCACCGAACGAGCATTTCCCGTCAGCGGATCCAGGTCATACAGGGTGATGCGCCCTAATGCATCCGTTTCTTGCAGGAGTTGGTTAAACACCGAGTCATAGACAAAGTGCTGTGTCCCCCGACCTACCGTTGCAATCCGGCGTGAGTCGTTTAGCCCAACGGCCAACGTCCCCTGGGAACCGCCGCCCACCGTCACATAATCTAACGCCCCATCTAAATCTAAATCAGCCAGGGCGATCGCATCATACGCATAAGTGCCAAAGCGGAACTGGTTGGGGGCTTGAAAGGCTCCCTCTGCCGTCCCTAAGATCACACGCCCCGGTGACGTGACATCTAAAATCCCATCCCCATTGAGATCCCCCAGCGCCAAGTCGCTCATACCGTACTCTGCCGCATAGGTGGCACGCCGACTGAAGCGACCATCCCCATCTCCTAGCCAAACCGATAGATCTTGACTGCCGGGATTCGTCGTGACCACATCCAGCACCCGATCGCCATTCACGTCTCCCAAGGCCAGAGTCGATGGATCGAGACCCACCGCATAGTGAACGGCGGCAGCAAACCCACCCTGCCCATCATTGAGGAGAACCGACATCGTATGAGTGATGCGATTAACTGTCACCAGGTCTAACCGGCCATCCCCATTGAGGTCTGCCACCTCAAACTCTTGCAAAAGTCCTACGGTATTAATTGCTTGAACCACTGGTTAGGTTGGCTTAGCTAATGATTTCCTATTAACAGAAATAAACTTGAGGTGTAGTAAAAGAATTCTGACAATGAGGAGGTAAGGATTTTTAATGTGGATGAGCAGCTAAGAAGTATTACTACATCGAAAGATATTCTGATGGTACTTAAATTTGTGTAAATATTTATGCAAGGTTAGCCATCTCTGGTACAACTATCAGCATCTTGCTGATTCCTGCTGGTCAACCAAGCCTGATATTATAGTACAAAAGAGCTAATACATATCCAAATTCTAATGCTTCTAGATCTCGCTAAAACCGGCATTTCCGTTATTAGCCCTGCTGAGGAGATTGCTGCCTATGAAGCAATTTGGACTCACTATTCAACCTTTCCCAAAGTCGCCGAATTGTTTCGACGCTACAAACATGCCCTACCATCTAAGGTGGCAGCAGCAATCGGAATACCAGCAGCAGAAATTGCCAGAATCAAGCAAGCGGTTGCAGCATTGCTGCCTTACCACAAATTCTCAGCATTGTTCTATGAAGACTTCGAGTACCCAGAACGCTTAAAGGATGCGAGGCACCCAGTAGAAGTCCTTTACTACCGAGGGGCCTTAGATTTACTCTCTTCCAGATCGATCGCAGTAGTGGGTGCACGGAAAGCTTCAGAAAATGGCATCCGGCGTGCGAGGAAACTAGCACGGTTCCTGGTAGAAAACGACTTCACAGTGATGTCAGGTTTAGCAGAAGGGATTGATACGGCAGCTCATACGGCGACTTTAGAAGCGAAAGGTAGAACAATTGCAGTCATCGGTACGGCACTCAACGAGGTATATCCACGAGCAAACTACGATCTTCAAAAAGAAATTGCTCGGAATTATTTATTGATTAGTCAGGTTCCCTTCTACCTCTATTCACAACAGGACTACCGCAGAAACCGCTTCTTCTTCCCAGAGCGAAATAAAACGATGTCAGCCTTGAGTGAAGCGACAGTGATTGTAGAAGCTTCGGAAAGCAGCGGATCCTTGACTCAGGCAGAGGCAGCAATTCAACAGAAACGAAAGTTGTTCATTCTTGATTCCTGCTTCAAGCCAGGACTCGACTGGCCTGAAAAATTTTTGGCAAAAGGGGCCATTCGCCTGGTAGATGGTTCTGAAATTCTTGAGCATTTAGCTCCAAATGCCTGAAAACAGAGAGTCCCGTTGGCGCAAAACTGATGAGTCGGTTGTTTTAGCTCATTGTCTAGATCATGAGCAAAGGTTTTTGTTCTATGCTCGGACCTACACCGCTGGCCAGGGTTACCAATATTCGGAAACCAATCAGCTTATTCTTAACTTCAAAATTCGTTACGACGATATCAAGCGAAATCCTCAACGGCGGCAATACAAACAGCGAGCCATTCAACAATTTGCCAAGGAAGTTACAGCCCTGCTCCGAGATCAGCTTGATCCATCCTTGTCCTTGATTTTAGTACCAATACCTCCTTCCAAAGAACGCTCCCATCCTGAATACGACGATCGCGTAGAACAGGTTGTTAAGGCGGTAGCAGCCAATATACACACCGTAAGCTGGCTTCCCTTACTTCAGGTAACCACAAGCATGGAGAGTTACCATTCGCGTTCTGCGGGCAGGAACCCTGAGGATATCTATGCCGTATTACAACTTGATGAAGCCAGCGCCAAGTACTGCCAGCCTAACAGTATCATTGCTCTAGTCGATGACGTATTAACTAGTGGTGCTCACTTTACGGCTGCTCGTAGACGCATTCAGGAAAGATTTCCCGACACAACAGTAATTGGGATTTTTTGGGCAAAGGCCGTTTCCTACGGTGTTTCTTCGGAGACATAAAAATAAACACCCTATCAATCCATCCTTTTCAAAAAGCGCCTTGCAAATGTATGAATATTTCCCAAGTCCGGGTTGCGATCGCCCTGCTCAAAATTTTGAGTCCTCAACTATAGCCTTACGGAAGAACGTTAGGACATGCCTTTAAGGCAGCATCAATGCAATCACGAAAGCTTTCAAATTCACTCCACCGTTGTCGCATCCAATTCTTGAGCACAAACCACCAATGCTCAATCTTGTTCAAGTCTGGCGAGTAGGGTTTTGGCAACGATTCTGCATGGATTAAATTCTAATCATGCAGAATACGATGATTCTTGTGCCCTTAACAGCACACTTCTGCAACCTCTCACCAAACCTCCCACAAGGTTAAAGTCAGGATCGCTGGTCAAAGATATACAGCGATCGCACAAAACATCGAGGAGTTTAAGCTTTAGGCTTCACGATCGCGCTCACACGACCTGCCACCATCCAAAGGAAGGCCGCGATCGCACTGCGGAGACATTCACAACGTTAAGCTGCCTGTTGCAAAACACTCAAAGCGTGTCGAGTTGATTCCGGCATCAACCGCTCCGCGATCGCTCCAAATCGTCCTACCCGCACAAACCCTTTCAAACAATGCAATAACCGCACCTCATTTCGCTCAATCTCCGTTGCCGTTAACAGATGCGCTGGAAAGTTATAAAGGTCGGGTAAAGCCACAACTGGGATCGGATGGGTCTGCAAGGCTCGCACGAAAGCTAATTGGTCATGTTGGCGAAAAACTTGCCATTCCGCTTTCCAGGCTTGAAATAAGGCCGTCGTACTCGGCGTGCGTCGCCATAGCATCACGCCTGCGTTGTAATGGGGCGTATCGGCAGGACAGTGTTTTAAGGTGTACCATTTCTCAAGTTCGTCGATATGATCACACTGCCCAATCTGAGCCTGCACATCTGGCTTCAATACCAGATCGCCCGCTTCTAGGTACGACCAAATTTCGTGGATGGGTAAGATGGGCAGAACGTCTGCATCCAGGTATAAGGTCTGCTCAAAGTCACTGAATTCGGGCAAGCTGGTTTTAACCAACCGCGACGCAAAGCCTCCTGGCGATCGCCATTGATTCGGAATCTCGACATGCTTGACCGCAATCCCTTGCTGCCGCAGGGCAGAAATCGGCAACGGTAAATCGGTTATCAGCGTAATTGGCAATTCCGGTTCCAGTTGCCGCAAGGCAAACGCACTCACCACTGCCGCTTCTAAATAGACAGGGCTTTCAATGGCACAGTACAACACTCCGCGTAAGCTCATCCATCTCCTTCCCAGCTTTTTCCCTAGAGTGCCCAGAGACTCCAGCGCGATCCCGTTTTTGAGCGATCGCACTCCATTTGCTTCTTAAACTGTAAAATACGTGACTGTCAAAAACGCTGAAGACCCATTAGGTCAGTTTTGGCATCAACCACTCATCAATCTCTTGGAGGCGATTTACTACCGCACCTGGTTAGCAAACTCGCACAAACGTTCGATGCAAAGCTTGAGGATCCGGATGAGTCCAGTCTGGGAAATGGTCATAAGGTCTAACACCTAAACAAAATGTTTCAACAAACTCGGTAAAACTCCGACCTACTTTGCAGACACCAGGAAAACTCTCGATGCGAGACATATAAATATCATAACTTTTATCTTCAGAAGAATAGGTTCTAAGATCCCACAACACTACATCTGTACTTCCACTGCCACCAAATACTAAAGCCGCATCTAATAATTCTCGAATCGATTCGATTTCTAAGGATTCACCTCGTGCAAGCCGATAATCCAACTCACTATCAAAGCCATCCTCAAGCACACTCTTGAGTATTTCAAGAGTAACTTCATTGTACCTACTAATACATGAAATACTCATCCCATCTCCAAATTGTCCTGAGCCGAACACTTGGCAGAACGTTTTATAATCTTCTGGAAGGACTACTCCACAATTAGACTCAAACCTACTAAGTTCAACCAGGCTACACACAGATGCTCCGTCTTCTTCTGTTACATCTAGTTGACCCAATAAATTTTGCCAAGTCTCTATCAATTTACATGCCTCTAGTACAGCTTTAATAATCCAAGTAATTCACCACTTAAACGAAATTCGTTTGAAGTGAAGCAATCCGGTCATGCGATTCGAAGTTTCAGCCGATGATAGGTGAGTTCTACTAGACAAGAATCATCAGGGTCATACAGTTCGACCATTCGCAGTCCATAACAGTAATCTCGAATAAACTCAAAAAATGAACGACCAACGAACTTAAAATCTTCTTCAAAGACTTCGCTGTCAGGGCAATCCCACACAGCTCAGTAGATATCATAACTGGAGTCCTCGGATCGATAGGTTCTCAAATCCCACACCAGCATGCAACTTCCCATATTGTCAGCAAACCAGAGACCATTCTCTAGAATGGCAATCTTCTGCTGGTCAAAAACGGGACTTCGTGACGGATATTCTCGGATGTAGTTAGCGGTTAGCTCTAAATCTTCTTGGTTGCCAATGAGCCGAGTCGGTGGCGGACAGACGAGCTGTAGCCTAAGCCTTCCTATCAAGCTCAACTAGAGGTATCCGGAGCGAATTAACCCAATTATCAACAACCAAATATATAGCAGGGGTAACATGAATAGTAGATATAGTAATCCATAGACTAATCGATCTACTGGCTTCTTAATAACGCGAAGTAAACATAATAATCCTGGTATTACAGCCAAACTATAAACGACGATTGCTGCTCTAATATTATTGGAAATTTCTAATTGCGCAGTGACTTTTTCAATTCCAGAATCAAGCAATTTAGCGACTATCGCTATTGGAGCGAACAGGCTTGGAAAGAGAATCGAGCCTAAAGTTGATAAGAAAGGGAAGAATAATGCAACCGCAACAAGAATCTGTCTGTCATTCAATCTTCTCATAAGTCTTGCCTCCTGTTTATTTTGACCTTCCCTCCGCTAGCAAATCGAGATTTTATCCGTAGATAAGTTTATCTCTACGATGCCCCCCTGAACTGGTACGTGTAAAGATCTGTTCCCCATCCTGGAGAACTATATTTTGGCTCCTTAATCTTGAACAATTTTGTTTCTTGTACCACCCTAGTTAAGGCCGTATACATAGCTGCATTACTATTGGTTGTAGTAGAGCGATATGGAATTTTCGCATGATGAATTCTTAATCCCTCTACTTGAAAAGCTCGTATAAAGTCCTTATGTTTTTGCTTCTCACATTTAGGATCAAATCGATCTTCATAAACAAGTTGAGTCTGTTCAAGCATAAATTTTCTGTCAGATGCTACTTGAGCAGAGCTTCTTCGTGGGTTGCCCGCAAAAATATCACGAACAGGATTTTTATAAGTAATGGCTCCATCACGTGTGCCATCTCTATCAGGATCGAATCCAAAAGTTACACTGTAGTTCTCTGTTAAAAGGTAAAGATCGATATGGTTTTGACCAGACTTATAACTTAGACCCAAAGTATCGCCTGCCAGAACGTCTGAGAATAAATAATAAAGTCTCAATTTTCCTGACGGATCTCGGTGATTAGTAACTTCATTCTCCACATACCGATACAGGTTACTATCGCCTGCACTAAACCCAATCGGATCTTGCCCAATAAACCGTCCCACACTCGCATCAAAGTACCGCGCCCGGTAGTAGTACAACCCGGTCTCCGCATCAAACTCTCGTCCCGTGTACTTG
>DVDV01000072.1 GCA_015296075.1 Leptolyngbyaceae cyanobacterium M33_DOE_097 | reverse complement strand
CAGCCACCGAGTGCCATGTAAGCACAGGGGAACAGCAGCAGCCCTGACCAGCCGATAAACACAAAACGGTCACGCTTGAGCCAGTCATCCAGGGCATCAAACCAGCCCCGTTGCTGGACGCGTCCGACTGCAATAGTCATGAGAGCTATCCTCTAGTTTTTTCTAAAAAATATGCAAGTTGCCTAGAGTGAACAGGTTTTATGTTTTACATGATAAGCAAAATCAGAAATTTTACAAACCGATACGTTTATCTCAGTTTGTCAAGAGGGTGGCAAAAACGCGCGATCGCGCCTTTTCCTGCCATCTTTAGCGAATTTGCGTAACTTTTACTTTTCATGTTTCTTATTAATCACCTTTTCCCTCGGATCAACTTGCCAATCGAGCCTGATAGGTTTGCTGGGTGTTTGTGTGAGAGCCTGGTTCACCCCCTGTAAAGGTGTCGAAATGGTAATGCTTGTCCAAAAAGCAACACACTTTCTAACGTCTTGACAAGGAGCGTAACCCGTTTCTCATTCAATGGAAAGCCTTGAAGAGCTACTATTGATAGGAAATTTCAAGACGCGGACAGCATCCGATAAAATTGAAAAGGTTCAGGGCTAAGCTTATTTAGGTGTAACCCCTGCCTCTTAGCAAATCATCCTATAAATTGGGACGCCTTTGAGCGCGTTTTCAGCAAAACCCCATGACCACACAAACACCTTCAACCACTGAGCAAATTCTGCGTCAAACAGTAATTGGTTCGCGCCGTTCCAGTAACTATTTTTGGGCAGTCGTGGTTTCTGTTGGGGCATTAGGCTTCTTTTTAGCCGCCCTGTCTAGCTATACAAAAATCAACTTTCTGCCATTCTCTGACCCCACGCAATTAATTTTTATTCCCCAAGGCGTTGCGATGGGGTTTTATGGTTTGCTGGGTCTGCTTTTTAGTGCTTATCTATGGCTCTCGATCGCCTGGGATATTGGGGGCGGCTACAACGAGTTTGACAAGCAAAAAGGCGAAGTCACCATCTTTCGCTGGGGGTTCCCAGGCAAAAACCGCCGGATTGAGCTGAAGTGCAAGACGGATGAGGTGCAAGCGGTTAAAGTCGATTTGCGTGAGGGCTTAAACCCTAAGCGATCGCTTTACCTCAAAGTCAAAGGTCGGCGTGATATTCCCTTAACTCGCGTGGGTCAACCCCTATCGCTGAGCGATTTAGAAAACCAGGGCGCAGAGCTAGCTCGCTTTCTGCAAATTCCTCTAGAAGGTCTGTAAATCGAGCTTCTAAAGCAGATTAGCAATTTTTCCTTTGAGGATTAGCTCTGCCTTAAGCCAGTTGAAATCAATTCTGTGAAGGTGCCACACTGCCCTTTTGTTCTGTTGGTTTTGTGGCAGCTCACCCGCGAGGTGACCTATTAGGAAATCAAGGCGTTCATGTGTTTGTTGATTGTCTGCAATTTCCTAAATTCCAGGGTGCCTTGCTGATGCTTTGTTTATTAGATTTTGTAAGGAGATGGGTATGCAGAAGTTCCTTCAACCATTAACCTGGGTAATGTTGGTAGCGATCGCGGTACTGGTTGCCGGATGCTCGTTGCTGCCTGCGGCAAATTCTTCTGCAAAAGAACAAATGGATATACCAACAGGTTTACCCCGTCTAGAGGGTAAGGCAACAGTTGAAATGACGGTTAAAGGTGGCAAGGTTGTCATGGAGTTGGATGGCACCAACGCTCCCATTACAGCCGGTAACTTTGTTGACCTGATTCAAAAAGATGTTTACAGCGGTCTGGTGTTTCACCGCGTTGTGCGCGATCCAGAACCTTTTGTGGTTCAGGGTGGTGATCCACAGGGTAAGGATCCGAAGTTTCCTGTCTCTCGCTTGGGTACGGGTGGCTATGTTGATCCCACTACAAAGCAGCCCCGTAACATTCCGCTAGAGATTAAAGCTCAAGGGGCTGATACACCGACTTATCACAAGACCTTTGCAGATGCGCAAGTAACCCAACCTCCGGTGCTGCGTCATACGCGTGGGGCTGTGGCAATGGCTCGTTCTAATTTTCCTGACTCTGCCTCTTCGCAGTTTTACATTGCGCTTGGCGATCTAGCCTTTTTAGACGGTAGCTATGCGGTGTTTGGCTATGTCAAAGAAGGGATGGACGTGGTAGACAAGATTCAACAGGGCGATCGGATTGAGTCGATGAAAGTAACTCAGGGCGCTGAGAATCTCAAGCCTGCGGGTTAATTTATTTAAGTCTTGTTCCTTAGATTCAGATCCCTGGAATCGCTAAGATTCTGGGGATTTGTGCTTTAAAGGAGGTTTCTGTTTGGTGCGAATAGCCGTATAGCCTTCGGCATGGCTGCGCTAGCGCCCGTGCGTGAGTTTGAGATTTTGCTCGGAACCCACAAGTCAACCCCTCTAAAGAATTGTTTTGACTCTGAACTTTCATCCTGATTAAAAGCAAGACACTTCGTAGAAGTACGCAAACACCCTACAGATACTTGAAATTGCGGTGTTAGAAGGGTCATGCTTACCGATCACACGCTGGCGCATTCACCAAACGACACATTTTCATCAAACGGCAGAAACAAAACTGCTGGTAGCCCAGAAGTGCGTAAAGCCTGTCAGCTTCAGTTGGGGCAACTCGCGGCACATTTACCCCTGGGGCTTGCCTGGATTGTCTATCAAACACCAGGGCGAGATCGCTGTGAGTTGCGTTTGTTGCGCACTGAAACCCTACCGCACCTTGACCCTGAGATTTTGGTCTACTTAGAGTCTGAGATCTGGTTGCAACCAAACCTACCCCCACTAGAACTGCAACTATTGGCGATCGCCTCCCTCCCCATCTATGTTTGTCTGCTGCAAGAGGTGAGCAACGAACCGTGTTATCTGTTGCTGTGGTCACGCAGTTGGCTGACGACAGAGCAAACTCAGTTTGTGAATCAGCAGGCGCAGCTTTTAAGTTATTGGCTCAGCATTGATCAAGAATTGGCGCGGCAGCAGGGCGAGATTCAACTGTTAGAGCAAGTTTTGCAAAAGGCTGAGCATCAATTACGCAATCCCCTGGCTTTGATTAGCCTGCATGCTGAAAATTTGCGGTTGGGTTTGCCAGTGGGTGTGCTGCAAGACCAGGCGGTGATGATTCGCGATACGGTGAGTGATTTGAGCAGTAACTTGACCGAGTTGCTGCACTGTAGCCAGCACGCTCGCCTGCAACTGACCCCCTGTAATCTGAGATCGCTGCTGCGAGAAACGCTGGAAGGCTTGCGCCCCTGGCTGGATGAGAAAGCTATCACAGTTGAAATGCCCAGCCAAGCGCCCGTCGTTGTTGTTGATCGGTGGCAGATCAAGCAAGTGCTGACCAATTTGCTGCATAACGCAATTCACTTTAGCCCGAAGGGGGCGGTGATCACTTGGGAATGGCGGGTCGCAGGCCAGGCGGTGTATGTTTCGATTCGCGATCGCGGTGCTGGTCTGTCAGCGGATGATTTGCGGCAAGCCTTCACGCCCTATTATTCGCGGCGACCCGGTGGGACGGGTATGGGGTTGGCGATCGCCCACAAGATCATTCTGGATCATCGGGGCACTTGCTGGGCTAACAACCATTCCGAAGGGGGCGCTCAGTTTTATTTCAGCTTGCCGTTACGACAGGCTTAACTCACTTTTTTAACGCTTTTAACAATGCTGTTTAACTCTTATGACTACCGCTCAACCCATCTCTGTCTTGCTCGTTGACGACGAACCCCAGTTTCGACAGGGCTTAAAAACGTTATTTCACTTCTATTCACTCAACCACTGCCTCGACCTGAATGTGGTGGGAGAAGCCGCAACGGTTGAGCAAGCCACCCATCTTGTGATTGAGCAGCATCCAGCTTTGATTTTGTTGGATCTTGAATTGGCAGGTGGCAGTGGCATCAACGCTTTAAGCCAGTTTTGGCAGATTGGGTTTAAAGGAAAAACACTGGTTTTATCCGGACATCGCGAAGACGAATGGGTATTTCGAGCCATGCAGGCCGGTTCAAACGGTTATGTCGTGAAAGACCGGATTGCTGTGGAGTTGTGCGAGGCGATCGCCACGATTACTCAAGGTAACATTTACCTTTCGCCAGAGTTAGCAACGAGTTTCTTTCGGTTGTTTCACTTCTATGCGGGGCGCACTGTGCAAGCGTGTGAACAGGTGCATCTGACCGAGCGTGAGCAAGAAGTGCTGCATTGGCTGGTGCAGGGGGCTTCTAACGATGAGATCGCCAACCAGCTTTACATTACAGTGGCGACCGTCAAAGCTCATCTCACTGCCATTTTTGAGAAGTTGTCTGTGACCAGTCGAACCCAGGCGATCGTCAAAGCGTTGAAGATGGGCCTGGTGTGTGCTTAAGCTGCTGCTAATTTCCCCTGTCTTCTAAAATAACAATCCATTATTGAGCTTCAATGTGGTTGTTTGCATCTTGTAATTATCTAAAATTGTTCTCCTGATCTATCGTCTTCATCGTCTTTTATGACTCAATCTCGCCCCCCTAAATCTGCTAAACAACGAAGCTTGCGCCGGGAAGTGACAACTGAAGCGCAGCAACGTCTGAAAGCCGAGGTCAGTAGCCAACGCACAATGATTCAAAGTGCGGCTCGAAGCAGGTTGGAAAGCCTGGTGCCAGAGCCGTTGCGCTGGGTGATTCCCTTGATTTTGTCGTTTCGGGGGGAAGACGCTGAGCCAGAAATAACAGCGCCAGAAGTCGCTGAAGAACAGGCAGACCAGACGATCGCACCTGCTTCTTTATCAGAGTCGCTGTGCGTCCAACACAATCCCTTAACGTGTGAGTTTGCGACAGCGAGTCGAGGCAGCGATCGCTGTAGTCAGTGTGGGTTTGCGCTGTTGTTAGAGTCAACCGAAACGATCGCGGGGCGACGGGGCCGTTACCAGGTCACGCAGTACTTAGGCGAGCGCGGCATGGGTCGGCTTTACCAGGCAAAACGCTTGTCAGATGGAGCGTCTGTAGTCATCAAAGAATTTTTGCTGTCGCGCCAGTTAGCGACTTTTGAACGGCGTGAAAAGAAATCGGCGTTTACCCGACTGGCGGGCGTAGAAGCCATTGACGGCAAAGTCTCAGACTACCGCTTAGTTGCGCCCTGGGAAGCGATCGCTGACGCGAACCGCGATCGCTGCTATCTAGTGACTCTGGGAAATTGGGATGCCTCAATCACCCTGGCAACCTACCTGCGACAACACGGCGCAATGAGTGATGTGCAGGTGCGGCGGGTGTTAGATCAGGTGTTGCAAACGCTTGAATTTTTGCACGAACAAAAGGTGCGATCGCCGGAAGGCATTGTGAGTGAATACGGTTCGGTGCATGGCAATATCACCCTTAACAGCTTGTTGTACGTGCCAAAAGCCGCCTCTATCGCTAGTTTCGAGACTCAGGAAAATCTGGCCTTTTTTATCTACGTCTGTGATCTAGCCGAGTGGGAATTTTTGTTTGACATTACGGCAACCCAGGCGGATTTTTATGGTCTTGCCCAAAAAATTGCTCACCAATTGCAAGTCATGGATGAGTTAAGGAGTCGGCATGAGCAGGCTCGGATTGCCTTACAACGGGGTTACTCGGCCCGTTTAAAGCAAGCTCCAGCGAGAGAGCAAGCGGCTCTGCAAGAAGCACAGATCAAAGAGTTAACCTTGCTCCGCAAGCAGCAAGCCGAGGAATTAGCCAAAGCGCGTCAACAACCTTTGCGAGAACTGCGTAGCCTCCAAAAAGCGGACTTAAAGATGCTCGGTTACGTCGGCTACTCTCTATTGCTAGGCAGAGTCTACACACCGACCCAAAAGCAGGCGTTGCCGACTTCCCATCCCCGCTTAGAAGCCGCGCATCCGGTCTTACGGCGGGTGTTAGATGGGTTGGTGACGGATCAGTTTGAGACTTCCACCACCGCCCGTCAATTGCTGACGCAGATGCCAGTCGAGAACACTGCTCCCACGCGATCGCTCACGGCTGAAACAAATGACACGCCCTGGTACTTGGCTCGCTGGCTCTGGTGGTTGTTGGGCAGTGTTGGCTTAGCGTTTATGTTGGCGTTGATCTGGTTGCTGTTGCCCAGACCGCAGCCCCAGGCGATCGCGCGGAATACGACATTGCTCTGTGGCATCGATGATGTGACCAACGCACCAAAAGGACGATTTCGCTATAAAACTCCAGACAATGGCTTTTGGAGTCATTTTCTGAAGCAACGGTTGCTTAGCCGTGAAAGCGACCTGGCCTCCACGTGTTTGCGGAATGCCGCCGATCTGAATGACAAATTTGAGCCAATTTTGCAGGCGCGGCAACCCAATTATCAATTAGTTCACCAGGCGATCGCCGCTACCAACGCTCGTGAAGTGGCAATTTCAGAGGTTCAAGGGGCAACGTCTGCGTTTACGGTGACTAGTTTAACTAATGACTTACCGGCTGATTTGATGAGTCAAACGGTTGCCTATGATGGCTTGGCGATCGTCGTCTCCTTTAGTTATGCCAAGCGCGATAACAGCCTCCCCAAGCGGCTCAACGGGCAGATTCGCCTGACGGACTTACAGAGACTCTACACCGGACAAATTCGCAATTGGAAGGAGTTGGGTGGGCCTGATCTGCCTGTGAGTCTGTATGTTCCAGATGATGATGCAGCGATTTACCTGTTTGAGCAGAACGTTTTGAAAACGCAGGAGCAGATTCGTCTCTTTCGGCAAATGCTGCCCCAAAAAACGACAACGAGTTTCATTCAATCGGGCGAAATTGTGCGGTTGCCAATCGGGCCTTTGCTGCAACAGGTGATCCGCGATTTTGAGAATGAGTTGCCCCAAAAGGGTGCGATCGCGTTTGCGCCGATGAGTCAAGTGTTTGGTCAGTGTTCAGTGTATCCGCTGGCGATCGCGGGAGGTGAAAGGGCGGTGCAACCTCTGATTCAAGCGAAGGGCCAGCCAATTGATCCAGGTACTGACCTATGCCGCAATAAGGGAAGTTATGCGCCGGATGTGGCGCTGTTTCAATCGCGTGTCTATCCGCTGGCGTATGACATTTCAGTAGTGTATCGGCGTGATAACAGTCTGCCGCCCGTCGGTGAGAAATTTGCGGAAATGTTGCAAACCCAGGAGGGTCAAAGCTTGTTGAAACAGGCCGGGTTCATCCCGATAGCGGAGTGGAAGGACGGAAGAAGGTAGTAGGGAGTAAGTCTTGGTAGGGAAGTTTCGCGAAACGTCCTTACAGGGAGTCAGCATAGCTCCAGCACGCCCTGGGTAGTGTTTCAAAGGAGTAAGTCTTGGTAGGGAAGTTTCGCGAAACGTCCTTACAGGGAGCCAGCTATACGCCCGGTACACCACCTTTTTAGTGAGTGGACTGATTTTACTTTTAACAAACCTGTTTGATTGATATGGCTACTGAACACGCACATAGTTCGTTAATGGGTTTTGGGGCAGTCTCTCCGGGGACTTTGCCGCCGTTGGCTGCGCCTGGGGGCGTGATGGGGTCGTCAGCGGCGGTGTCGGTGCAGGTGCGGGATCCTCGTCAGGTGGCAGACCTGGAGGCATTGGCAGATCAGGTGTTGCGAGATCCGGTGTTGCTGAGGCAGGTGTGCGATCGCGTGTATCAACTGCTGCTGGAGGATTTGCGCCAACAGCATGAGCGGAGTCGTTCCTATGGAGGTCGGTTATGACGAATGCGAGCAATGCGGGCGATCGCGTGCCCCACGAGTTGAACTATGTGACATCAAACCGTTTCTACGTGGAGATGGAGAAGGATATCAAAGCGTCTTTTAGCGAATGTCAGGGCTTGAGCGTCAAGTTTAAGAAGGAGACGTTTAGCGAGGGGGGGGTGAATGACCAACAGCGGGTGCTGCTAGGGCCGGCTGAGTTTGGGGATGTCACGCTGAAGCGCGGGGCGACGAATGACCTGATGTTTTTGGAGTGGCTGAACAGTTGGTTAATGCCACAACTGATTGATGGCAACCGGGTGCAAACGCCCCACAGCCGCCGGAACGTTAACATTCTGGTGTTTAACCAGGCGGGTGAAACGATGCAGTGTTGGACGCTAATTGGCGCGGTGCCGATCGCCTGGAAAGCGCCCAGTTTGCAAGCGAACTCAAATAATGGGGCGATCGAGGAGTTAACGCTGGCCCACGAAGGGTTGAAGGTCTTTCGTAAGGGGGGCGGCAATGTTCGGATTCATGATGGCACCCGCGATGCGTTCCATTCGTTTCCCAGTCACTAATTGGGTGCTGTTTAATCTTCTGTTTGTTTGTGTTAGGGCACGATTCATCTGATGACTTCTGCGAACCGCCAACCGCAAGATGCTTCGATTCCTGAGCCTCCCGCTCTGGAAAACATGGCGGTGTTGCAACCACCCAGCATAAATTGGTTGTCTCCCAAGTTTTTGACGCCGCTAGGGGCACAACCGATGGCGGCCCACAATCCGCAAATTTTTGCGGCTGAGCCAGCGGCTGAGCTAACTTCCGAAGCACCCTCGTTTGAGCCGAGTCCGTTTTTTCCTGATTTGCGATCGCCAACGCGAACCTATGATGTCGCGGTACAGCCCAAACGAGAACCCGATCTGGCACCCTCGGCGGATGAGTTTGAGCCGCTGTTGCCGCTTCAAGCTGCCACGCCGTTTGACGATTTTAGCGAACTGCTAGACCTGGCACCTTCGGTAGGAGAATCGCGATCTGCTACAGACTCAGCTCCCTCCACGGCTGTACCGAGCCAGCCTACGGTAACAAGTCCGGCACTGGTGCAGCGACAGGCTGAGAGTGGGGCTGTAACGCAAGCGCCGACAAGGGATGACAGTGGCAGTGAGGCACCGAGTGATGCTCCTCTAGCGTGGGGAGAGGCTTCGTTTCCGGTGAATATTCCAACGGTTGATCGGGTGTCGCCGCCGACATTCACGCCCATTCCAGAATTTACTGCCGAGCCGGAATTAATCCAGTTAAAGCCTGCGCCGCGTTTGCCGCAACCGCCTGCTACGCCTGCGGAGCCTAGGGCCACATCGGAAGCTGAACGATCGCAGGATCCCACATCAACCTTCACCGAGATCTCTGGTGAGGCCGCAATCGATGTCCAAGCGGCGGCGATCGCCCCTCCAGAGCCTACAGGGGTTGATGCAGAAGTTGAGGCGAATCAGCCAACGACTCAAATTTCACCGTACTTACTCAGTCTTCAGCAAGTCTCTTTACCATCGCCCGCTAGTGTGCAGTTGCGGGTCGATCCGGAGGCGATCTCCCCCCTTCCTAAACGCCCGATCAACCGAGCAAAGGCTCCTGCTACGTTCGATGCTGCGATCGCGGAGAGCCATGAGAGGCTGGCAGACGATTTTGACTTTGAGGTTTCGCTGCAACCATCTGATAGTGTTAGTTCTAGTGCTGTTGACAGCCCTCGTGTGCAACGGCAAGCTGAACCCGAGTTGAATGAGCCAGCGGCGATTGCTCCTGCAAGTGTTCCTGCTGCCCTAACGGATTCTGAGCCTGCAACGCTGCAACAACAGCCCGATCTGCCTACTCTCTCCGCTCAATCCCCTCCACCCTCGATTCAAGCGGCTACGGTTGAGGCTGAAGCTGTGATCGCACCTTCCGAATCTGGAAGTGTTCAGCGTCAGCTTGATCTGCCTGCTCCTCAATCATCACAGCTATCAACTCAAGAATCTGTGGAGGTCGAAGCCGAGATCGCCCCTTCTGAGCCTGCAATCCAAGCAGCTGCGGAGATAGAAGCAGAGGCGATCGCCCCTTCCGAATCTGCGGGGATTCAACGTCAGCTTGATCTGCCTGCTTCGCAATCGTCACAATCACCAATCCAAGCGGCTCCGGAGGTCGAAGCCGAGATCGCCCCTTCTGAGCCTGTAATCCAAGCAGCTGCGGAGATAGAAGCTGCGATCGCGACTTCTGAGTCTGCGGGGATTCAACGTCAGCTTGATCTGCCTGCTCCCCAGTCATTAGAACTATCAACCCAAGACGCTCAGATTGAAGCCGAAGCTGGACAAGCGAAAACCTCGACCCCTGCCAGCATTCAGCGCCAGATTAATCTGCCTACTTTCCAGTCATCAGAACTACCAACCCAAGACGCTCAGATTGAAGCTGATTTTGCTGCGCCTGTTTTGCAACGAGCGGAAGCGACACCGACCTCTGAAAGCACTTCTGAGACAACAGTTGAGCTTGAAACGGCGATCGCCCCTGAGTCGTTGCCAGCGACCGAGCCACCCGCTGAATCGCCTCCCCCAGATTGGAATGACGCGTCTCTCACGGCGTCAGAAGTCGCGATCGCCCGTTTTCCCGAAGCATCGGCTCCGATGAGTGAAGCAACGGCTGCCAGCGAAGCAGATGCAGTGATGGTGTTGGGTGAGTCAACGCTGACCCCTTCCACCTCTACGAGAACGACACCCGACTTTCCTGCAACTCCACCTGGGGAGTCAGAGCGTGCAACTCCACCGCCAAGTCTAGATTTCTCTCCACCGACACACCCCGATCAGGCGTCCGTTGCTCCTCCAGTGGTGCAGTCGCGATTAGAGCCAGAACTAGAAGCTTCGCCTTTTTCCAGGGGTAAGGGACAATCACCATCCGATCCGCTGCCAGCCGAGGCAGAAGCGCCTTCTGCAACCGAGTCTTTGGTTGAGGTGGAGCCAGCCGCGATCTCGCCCAGTCTACCCTCCATTCAACCCAGGTTAGAAACTGATGAATCCCTGGCTGAGTCGGTTGAAGCTCCTGGTCAGCCTGCCTCAATGGAAGCGCCCGTTAATGGCGAACAGCGTGATTTTCCGGCTTTACCGAGAGTCCTGACCAATCTCTCAACCCTGCGTCCTCTAGGGAACGTGCAACCATTGGTGCAACGGGCTGAGCAACCGGCTGCTGAGGAGACTGAGGTAGAGTCGTTTGCTTTGCCTGAAGGCCCGACTGCTCAAGATTTTGACTTGCCAGTAGCGAATTTCGACCTTTCCCCAGACACCAATTTTGTGGATGCCGCTCCTGCAGCAAGTCCCACTCAACCTGAAACGCCTGCGATCAACGTCAACAAAAATGGTTCAACCCAGTTGCCGACAACCAATGGCGATCGCCCCTCTACTCAACACCCATCAATATCTCAGGTACAAGCCAAGCTCGATCACGCACCTGCCACCAACGAAGCCTTGGAGCCTGCGGTGCAACCACAAGGGGCGTCAGACGCATTAGATCAGCCACCAACGGATGGTGACCCGCCAGCGATTCCGCCGCCCGAAACTCCTGACCTGACGATCGCGCAATCTCCCCTAGTTCCCCAGGCCAGGGATGGAGCTTCCCCTGAGATCGCGCCACCAATCCAGCGACAAACCGTTGTCCCGCCGGACACCGACAGCGTAGAGTCGCCTGCATTCCCTGCTGAAACTGAAGAGCCTGCAATCTCAGCGGCAGAAGTGGCTGCACCTGCCCCAACAACACCTGATCAGGAAAGCGCGATCGCCCCCAACCGAATCCAACCGCGACTGGAACCTGATGCCGCGCCGACTCGCATTGACCCCGCACCCTCAGCGGAGCGAGTTCCACCTGCGCCACCCGCAGCAAGACCCACCACCCAACCCAACCACCCAACCGAAACCCCAGCCGCCTGGTCAGATATTGCCGATCTGCTGACTCAAACAACTCCGACTGTCCAGCGACGCATCACCCCCGACACACTCCCAACCGAGCAGGAATCAGCCGCAGCCGCCCCTGTCAGCCCAGTTCCCCCACCGCCCCCGCCGATTTCAATTGCCCCGGCTCCAACCGCGACCCCCGCCGAAACCACTGTCGCTGCCCCCGCCGAAGCCCCCAGTGAAATGGTCGAAGTCTCCGGAAAACCCACCGCTCAGCCCGAAGAATCAGACAAACTGGAGCGTTTAGCCCGCGAAATTTACCACCTCCTGCGTCAACGCCTCGAAATTGAACGCGAACGCAGCGGAAATTACTACCGCGATCGCCTCTACTAACCCCCCCTCCCTCACT
>DVDV01000344.1 GCA_015296075.1 Leptolyngbyaceae cyanobacterium M33_DOE_097 | reverse complement strand
TGACGATGTCAGTGCTGTCACAGGTAGGGCAATGGACGGGTTCAAGTACCATCGTAGTCATCCAGAGGGTTCTAACTTGTTCGAGTGACCATATTCTCCCTGATCCTAATCCCCATGTCTAGAACACCACCCAGGCAGAAACGTCCGTGTAAATTTTTGCGCCTATCTCGATGGCTTGAGATACAACTGAGCATGATGGTAAAGCCAGCTTCGGGATTCATTGGGGCATTGACAGATGGGACGCATTTTTCTATCCGCAGGGCATGGAGGCTACGAGAATGGAGCCTACGACGCTGGCAGCACAGTTGCCGGAACAACGGAAGCACGCGAAATGATCTTGACCCGTGATCTCGTTATGACAGAGTTGCGATCGCGCGGCATTGAGGTTCTCTCAGTCCCCGATGACTTAAGCGCCGACGCTACCCTCAACTGGATTCGTACCCGCGCCCGTGCGACCGATGTTGCCCTTGAGCTACATGCCGACAGCTTCCCTAACACAGCTCTGCGCGGCAGCAGCGTCTTTTATATCGCCAACAACGAGCAACGTCGCCAACATGCAGAGGTTTTACTCCTATCCCTACTGCGACGGGTGCCCCAACTGCCAAACCGAGGCGCAAAGCCCGACACGGCAACGGCGATCGGCAGTCTGGCCTTTTGTCGCTTGTTGACTTGCCCCTCTTTACAAATGGAGGTTGGGTTTCTTTCTAATCCCGACGATCGCTTCTTAATTCAAAATCGACGGCGCGATATTGCGGTTGGCATCGCTGATGGCCTGGTGAGTTGGAGCCGCTCCGTTGACCCTGGCACCCTCGAACGGGCAGCAACCACAAGTTACCCCACCTGCAACATCAGCATCAACGGGCAAATCTATGGTGAGCAGGGCATTATCGTCAACGGCAATGCCTACATTCCAATCGATCTCGCCGATCGCCTGGGAGTTGATGTCTCGCGCGACCCCAATGTGGTCAAGATCAACTATCAAAACATTGTCTACATCAAAGCGGTTGACCTGCGCAATTACAACATCTCAATTGAGTGGAGCGCTGCAACCCGTACTGTTTCTCTGCGATCGATCTTCCAAATTTGTCCCGGTCAGATCGACAAAATCACTGGCCACGGCAACACCTCAGAAGTGCAATTGATGATGTTTCTCAAAGCCAACCACGAAGAGGGTTTGCTTCAGTTTCCCGATATTTGTCGGCTCTACCGCGAAGAAGGGGCGATCGAGGGCATCAACTACGATATTGCCTTCTCACAAATGTGCGTAGAAACAAACTTTCTGCGGTTTGGTGGCAACATCAAACCCAGCCAAAACAACTTCGCCGGGTTAGGTGCGGTTGGCGGTGGCGATGAAGGAGCCAGTTTCCCCAGTGCGCGAATCGGTGTGCGGGCACACATTCAGCATCTCAAGGCTTATGCCAACACCGAGCCTGTCGTACAAGAAATTGTGGATCCCCGGTTTAACTTTGTCACGCGTGGCATTGCCCCCTTGGTTTACATGCTGAGCGGTCGTTGGTCGCCAGCAGCAGATTATGGCGACAAAATTTTAGCCATCTTAAAACGGCTGTATGAGGCGTCAAAATTGATGTGAGCTTTTTGATGCTCTTCGTTAGGATGTAACAGTTCACCGACCAAGGATAAGCCAATGGGTCTATTTGACGAAATTCTGAATGCTATGAATAGCCCCTCTCAGCAGGGTAATGAGGCTCAGCTCAGTGGTATTCTAGACGCTGTGCAGCAACTCAACAGCAACATCGGCACCAGCCCCGATACCACCCAATCTTTAGTCTCTGGTTTGGGCGGTTATGTGCGCTCTGCTCTGCAACAAAAGCAAGCAACAGAAGGTATGGGTTCGGTGCAATCGCTGTTAGATCAATTTGCCGGTACGGGCGCCAATCCCCAAGCGATCGGCGCATTGTTTAGTCCATCACAGCAAGACCAAGTGGTGCAAGGCTTGAGTCAGCGCACAGGCATTAATTCCCAGACGATCGCGGCGCTCCTTCCTGTCCTGATTCCCATCGTGCTGAACCTGTTGCAAACGGGCCGCAACACCCAAAATCCCCAAGCAGGAAACAACGTCCTCGGCACTTTTTTAGACAGCGATCGCGATGGCGATGTTGACCTTACCGACGTGTTAGGCATGGCTGGTCGCTACCTCAGCTCGCGCTAAAGAGTGGGTGGTAGCGGCAGGAATCGGAGATCGCGGAGAATGGGAAGCCTTCGATGAAGTTCACGCGCGATCGAGGAATTCCTGCTAATCCCACCACAGTTGCACATGACCGTCGATTTTCAAGGCTCTCTCCAACAAAATCAGCCCATAGTTTTCATCCGAGAAATCAACTCCTTCAATCAGTTGATAAACATCTTCTGGAATATCTTCATCTGCTTCAGTAAACGATTCAATCATCTCATCAAAGCATCCGAAGTGTTGATCAACTGTATCTGGACAAAACTGATAAATTTCTTCTGCAAACTTTGCCGTATCCTTAGGCAATGTCTGAAAATGAATCGTTACCGAATCTTGCGTGACTTCTAATACTTCAAACTTAATCTTAAGGCTCCATTCGTCTAGCTTCGCCAAAACATCATCAGTTGATACATCATAGTTACAACCATTCGTACCTAGTTCTCTAATTTTTAATATCGCTTCATCATAGTTCATTGCTTACTCCTCACCTTGATCAATCGCCATCTTTCACATAGAGAATCATTGCACTTATCTGATTCGCTCATCCCGTTTGAAAGGTGCCTTCCATGAATGGAAATTGCTGTGTAAAAAGCCAATCTTACAGCTTCCAGATCCCTCAATAGTTAACTGCATGAACTTGTAACCTTGGTTTAGCTTCTCAAAAGCTAGTCATGCGAATTCGACAACACAAAAATTTATTCAGCATGTTACTGGTTAGCCTGCATTCCTCCATTCAGTATCCACACGGAAATCAAAGATTACGAAACACTTTAAATTTCACACTAAAAAAGCCACCAAATGGTGGCTTTTGAATGGAGCTGACGGGAGTCGAACCCGTGTCCGCTCTGGTTATTAATACACCGTTCATTCACAGGTTTAGCTGCGCTAACCCTTGCAGCGGGAACCGTTAATTATCCCTAACGGTGGGATTCTTTGGTAAAGTCTTAGCTAGCATTTGACCAAAGGCAAGATGCTAGAGCGTCCGTTGGGGTTTTGTCTGCAACTCTTAACGGAGTCGAATCACAGACGCTCGAACCAATTAGAGGTATTTAGGCAGCAACGGGTGCAGCTTTACGAGCAAAAGGTACGATGTTGTTTGCATCTATTTTTTTGAGCCATTGATTTACGAGAGATAGCACGCTCTCGACCTGAATCACGAGGTAACGTTCGCCAAAACGTCGAAACCGTTACAGCCCCTTGACTATTTTTTTAGTATAGCAACATCCCAGCGAGTGGGTGGTGTTGGTTAAGGTCGGTTAACCCGACCCCTTACCCCAGCGTACCGACCGGGGAGGCAAATTGGTAGATGGGTCAGCCCCAAGCGCTCTAAATTGACTTGAAACGGTGAGGGCAACCCATCTAGTGAGTCTGCAACGATTAGCGACCGCCAACAGTGATGGAGTCAACCTTGATATGAGGCTGACCAACTGTAACGTAAACGCTGCCACTGACTGAACCACAGAAGCCTGCAGCCAGATCAAGGTCGTTTGAACACATCGAAATCTTTTGCATGATTTCCGTAGCGTCACCAATCAGAGTCGCGCCTTTGAGTGGCTTGGTTAGCTTGCCATTTTCAATCAGGTAGGCTTCATCGACCGCGAAGTTAAATTGTCCCGTTGCACCGACACTACCACCACCCATCTTCTTGCAGTAGATCCCCTTATCAATTGAGCCAAACAGCTCATCCACCGAGTGGTCACCAGGAGCGATGTAGGTGTTGCGCATGCGAGACGCCGCCGGGAAGGTGTAGTTTTGCCGACGACCACTGCCAGTGCGAGGATGCCCCGTGCGGAGCGAACCCGCGCGATCGCTAATAAAGTTTTTCAGCACTCCTTTCTCGATCAGCAGCGTACGCTGAGCAGGCATCCCTTCATCATCCATGTTGATCGTGCCAAAGGCATCATCTGTCAGCCCTTCATCCCATGCAGTGAGGGCTTCGTGGGCGATCATCTCGCCTTTCTTATCAATGAAAGGGGTCGTGCGACGCTCGATCTGCGTGGTTTCGAGCAGGTGACCGCACGCTTCATGGAAGATTACGCCGCCAAACTTGTTTGCCATGATGATGGGGTACGTACCAGACTCTACATAATCGGCGTAGAGCATTTTTCCGGCAGATTCGGCAATGCTTTCGGCAGCCATTTCGTAATCCCAGCCTCTCAAGAAGCTTGGATCACTCGTGTTGCCTGCCCGTTCACCAATCGACGCACGGTGGGCACCATCGGCACACAGCAGGTTAAACCCAACCGATTGAGTCAAGCGAATGTCACGGGCAAACGTGCCATCACTGGCGGCAACCAGCACCTCTTGCCAATCACGGAAGTAAACAGCACGGCGAGACTGAACGTGGCTAGCCTTTTGGTCGAGCTTGTCACTGGCAGACAGCAACACGTCGCCCATTTCTCGCATTGAGCTGCACTCACCAAGCCAGTTTTCTTTTTGGTAGAGAGAGCCGTAGTCACGCAGGGGTTCAAGATTGATTTCTGGGACGAATGCACCAGGAGCGGGCAACTGCAAACCCATAATGGCCAGAGCTTTCTCAAGTGCGTCTTTTAAGCCCCGGAAGGTGACGTTATTGGTGCTGACGTAGCAATCAGCCGTACCCCGAAAGACACGCACCCCAGCCCCTTTTGACAGGCGTGGCGAAATGCTGGTGATGGCATTGTCTTCAGCAAGACAGCTAATGTAGTTAACCCGTTCTAAAAAGAATTCAACAAAGTCGGCTCCAGCGGCACGCCCCAAACCTAAAAGGGTGGCGAGGGGGGCAGCCCATGATGCATCGAAGCGATCGCTCGCAGAGCTGTAAGTTAAGTTGGGCAGTTCTTTGGTGCGAAGCAGAGGAGTTGCAAGCATAGGTATCTCGGTTTAGGTGAGCGGGTCAATTAATAGAGTCTCACTGGCTTTCTATTCTAAGGAACAGAGGGAGCAATTGTCAGTGAGAAATCGAGGGGGCGATCGCAATTTCGGCTAAGCCTAAGCGGATTATCAGCTTTTCAAAAAATCCTCACATTATTTTGCTGAAGTATTCCAAGGGAATGATTAAGGCTACAAGTTGAGTCAAAAAAGTTCGCTATTCTAGTGGCTGAGGAACGGAAATTAAAAAGTTCGATGTTGGGTAGGGTTGGGTTTTGCCGTTCAATCCATTGCAGGGTGCAGATCGGTCTGCTGAACCCACCCGTACAGTTTTCGGATTGATTAAATTCCATAAGTGATGACCCTTCACCCCCTGTCTTGAATCCTATGCTCTCGAAGATTGTGCGCCCGATGGTGCAAACCCAGCTTCGCTTGTTGGCAAATAGTCAGGCAACCCGTCCTACACTAGTCACAACGGTTGCCCAGTGGCTTGGCTTTTTGGGCGTGCGGGCACAGGTGACGCACCTCGACTCTAGTGCTGGCAAGATTCATATTGCGCTGACGGTTGATAAGCCTGAAGCTTGTGATGAGCATGACTGGCAACAAATCGTCAAAAATTTAGCGGCGGCGGATGGGGAAGCGCATCATCACTTGACGATCGCTGACTTTAGCCCTCAGCAGCAAAGCCGGATGCAGCGTTTGCTGGCTTACCTGCTTCAGGTTGGTAATCCTGGTAAGAAGCCCAGTTGGGATGAAGTCTATCCTCAACTTCAGCATTTAGGGTTAGACGAAACGATGTTGCTGGGGGTGAGATCGGCGCTGAAGGTGCCGCAGGATTTAGATGCACTGATTGGCGACCTAGACGCCGAAGTAGCCGCGATCGCCCTGCCCAAAGCGGTTAGCATCGCCATGATGGATCACAAAGTCAATCGTTCTGAAGACTTGGCTCTGACTTCTTTGTTAAATGCGATTAAAGCTAGCAGTGCCGCTGAGTAAGACAGTTCTCACAAGCCTTGCGACCATATCGTTTGGCTAGCTAATCATTTAACATGTCCCCGTCCTAACTGAGATGATCATCGTTATATTGTTGCTGTGAAAATCCTAGAAACCTTAAATCCCACAATTCTTACGCGATGAACTAGCCAAACCTGAGAATGCGGTAGCCTGTTCTAAAGCACCCAATAAAGTTGGAATGAATGACTTTTTCCTAATTCGCTACGGGCCTGAAATTCTGCGTCGGACGGGCGAACATCTCGTGTTAGTTGCGATCGCGATTGCCATTGCAACCCTGATTGGCATTCCCCTTGGGGTAATGATTACGCGCAAAAAGAGCGTACGAGAACCGATTTTGGCGATCGCAAATATTTTTCAAACAATCCCCAGCTTGGCGTTATTTGGGCTATTGCTACCCATCCCCATCATTGGTGGCATTGGCGCTGTCCCCGCGATCGTCGCCCTGACGCTCTACTCTTTTCTGCCGATTATTCGCAACACCTACGTCGGCATTACGGGTATCGATCCGGCAGTGCGAGAAGCGGGGAGAGGCATGGGCATGACTGATTGGGAGCTGCTCTCGCAAGTTGAGTTACCACTTGCGTCGGGGGTGATTTTAGCGGGTGTGCGAGTTGCCACTGTGATCGCGATCGGCATTGCCACGATCGCCGCTGCAATTGGTGCAGGTGGCTTAGGTGAATTGATCTTTCGTGGTATCTCAGTCGTCAATGACCAGCTCATCTTGGCGGGTGCCGTGCCTGCTGCCGCGATCGCCCTGGTAGCAGACTACGGGCTGAGTTGGTTTGAAAAGCGGTTAAACGTACACGGCAAATAATAGCTGGGGCACATTCCTATTGCTCATCACAGAAACAACCATGCGAAAAGTGATCGCGCTCTGTCTCCTTACCCTGACGCTCATTTGGGCGATCGCCAGTTGCACCTCAAACCCGACTGGCAGATCAGCGGATCTGATCGTTGCGTCAAAAGGATTTACTGAGCAAGACATTTTGCAGGAGTTGATCGCGCAGCAAATTGAAAATAAGACCGATCTCACAATCGATCGCCGTCGATTAGTTGGCTTTGTGGCTCATAAAGCGCTGCTTAGTGGGCAAATCGATGGCTACGTGGAGTACACCGGAACCGCCTACGTTGGCTACCTTCAGCAAAAGGTGAATCCTGATCCAGCAGCGACCTACCAACAGTTGCGCCAGCTCTACGCTCAAAAATTTGACCTTGAAGTGATGCCGTCGCTTGGGTTTCAAAATACCTTTGCCATGATTGTTCGGGGTGAGTCAGCCCGTGCCGCGAATGTTAAAACCCTATCCGAAGCGGCACAGTACTCACCCCAATGGCGAGCCGGGTTTGGCTACGAGTTTCTCGAACGAGAAGATGGCTTCCCCGGTTTAGCCAAAGCGTATGGACTCAAGTTTGCCGCCCCCCCTGAAACAATGGACTTGGGCCTGATCTACCGCGCTCTGATGCAGAAGAAAGTTGATTTTATTGCTGGCAACTCAACTGATGGGCAAATTGCACGCTTAGGGCTGGTTGTCCTGGAAGATGACAAAAACTATTTCCCACCCTACGAAGCTGTTCCGATTTTTCGTCAAGCAACCTTAAGGAAATACCCCCAGATTGAAGGGGCGATCGCAGAGTTAGTCGGCAAAATCTCATCTCAGGAAATGCGTGAACTCAACTATCAAGTCGAAGGCGAGCTACGCGATATCAAGGAAGTCGTTCGAGAGTACCTACAGAGCAAGAATTTAATCTGATCTCACTGGCAAAATCAGAAGCTTCTCCTTATAATGAGATGACAGTAAAGAAATGTAAACTTTATTCACACTCCTGTCATCATCTAGGAACATCCTTTAACCTGACAAATATAGATGTGAATAGAGTGTTACATCGTCTTAAGTAGATATACCTATTTTTCTGGAGTTTTGCGCCATGACTATTGCAGTCGGACGCGTCCAGCAACGGGGCTGGTTTGATGCCCTGGATGACTGGCTCAAGCGTGACCGTTTTGTGTTTATCGGCTGGTCAGGGCTGCTGCTGTTCCCCTGTGCTTACATGGCACTCGGTGGCTG
>DVDV01000274.1 GCA_015296075.1 Leptolyngbyaceae cyanobacterium M33_DOE_097 | reverse complement strand
GCCAATATTGGTAAGAAAAGTAGCCACGATGGGTTTAACTCGGAGTGGGTAGTGGCTGTTTTGGCTCAGCCTTTAAGAATGAAAATCTCTTAAGAATCCCCATCTTCTTTAAGATGGGGAGTGTCAACATTAGTGTCGCTATAGGCCGTCTATTTGGGCTTCTTAATGTTAGGCTCTTTGGATTTTTCTGGAAGTTTATTTTCAACCAAGGAAAAACCGATCTATGTTTCTCTCTTTGACTTCTGAACTTTTGGGTTATTCTCTAGGGCTAATTCATGAGTAATACTGTGAATGCGACTTCAGGTGATCACGACTTATGATTACGGTGAAAGGGTATCGGGTCTTGGCGCAACTCCATGAGAGTTCCCATTCCCGCATTTACCAAGCGTTTCGTGAAATCAACAATCAGCCTGTTATCTTGAAGTTGCTGGCGGAAGACTATCCCTCGGTAGAGGCGATCGCTCAGTTTAAGCTGGAATACGAGTTGACCTGTCGGGTGCAGACATCAGGCGTTATCCGTGCCTACGCATTAGAGCGGTATCAAAATACACTCGTAATTATATTAGAAGATTTTGGTGGGCGATCGCTCCGTCAGGTACTTCCCCCATCCCCCTTACCCCTGACAGATTTCTTTCCACTTAGCTTGCAGATTACAACCGCTCTGGGAGACATTCATCAATCCGCTATCATCCATAAGGATATTAATCCGTCAAATATATTACTGAATCCCAAAACAGGACACGTCAAAATTATTGACTTCGGGATCGCCTCTCTCTGCTCTAGAGAAAACCCGATTCTCAAGAATCTCAATGTACTTGAAGGGACTCTTCCCTATCTATCCCCAGAGCAGACCGGACGCATGAATCGGGCGATCGACTACCGCACTGACTTCTATTCGCTCGGCATCACGTTTTACGAACTTCTGACCCAACAGTTACCCTTTACCAGTGACGACCCGGTAGAACTGGTTCACAGCCACATCGCCAAGCGACCTGTTCCACCTCATCACCTCAACCCTGACATTCCAGTCCCCTTGTCAGAAATTGTGATGAAACTGCTGGAGAAGACAGCCGAACAGCGCTATCAAAGCACTTTTGGTCTAGCACAAGACTTGCAGACCTGCTATGAGCAGTGGCAAGCATCTGGCACAGTGGAACCCTTTCCACTTGGTCAACAAGACCACTCTGGTAAGTTTCAAATTTCTCAGAAGCTGTATGGCCGAGAATCAGAGGTCGAAACTCTGTTGAGCGCATTTTCTCGTGTCGCCGCGATCGCGGGTGAAACGAGTGGCTCTGAACCTGGAGCAACGCATGAATTTGCAACTGGACGCAGCGAGATTATGCTCGTTTCAGGATACTCAGGGATTGGTAAATCGGCACTGGTGCAGGAGATTTACAAGCCGATTACGCGGCAACGCGGTTACTTTATTTCCGGCAAATTTGACCAGTTTCAGCGCAATATTCCTTACAGTGCCCTGATTCAAGCCTTTCAATCGCTCATGTCGCAGTTGCTAACTGCCAGTGAAGCGGAAATCGCGGAGTGGCGTAACAAACTGTTGCAGGCATTAGGGGCAAACGGTCAAATCATAATCGAAGTCATTCCAGAGTTAGAACTGATTATTGGGCCACAACCTCCTGTCGTACCGTTATCACCCAAGGAAGCCCAAAACCGTTTTAATCTTGTCTTTCAAAACTTCATCGCCGTTTTTACTCGCAGAGAGCATCCTCTGGCAATTTTCTTAGATGACCTGCAATGGGCTGACAGTGCCTCGCTACACCTGCTGCAGTTGTTGACCAGTCAGACCGATAGCCGATTTTTATTGGTGATTGGTGCCTACCGCGATAATGAGGTCGATGCCACTCACCCACTTAGAGCCGCGATCGCGACCTTAGAGCAGTCAGGCGTTCCGATCCATGAGCTAACCCTAAAGCCCTTAAACCTGGCCCAGATCGAACAATTACTCAGCGATACGTTAAATCAACCCGATTTGACGCACATTACCCCTTTGGCTGACCTACTGTTACAAAAGACAAATGGAAATCCTTTCTTCATTAATGAGTTTTTGAAATCACTCTACGCTGAAGAATTGCTTCAATTCAATTTTGCTCAACGCCAGTGGAAGTGGCAGTTAGAACAGATCCAAGCTGCACAAATTACGGATAACGTTGTCGATCTCATGGCAGGCAAAATTCAAAAACTGCCAGCAGCAACCCAAGCAGCGCTTAAATTTGCCGCCTGTATCGGCAACCAGTTTGACCTTAAAACGCTGGCGATCGTTCGAGAAAAGCCCTCCCCTGAAATGGCGTTAGATTTATGGGAAGCGGTACAGGCAGGGCTAATCTTGCCTCAGAGCGATAACTACAAACTCTTGCAAGTCGAGGATCGAGACGTTACAACAAACCTGATTAATGTCAATGTAGTCTACAAATTTCTGCACGATCGCGTCCAACAAGCCGCTTATTCCCTCATTCCAGCTGAGCAGAAACAACCCGTACACCTGCGGATTGGGCAGCTATTGCTGCAAAGCACCCCACCCGAAAAGCAAGAAGAGAAAATTTTTGACCTGGTCAACCCGCTTAACATCGGTTTACCGCTGATTAAACAGCCACAGCAGCGTCAAGAGTTAGCCCGCCTCAATTTGATCGCAGGCAGCAAAGCAAAAGCCTCGGCTGCCTATGAACCAGCTTTGCAGTACCTTTCTGCTGGCATTGATTGCTTAAATGACGAGAGTTGGCAGCAGCAGTATCCCCTGACTCTAGCCCTTCATCAAACGGCTACCGAAGCGGCTTACTTAGCAGGGCATTTTGAGCAGATGGATCGGTTAGTTAGCACAGTACTTCAGCGGGGACAATCGATTCTTGACAAAGTACCCGTTTACACCGTCAAAATTCAATCGTTGATTGCTCGTGATGAACTTTTGAACGCCTCTCAACAAGGACTCGCAGTTTTAAAGTTATTAGGAAATCCACTATCCACTAATCCCAGTCAACTTAATATCTTAGTTGGACTACTAAAAAGTAAATTAGCCTTAATTGGAAAGTCTACTGAAACCCTCGCTCATGCCCCTGAAATTACCAACCCAACTCAACTTGCCTCAATTCGAGTACTGGCGAGTATTGCTTCTGCGACGTATCTAGCTGCGCCCAATGTCTTTCCACTAACAGTCTTTAAGCAGGTTGAGTTATCCGCAAAATATGGAAATGCCGCAGAGTCGAGCTTTGCTTTTGCCACCTATGGTTTAATTCTGTGCGGCGTTGTGGGTGACATTGAGAGTGGCTATGCTTTTGGCGAATTAGCACTACAACTGATTGAGCGGTTTCAGGCTAAAGGACTGCAGGCACGCACCATTTTTGTAGTAAACTCATTTGTGCGGCACTGGCGCGACCCCTTACACAACACGTTAGAGTCGCTAGAACAAGCCTATCAAATTGGGCGAGAAACAGGAGATACAGAATATGCCTGTTTTAGTGGGTTAACGTGTGGATTACATGGTTACTACAGTGGACAATCGCTTGATGATTTAGCTGGTAGCATGGCAATCTATGCTGAGGCGATGGTGCGGTTTAAGAAACAGCCAATTCTCAGCTTGATTCAGATCTATCAACAAACAGTTGCCAACTTGCGCGGGCAAAGCCAGATACCCAATTTGTTGGCAGGTGAGTTTTATGATATTGCCAATCAATTTCCTCAGCACTTAGACAGTAACTACCGCACCGCCATTTTCTACGTCCACGCTAACACCGCTGTCTTGAACTACTTATTTGATGAATATTCGATCGCGATCGCTCAGCTAGATCGGGCGATTCCCTATCAAGACTCGGTCGTTGCATTATTCATCGTCGGCTGGTTTGCTTTCTATGATGCGCTGATTCGGCTAGCAGTGGCTCGACAACACACAGGCAAAGAGCGTCAACAGTTATTAAAACAAGTCAGCGTTGACCGCAAGAAGTTACAAAAGTGGGCCACGTTTGCCCCCAGTAACTATGCGCACAAGCTCCTGCTTGTCGAAGCAGAAGTCGCTCGAACAGAGGAAGATTTTACAGCCGCGATCTCGCTCTACGATCGCGCTATTTTGTTGGCTCAAGAACATCAATTCATTCAAGAAGCCGCTTTAGCCAGCGAGCTAGCAGGTGCCTACTGTTTCGCTGAAAATCGGCTCAAACTAGCCCAGGTTTATTTGCAAGAGGCACACTATTTTTATTTGCAGTGGGGGGCGATCTCCAAAGTCAAAGATTTAGAGGATAAATACGCTGAATTCTTAGGAAATAAACTAGAAAAAAATACCATTTCCACACTTTCAAGCACTCAATCGATCACCCGTAGAGTTTCTTCGGGCAGACGATCAGAAGAGTTAGATTTAATGACGGTCTTAAAAGCCTCACAGACTCTTTCAGAAGAAATTCAGCTTGATAAGCTGTTGTCTCGGCTGATGCGGATTCTGATTGAAAACGCTGGGGCACAACGAGGTTTTCTACTACTAGAAACGAATGGCGAATTCCTGATTCAAGCAGAAGGTCAGGTGGATCAAGAAGTGGTGCAGGTTTTAGAGTCTCGCAACATTAAAGAAGAGGAGATTTTATCTCAAGCGATTGTCAACTATGTTGTTCGGACAAAGAGCAGTGTTGTTTTGACCGATGCCAGCCGCGAAGGGAACTTTACACGTGATCCTTACATTCTCAAACTGCAACCGCGATCGCTGCTATGTGCGCCGTTGATCAACCAGGGCAGGCTCGCTGGCATTGTCTACCTGGAAAACAACCTGATTACGGGAGCTTTTACGGGCGATCGCCTGGAAGTATTGAACGTTTTATCTTCTCAAGCTGCAATTTCGATCGAAAACGCTCGTCTATATACCAACCTGGCAACTCTCAACCAAAATCTCACCAGCCTCAACACCGCCTATGAACGCTTTGTACCCCGTCAGTTTCTTGAACTTCTAAATAAAGAAAGTATTGTTGACGTGCAACTGGGTGATCAGATTCAGCGGGAAATGTCGGTCTTATTCACTGACATTCGCTCCTTTACGTCTCTGTCTGAAAGTATGTCTCCGGCGGACAACTTTCGCTTCATCAACTCCTATTTGATGCGCATGGAGCCAATCATTTTAGAGAACAATGGATTTATTGATAAATATATTGGCGATGCAATCATGGCACTGTTTCCTGGCAAGGCAGATGACGCTGTACAGACAGGTGTTGCAATGATGCAGTCTTTAGTGGAATACAACCAGTTTCGCCAGAATACTGGCTATCAACCCATCAAAATTGGGATTGGCATCAACACTGGTTCCCTCATTTTAGGCACGGTTGGTGGCACCAATCGAATGGATGGCACTGTGATTAGCGATGCGGTCAATTTAGCTTCTCGAATTGAGGGGCTAACCAAAACGTTTAACGTGCCACTCTTGATCACTGAACAAACGGTTTCTCGGCTTACCCATGTCGATCGCTATGCGATGCGAGTAATTGGGCGCGTCACGGTTAAAGGTAAGAAGGCAGCGGTAATGATATACGAAGTGTTTGAAGCCGATCCACCAGCGGTACGTGATGGAAAACTCAGCACTTCTGATGTATTTTCTGAGGCACTGGCAGCCTATGAAACAGAACAGTGGGAAAACGCTGCACGAGCCTTTCAAGCTTGCTTAGAGCGCAATCCACTCGACCAAGTTGCCAAAACCTATCGCGATCGCTGTCAATCAGAACCACTCAGAACAACCTTGTTGACGGAGAGCGTTAATTTTTAGCTACAACCTGAAGGGATTTTTGATTTCGTCTGCTAGGTTGGTGCCACAGTTCAGAGTATATGTCTGTGGTGAAACCTAAATTTCCTTTTCCCAAGTCGGCCATGACCGCTAGCCGAACCGAGCTATCACAGCTACCCCTGAATGTCATCATGGGTCAAATTCCAATCGATTTAGCGGGGCATCTATTCGTAATGGGTCCAGTTGGCACTGTTGCATCAGGCGGCTTGCCAAATCCGAGTGGCACCCATTTTTTCAACAGTGATGGCATGATTTATCGCTTTGACTTGCAACCGCAGCAAGTGACCGTTACCAGTCGTCTGGCTCGTACGCCTTGCTATTATGCCGACGCTGCTACTTATGGAAATCCGCAATATCGCGGGGACGGTTTTCAAGATTATGGATTGTTGCGCTTTTCGACAAGTTTGGGTTTACGTGATGAAGTAGACATCGCTTTTCTACCCTTTCGTGCCCAGGGGGACAGCCACGATCGCCTAATGATCACCTACGATGCTGGTCGCCCCTACGAGATCGACACAGAAACCCTGGAAATCAAAACACCTGTGGGCGCAAATGATGAGTGGAAACCGTTTCTACCCAGTAGCTATCCATTTCCACCCGTGATGTGTACCGCGCATCCCGCCTTCGATCCCTTCACCAACGAAGTCTTTTTAGTCAACTTTGGGCGATCGCTCACCAACATGCTCGAAGGTGCCCGCTTCCTTTATGAGTTGGAGGGCTTGCCCGACGAAATTGAGGTCGTTCTCGATGCGATCGCCAATCTCCTTAAAACCCCCTGGCTCAAGGCTATCACCCAGTTCTCACATCAGCTTTGGCAGCAAACACTGGCCTGGTTGGGCGGCTGGATCGATGAAATCGTGCCTGATTTTGTCTACCTGGTTCAGTGGGATGGCAGCCATCAGTTGCGGCGCTGGAAACTCGTACTCCCCGATGGCAAACCCCTTCGGATTGAGCAGACGATGCACCAGCTCTGTGTAACTCAGGATTACGTTGTACTGATGGACACACCCCTCAAAATTGGCCCAGAGCAGATTCTGAATAATCCCATTCCAGACAGTCCTGAAGCAGAACGGCTGCTGCGAACCGTTACAACTCGCGCGCAACTACCAGACACGCCTATTTACGTGGTTCGTCGTGCGGATTTAGTAGACACCAATGGGGCCGAAGCAACCGTGATTGCCCGTCCATCTGTGATCCCCCTGGAGACGGTTCATTTCGCTACAGACTACGACAACCCCAACGGTCAAATTACGTTGCATACAGCCCATCTGTGCGCGACTGACCTCGCAGAGTGGGTGCGACAATACGACATCTCCAAATTCAACGCACCAGAACCCTCGCCGCTCTGGTTGGCGGGCATGTTGGCGAACGGACAAATGGATGTCGGGCGGGTCGGACGCTATCAAATTGATGGCGAAACAGGGCACGTCCGAGAAGCCAAAGTGGTATATGACACACGGCGCTACTGGGGCATTGGCTTCTATACGTATCGCGATCGCCTCCCATCCGGCGAAACTCCCCGGCAGATTGACACCATTTACTGGCAATCGCTGGGCTTTTGGGCCGACCTGCTTACTGAATTCGTCTACGATCTTTACAAAAACTATCCCTACCGGGCTGTTTCGCTGCCGGATCTGCTCAACCCTGAAGAGGCATTTTTCAATCGGCCCTCTTGCATGTTTAGGATTGACACGCAAACCCTGGAAATCGCTGATGTTTATGAAGCGCCCCTGGATTATTGCTTGAGTTCACCTCAATTTATCCCACGTCAGAATGGCACTGGAGCCTCAACCGATGGTTATCTGGTCTGTACCGCATTTGGGCAAGACAGTAAGGAGATTTGGGTGCTTCGGGCTGACCAACTGAGTGCAGGCCCGATTTGCAAGCTCAGTCATCCCGAGCTGGACTTTGGCTTTAGCATTCATGCCGCGTGGTTGCCCGCGATCGCCCGTCGCACTGCCACATACCAGATCCCAATTCAGCCTGACTACCAATCCCGGCTTAACCCAAAGCTGCAAGACCTGTTTGCTGAAGCCGTTTATCCCCATTTTGAGTAAATCCTTCCCCACAAAACTATGCCAAATACTGCCAAACACGCTCGCATTTGTGTCGTTGGTGCCGGAGCCGCCGGATTGTCTGCCGCTTATTTTCTCAAACAAAGAGGGTATGAAAATGTTGTCGTTCTGGAAAAAAATGGTCGAGTCGGCGGACTGTGCTGTTCCATCACCTATAAGTCGCGCTCTTTTGACTTGGGAGCCAACTACCTGACCCCGGCTTACAAAGAGGTTTTGAAAATAGCCAAAGAGGTCGGGGCTGAACTATATAGCGAAGGGCCTGGGCAAGTCTACGATCCATTTGCGTCACAGCCCAACAAGCCTGTATTTAAGTCGATTCAAGAGACGGTGATGCAAGGGACAGATTTGTTTACCTATGGAGGGGCGATCGCCCGTTTTTATTGGGAGCGATCGCAGTTAGAAGCAATTCTGTCAGTACCTGGTTTCGCTGGCATTAGTCTACATCCTGAATTGACTCAACCTTTCTCAAACTGGTTAGCTGAAAAAGATTTATCGTGTCTCTCAACCTTGTTTGAGTTGCCTATCACTAACATGGGCTACGGTGATCTAAACGAGATTCCAACGGCCTACGCGTTAAAGTACATGACGATAGAGACGTTTACAACATTAGTGACCTATGGCGCAGGCTTACCGTTGGGCTGGCCCAAACGCTTTATTGATGGCTTTCAACGCTTTTGGGAACGCGTCTCTTGGGGGTTAGAAGTTCACTTTAATGTCTCAATCAAAAGCATCAAACGCGGTGCCACCATTAATGTGCATTTCCTAGAGCAAGAACAAATATTGGATGACTTTGATACATGGGAGCAAAACTTAGAGTTTGACTATTTAATTCTTGCCTGTCCACTTACGTTAGATGTGCTCCAAACATTTCTAGATTTATCCCCGACCGAGAAAGAACTATTCCAAAAAATTGAACTCAATCCCTACAGTCTAACGACCTACCAAATCCCCAATTTTAGTATGGGCACCCCAGTCACAAATGTAATTCCGATGAATCAAGAGGGCAATCCCTGGTTCATCTCTCAACAGTTCCTGGATAATGACTTGGTGGCATTCTACACCCGCTTACCCTGGGAAGAAGACCTGATCGATTGGAAAAATCATGCTTCCAGGAGCGATCGCCGTGACGAAGTGATTAAAGGCATTCAAGCAACCATGCAAAACATTGGGGTAGAGCTGGATGACCAATTTTATAGCTACGATGAGTGGCCTTACTTTCCCCATGTGACATCTGAGGTGATGCAATCAGGCTTTTACGATCGACTGGAAGCCCTGCAAGGACAACGCAAAACATTCTATGTTGGAGGACTGCTAAATTTTGAGTTAGTCGAAACGATTGTTGAATACTCCAAAGCGCTCGTCGAAAAGAATTTCTAATTTTGATTTAGTGGGCGATCGCGACAGCTAGCCATCCCCCTTCTTCCAGCATCTATCTCGTGCAGGGAGAAGGGGGGGATCCGTTTGGTTGTCGCTTCCTAAATTTAGATTGGTCTCATACCAATTCTTCAAAACTAGGCTACAAATAATATCCCAGTGGTGCGGTAGGGGCGTTAGCGTAGCTATGCCAAAGGCTATATGGCCATTCGCCCTTACAGATCTGCGGTATTGGTACAGTATTTATCTGCAAGTCCCTAATGCCTAGACAAGTCATCCTTGGTGGAATGAGCCAATCTACTCTTTCGTCACCAGAGAATGCAGTGCAAGAGCTATTACATAAGTATTAAAACGTAGCCTCAGCTAAAATCAAAGGTAGCTGAATCAAGAAACACGTTTTTCCTGCAGCACTCTCAATGTGAATCACGCCATTCATTTGCTCAACTAGCTTCTTGACCAACGCCAACCCTAAACCAGTGCCACCATGCCTCCAAGGATCATTATTTGGAATGCGATAGAACTTGTCAAAGATACGGTTATGTTCTTCAATTGGAATCTCAATCCCTGTATTAGAAATTGAGAACTGAAAAAAGTTTGATAGGTAGGGAACGGAAGGCTCTTTCAAAAGACTGGCTTGAATACAAATTTTTCCACCTGCAGGGGTATATTTGCAGGCATTGCTGAGAAGCTCTGTGATCACCCGATTAATCGCTAACGGATCGAGACTCAGTGTTGGCAAATCAGGATCGATCGCGACCTGTAACGTTTGTTGCTGATTTTGCGCCCGTGTTTCAAACGGCTCAATCAAATGCGGTAGTAAAGCTTGCAAATCAACTGAGACAAGTTGGCTACTATAAGTTCCTGCTTCGATATGCTGCAAGCTCAACAGGCTTTCTACCAAAGCTAATTCGCGATCGCACTCTTCATCTAAACCTCCGAGATACCCCGCGCTTCTATAAGCCGGGGAGGGATAGGAGCGGCAGTCAAAGACTGCCAATACAAATCTACTATTTTCGCCATATAATCAATGCAGCGAAAAAGTAGACGATGTACCTGAATCAGAAATGTCAAATCCGCCATCTTAGCCAGCAAGAATTTCTTGCTTTGAGAGAGCTGTGCCGACTGAGCAAAAACCTCTACAACGTAG
>DVDV01000011.1 GCA_015296075.1 Leptolyngbyaceae cyanobacterium M33_DOE_097 | reverse complement strand
CTTCGCTTACGCTATATATAGTAGTTAATCGCTCTCGAAACCACCGCATGTGGTGTGTCTCACCGGCGCTTAGCTAATATAACGCATCTACCTCCCTGAACGCAACCCCCCTCCTTGAAAAAATTTCTGATTTACCTCTAAAGAAGCTAACCGAAAGCGAAAACACCTGCTCAGACTTGAATGCAGCCGATCGCGCTAAACGACCTAAGAGCAAAAATAGTAGAACAAGTGTTTCACTCAAAACTTTTTACTAGTAATAAATACTCAGGGGTGCAGTTTCTACTCCACCGCTGCTTGACTTTTCTCTCAGTTTATTATTCACCAGTGAATAATTTCGCGGCTTTGATCTGCAAATATTTTCTTTTTTAGAAGAAATTTGAAACCTTGTTGTTTGCTTTATCAGTTCTTCTAATCCCTATGTGCTATGCCACTCAAGCCAAGGAACAGAGGGGTTTTGACCTGATCTTCTGTTCCTGCGTTCAAAGGGCATCTCCTAAGGAATCTGGGAATGAAGGAGAAAACTGGTATGAAACTTTGGGCTTTTCAAAAAGCTTCTTGGGCTAACTTGCACAACTCTAGAGCCTGATGGAAGGCGAATAGATCTGAGATAAGCCGCGATCGCCCGATTCATGATGTCTCCTTGGCGCGATCGCGGTTATCTATTACCCTGCAAAGCAACGTATGTGAGGCCGAACGCTTACTTAATCGACAAAATCGACTTTAGAAACGGAAAATAACGCTGAGCAATAGCCCATTCTGACTCAAATTGACTCTAGCTCGTGTGAGGCCAGAGCCATCCTCAAATTCAAAATCGTTGAAGCGATAGGCTAGTTGCAACGATGAACTGGAAGAAAGGTGATATTGGACGCTAGTGATTAAATTCCATGTGAAGTTTTTATCTGCGTTGATATTAAACCCAGATACGTCTCCCCGAAGACCTAACGACCACCGATTAGATAAATCTAGACCAATCTGAGCACCAATCATCGGTTCAACAAAAGTTCTAGAGAAACTGAAGTCTTGATCGACAGACACAGCAACTGGGCCAATCGGAGTCACAGGAATACTAATCTCATCAATCTCAAGTTCTTGACCTAGAATGTTTGTCCGGACTCCCAGAATAGGGGCAAACACTAGGCGAGGGAAACGCTTAGCTGGCTCTGTTGGAGCGCCTAAGACTGTATCCACCAGGCGGTAAGAAAATGCCAGATCAATTGTTCCTTGACGAACGGAGAGACTGCCACCAGTATTGACTCTGAAAGCTGAGTTAATCCCAAAGTTGGCTAAAGTCCCTTCGGGGAAGGTCACCCCAAAATCTCCGCTGTTTTTAGCAAAAATATATAACCCATCAAAAATCAGGCCAAATCGGCTTTTCCAGGCTTCCACCCGTAAGCCTGCGCTCAAAGCGCGATCGAAACTTAGGATATCTCCTAAGCCCAAATCAATCGAGCCACTTCTTCCAGCAACGGTTACATCTGCTTCAACATCTAAGGGGACAAATAAGTAAGGTGCCACGGATACCTGCCAGCGATCGCTCGACATTGGAGCAGGTAGCTCGTCTACAGCAGGCTCAGTTGTTGGTTCCAAAGGCTCAGTTGTTGGTTCTGCGGGTTCAGTTGTTGGTTCTACAGGGTCTGTTGGAGTCTCATCAGTAGCAGGCGCAGTTGTTGGTTCCAAAGGCTCAGAAATCGGAGCATCCTCTGCTGGAGGCTCCACCGATGGTTCCAAAGGCTCAGATGCTGGAGCATCCACTTGTGAGATTAGATTGAGCGAATTAGTGGATTTATTTGCTCTAAAAGCCTGAGTTTCAATCGTTGACTCAACAGATTCTGGTAATAGACTATTTGCTTGCTTTAGAACCTGGGTTGAATGAATAAACTTTTGAGTAAACGATGGACTGTGCTTAACGCTTAAACCATCCAAACCAGAACGATGTTCTTCGGCATAAACAGATACACTGGAGGAGGCGATCGCGACCGACATTACGCCACCAGCAAAGTGCCAAACCAGCTTTAGCACTTTGCTTTCAACCCCTCCCACACAGCCTGCTTGAATTGTTTTCTTTGAGCTATATTCGTTACTTTTTAATCTCATTCTTAGATCACCATAATCATCTAACTCAGGCAACGTTTAAGAGTTTAGGCTCATTAAACATAATGGAAACAGATTTCAAGCGTTGCTTTTAGAGCCTAGGTTTAGCCAAACAACCTACACTTACACAATCTCAACTCTTTACTGTTGGCGGCAACTTCAATATTCCAAACTTCTGTTTCAACACAGCCATTGAAGAAAACCATTTGGTCGCAACCAGCTATCGAGCCACCCATGCCAAAAACAAAATGAACTTCATCAGCCCGAATAGACCCTTTAAACCGAGAAAGAAGACAAAACTCCCATTAAAATTCAACTATTACCAACGCCCGTTAAAAACAGAAAAAACAAAATATAATAGCGGCTTAAAATTCTCTGACAAAGAAAAATGAAAATCTCAATTTTTGCTGGGCTAAATGTTTCAGATCGCTACTTGAAACACTGTTATTTAAAGCACGTTTATCTCGTTCTGTGATTTCTAACCTCCTCCAATAGTCGTTACTATAAGGTTCGCTATATGGTTTGTTGGTATACCATGCGGTGCAATCTACCAAGGCATTTGACTCAGAATCAACTTGTCGATCGCAATACCAGATCGCATACCTTCAGCAGTTCACAATATTGCGCTCACGCATACTTTCGCTTTTTAAATTTCCAAAAGCGAAAGTATACTAACACAATTTTTCGACCGTCCATACTGTTATTAGTTAATCGACGAGCTTCTTATTAAGAAACACTTATTTAGAGCTATTTGCTGTTTCTAATTGCACTATACTACCTTCGTGGAATTATGCAATTCTTAAATGATTGTGCTAATTCTCTAAACCTATCCCTTCGCTCATTTGTGCGCCTACTACTCTGCATTCTTTGTCTCAATCTAGATATGAGTCTCATCTAATATATGAGGCTCTGGATATTGTCTGAGCTTTACCACAGTCGTTTCAGTTGTTAGGCTCCAGCCATTTATCTATTCATGTTGGACTAAGCAGAGATCACCCCCAATCACTGATAAAGACGACCTCTATTTAGAGAATGACGCGATTGAAATCCTGTAAAAGTTAGTGAATGAGAATGATGATTTTTCATACCTGGTTTTCTAAAAAACGGTTGAAACGACGGATAGCACTAAGCTTGGGAGCAATTGCAGGAAGCTTAATGCTATTTGCAACCGTCCTTTTGTTAGGGCTGCAACCCGCTCAAGCCCAAAAGACCTTTGAAGGCGTGCCCGCCCCAAAATCGGCTTATCTTGAACCCCTGCTAAACGAAATTGATGGCGATGGAGATCGTCTGATCAACCTGTTCAAAGACATCCATCAAAACCCCGAATTGGCGTTTATGGAGACTCGCACAGCCGCGATCGTCGCAAAAGAATTGCAAGCGTTGGGCTACGAAGTCAAAACAGGAATTGCCAAAACCGGGGTTGTGGGTATTCTGCGAAATGGTGATGGTCCTACAGTGATGTATCGGGCCGACATGGATGCGTTGCCCGTCAAAGAAACAACGGGTCTTCCCTATGCCAGTACCAAACCTGTTCTGCAAGCAGACGGCACCGAAACCTTCGCAATGCATGCCTGCGGCCATGACTCTCATACCGTTTGGATGTTAGGGCTGGCAAAGGCAATGGTTGAGCTGAAATCAGCCTGGAAAGGAACTTTGATTTTAGTCGGGCAACCTGCAGAAGAAGGGGTCGCAGGGGCAGCAGCGATGGTCAAGGATGGTCTTTATACTCGTTATGGAGTGCCAGTGCCGGACTTTTTACTTGGAATGCACAGCGCCCCCGGCCCCACCGGGTTGATTGCCAGCGCACCAGGTGTTCAAACGGCAGGCAGTGACCCGATTGATATTTTGTTTAAGGGTGTGGGAGGGCATGGTTCCTCGCCTCACTTAGCAAAAGATCCCGTTTTGATGGCAGCCCACGCAATCATTCAGTATCAGTCAATTGTGTCACGGGCGATCGACCCGAAAGAAGCAGCTGTCATTACAGTTGGCTCTGTTCAAGCTGGGGATGCAAACAATGTCATTCCAGGAGAAGCCCTACTTAAGCTTAGTTTGCGCTGGTTTAACCCAGATGTGCGAAAGACGATGCTGCAAGGAATTCAGGCGATTAATAACTCGATCGCGCGTGCCTATGGAATGCCAGAGGATCAGTTGCCAACCTTGACGAGCAAGGGGGGAACAACTCCAATGGTGAATGATAAAACCGTGATTGATCGGATCAACCCCTATTTAGCCAACCTGGTTGGAACTGACAAATTAATTACTGATTTTCCAGGCACGACTGGCTCAGAGGATGTCCACCTGCTCAAGGGTGACAATAAAGATATCCAATTTGGATTTGTCTTTGTTGGCATTGCTGACCCGGCACTGTTCGCTAAGGCCAGAGCAGAAGGCAAAATGGTTCCTTTCTCAAACCATAACAGCAACTTTCAAGTTGATCTCAACGCCATTCCGTTTGGCACTAAGGTTGCATCGGTGATGACGATGGCTCTGTTCCAAAAGTAGGTATAGTCGGATAGGTTGATGAAAGGGGATTGCGCTAAAATCCCTTTTCACAATGCAAGCAGTTGAGGCGATCGCTCAAAACTTTCATCCTAATCACGGTCAGCACCTAAATCTAGAAGTTACTCGGTTGATACAGAGCCTTGCAACCTCTACACTACCCAAGTTTAAAACCATCAAGAAAGCCGTTGCACTGAGCTGGGCTAGAGCAAGCAGAACAATTCTTGGTGAGCATCGGCACCTCTCTTCACTCCTAACGCCTCTTGATCATCAGCTTTAAGCTCAACTCAATCAGGTAATTTCTATTCCTTATTTAACTTTATAATGTAGTAAGTCCTATATTTAGGGACTCTCTTTTTAAGCTTCTTCTGCTATATCCTGAAAAGGGTGAATTTCATATCAAAAGTCATCCAGATTTGTTGCAGGCAAAAATCAGCTTAGAAGGTTTTTGCATCTACATAGGAACTTCCTTTAGATCAGTAGAAGGAGATATTTGGTGGCTGCGTATATCATCCATTTTTAACTGGAATTGCCAGCGTCAGAACTCCAAATCCTCTTCGTAAAGAAATAGACATTAAGAGCTTTAACGGCAAGACCATCACAACTTACAATAGAAAACGTTCCGATTGTGCCGTAAAGCTATGACTGTTCAGAGTAAACCTGCCTGGGCAGGAGATGATCTACTCTCTCGCTGTGTCAATCTTCTAATTCAGACGAAGCCACTTTATGCGCTCATGAAACAACAGGCGCGACAGGTCTTGATTAAGACCGCTGAGAAGAATGGTGTGCCATGGCGAAAACAGTATGAGGAGCTGAAAGCATCAGGGATCCAGCAGCAAATCGACCAGGTAGCCAATCCGGCAGTTGAGTATCCCGCCTATTATCAGGTGCCATTTCACGCCTACGAAGAGGGAAATCTTTGTTGGCAGGCCGCATTTGAAGCCGAATCAGCCACTCATGCGATGGCATTAAGGGTGTGGAAGGATGAACCTTTAACCTGGCAAGCGGCTCAAGAGCGGTTGCGCAGTAGTTTTCATCACGTTCTCGCCCAACAGATTACGCAACCTGTTCACGATATTCTCGACATTGGCTGCTCCGTGGGCATTTCCACCCTAGCTCTCCATCATTTTTATCAAAGTCAACAAGCGGCTCCTGTGCGTACCGTCGGGTTAGACCTTTCTCCCTACATGCTAACGGTCGCTCAACACCGAGATACAAACCATGAAATTGCTGAATGGGTTCATGCCAACGCCGAAGCAACCGATTTTCTGGATCAATCCTTTGACTTGGTGACGCTTCAGTTTGTTACGCATGAATTACCAGGTCACGCGACAACCGCTATTTTTCGAGAAGCATTTCGGCTACTGCGGTCAGGCGGGCACCTGGCGATCGTTGACAACAATCCCCAATCGCCTGTCATTCAAAATCTCCCCCCTGTGCTGTTTACCTTAATGAAGAGTACAGAACCCTGGTCAGACGACTATTACACCTTCAGCCTTGAAGCCGCCATGCAATCGGTTGGCTTTGAGCGGGTAGTTACAGTGCCCAGCGATCCGCGCCATCGCACCCTGGTAGGACGCAAACCATGAGCTTTACAGGTAAAACAGTCGTTCTAACAGGCGCATCAGCAGGGATTGGGCGATCGCTTGCTATTTCTTTAGCTCAACAGGGTGCCAATTTAGTCTTAGCCGCACGTCAACCCGACGCATTAGCCGAAGTCGTTGATACCTGTGTCACAGCCGGAGGGAAGGCAATCGCGGTTCCGACCGATGTGGCAAAACGTGAAGCATGTCAACACCTGATTGAGCGGGCGATCGCGGCATTTGGGCAAATAGACGTTTTGATTAACAATGCGGGCATTTCAATGGTGGCACCGTTTGATCAAGTAGCTGATCTCTCCATCTTTGAGCAGATTATGCAGGTCAATTATCTGGGTGCTGTCTATTGTACTCACTTCGCTTTGCCCCACCTAAAAGCCAGTCGAGGATTGTTAGTCGCCATCTCTTCCTTGTGTGGCAAAACGGCTGTACCTACGCGCTCTGGCTACGTCGCGAGCAAACACGCGATGCAAGGATTTTTCGATACCCTCCGGATCGAGTTACAAGGCACGGGGATTGATGTGCTGGTCATCTCACCTGGATTTGTCGCAACTGACATTCGGCAACGGGCTTTTGGTGCCGATGGAAAAGCTTTGGGAAAAAGCCCCCGTGATGAAAGTCAGGGCACAATGTCAGTCGATGAGTGTGTGCGTCATATTTTGAGGGCAATGAAACGCCGCAAACGAGAACACCTGATGACGCTGAAAGGCAAAGTAATTCCTTGGGCAAAGCTGATCGTGCCGCAGTGGGTCGATCGCATTGCAGCCTACGCGGCTCGCACAAAACCTAGCAGCAATCCCAAGTAGTTCACCAAAAGAACTTTGCAGGGCGAAGTCGTTCGCCAATTTGCCCAAGTCCCTTAGTTTCTGAGCCAATCTTTATTTCTTATCCCATTCCAAAAGTCCATTCATGATGCCCCTTTCCTCCGAGCAACCCGCCTCTCGATCTGAAGCCCTCACGGTCTTGCAAACAGTCTACGGACAGCCCAGTCAAGCCGGATTTGGCAGTGCCGTGTTTCAGGAAATGCTAGAGCCAGGGTCGGACTTAGAATCGGTTGCTTTGCGATATTATCAACACTTTGTCGGCCCCCAGTGGGAGCAGTTTGGTGAAGCCGCCTGGATGAGTACCTGGAAGCGGGTATACGTCCGTCCTGACGGAATTCAGCCAGATATTGTGACAGAACTGCAGGCGATCGCCAATCCTCTGGCAGTTCACTACGTCCCGCTGCTGCTGCTGGCTGATACCGACGATCACGCCAAAGCCCAGCAAGCATTGGCAGCTGTTTTCGATGATTCACAAACGACAAACCTGAGCCTCTACGCGATCGGGGATGGTGCAGCCATGTCTGGCTTACTTCTGATTGGGTGTCAGACTACTGGCGAAACCACGATTCTAATTTCCCTACTGGATTAACGGACTAGGGATCGCGAATTTAATCAACCCGCAAACTATACGGGTGGGTTTAGCAGACTCATCTGCACCCTGTAATGGCTTCAACGGCAAAACCCACCCCTACCAAACATTGAACTTATTGAATTTCCATTCCTAGGGAAATCTCGAATGAGTAGACAGCTTATCCTTGCCTGTACCTAATCTGTTCGCTCTAAGCGGCTGACCTGATACTGCTTTACCTCGGCAAGCGTTTCATCTTTACCAGACTTCCACATCGTTTTAACGGTACCATGCGCTTCAATACGAGCGGTGTAAGCACCTGTAATGTGACCATCTGGTGAGTTGAAGTTTATTTGAACCTCTGCCCAATCAGGATAGTCCTCATCCGAGGAATCGATCGCCAACACCTGCCCCGATTTCTGATAATCTAACCACTTCCAACCCTCCTGCATCCAGATTTCCCGTTCCGCGATTTGCTCAACTGGGGTTAAACCTGCCCAACCTCGATAGAAACGTCGCAATGCGGTTACAGTTCCACTGTGATTCACCAGGTTATCTAGTATATCGGCGTCCAAGTGGCCCCAATAACGCCCGCTGGGTAAATCAATCAGCGTGGGTGCAAACTGGTGTCCACCAAAGTGAGAACACCGCCAGACCCGCAGGTTCTCGTGGGCGTACTCTTGCCGCAACTGCTGATAAATAGGATAGCCAAATCGGGCACAAGCAACATCAACATTACCGTGGGTGCAGACCATTAAATCTCTGGTTCCAACGGGTTGACGGTAGGGTTCAAACTCTAGCAATGCAGCGGACTGGTCAAGCAGAGCGATCGCCAGGTTGAGAATTTGGTCAGTTGGAATCAAGAATTCCTGCGGCTCAAACTGGGCAAAAGGGTGCGGGGGACGCTGATAGTAGAGAATGCGGGTGACGTTTGGTTGAGAGTATTCGCGATCGGGTGCAATCACTAACGGACGAATCCAGGCGCCTGTTACCTGTCGCCGCGCCTGAATCTGTTGAAAGATGACTTTTAGAACCGGGTGTTCGTGCCACAGATCTTCCCAGGGCTGGGGCATTTCAATGATTAGCCATTGATCATAGTGCCAGGCAGAACCGATCGGATCTTCCCCATTTGCTTTCGATACCACAGAACAAAACCGACATTCATCTGAGATCGGTGTGACTAAAGACGAATTCATCGCTGCATCCTTTGTAAATGATGGACAAATGAGAAATACGATTCTGTGTTTTAAGAAGCTGCATCAAAAGATTGAGGAACGAGATATTTGAATAAGTCATCCAGAACCCGATTAGCCGCGATAATACTCGATCCGCCAATCCAGTATTCAAGATCAACAGTGTAGACTTTGTTATGTTGTACAGCTTCTAAGTAGTGCCATAGCGGTTGATCTGAAATTTGATTCAGCAATGAGTCTTTTGGATCGTCGTGAGTGACAAAAATAACATCTCCTTCCATCTCTGGAATCGATTCTAGTGATACATCTTTTGCCCAGGTGTCCTTGTCCTGAGCCGGAGGACGCAGCAACCCAGCATCCTTCAAAATGCTGCCATTGAAAGATTCTCGCATGTAAATTCGGAGGCCATTGGAGTAGGAACGGATAACTGACACCCGCATTTGTTTGGGCTGCCCATCTGCATGAGATTCTGACCGACCGATTTGAGATTGGAATTCAGCAAGACGTTGTTCATAGGTGTCGAGCAACTGTTTAGCCTGCTGACTTCGATTTAACACATCCGCCACACGCACAAAAAAAGCTTTCCACTCTGGATCTGCTCCGTCTAAAACAACGGTGGGGGCAATCTGGGAAAGCAACTTATGAATGGGTTTGATCCCGTGGGGAACGCCGATAATTAAATCGGGCTTCAGTTGAATAATTCGTTCCAGGTTAGGCTGGGATGTATTTCCCAAATTCGTAATTCCTGCTGCGCGATCGCCCAGGTAGGCAGGGATGTCTCCACTCCCCCCACCCGCGACCCAAAACGCCGCGCCCACTGGCTTTATATCCAACGCTAACAGTTCTTCTAGAGTCCCGATCGCGACGACTCGGCTTGGGTTAAGCGGCACACAACTTTTTCCCGCGTCATGGAGAATGACCCGGCAGTTGGGGGATATCCAACCGGAGGAGACAGGGTGATGATCATACCGATGACAACCAACAACGAGCAAAACAGTCATCATTGCCAGAGCAACCCACCTGCATGGATATCTGCGGATTAAGCCCAGTTTGTTGATCATCGCCCTTATCCCTGCCTCAAAACGTGATGCTTACTGACCCAACAACCGTAAATGGCTCACCTGGGTTGTAGAAACCAGACTGAATATATTCCTTGTTCAGAAGGTTTTTGATATTCAGGGCAACTCGCCAGTTGTCTCGACGGTAAAAGACACCTAAATCAACCCGGACATATTCCTCCAGGGTGACACTTGGAATAAAGCCATCGATGCGATCGCCCACGTAAAACACCCCTGCCCCAAAGCCCAGACCTTGCAAAGTCCCAGTCTGAATTTCGTAAGTTGACCAGAGGCTAAACGTATTGTGGGGCGCGTCTTGAAGCCGTAAACCGACACGACTGGAATCATTGTCTTCGGTAACGCGAGCATCGTTATACGCATAGGAAGCGATAATTCTCCATCCCGGCAAAATCTCACCAATCACATCCAGTTCGATTCCCTGACTACGCACTTCCCCTGTTGCTACAGAAAAGTCAGGATTGTCTCGGTCTTGGGTTGCCACATTGGTTTTAGTGATGTCATAGGCCGCTAAATTGACCATTAGCCGACCATTTGCCAATTCTCCCCGCAACCCGACTTCATACTGGGTACCCCGTTCGGGATCCAGAAAATCTCCAGCAGCATTTGTAGAAGCGTTTGGGCTAAAAGAGCGACTGTAGCTGGCGTACAGAGAAAGAGGCTGAATCGGCTGATAAACAATACCGACACGGGGAGTAAAAGCAGTGTCATATTGCTCTGTCGTTGTATCCAGCCAAATCTCATCACTAAATTGATCCACAATGTCAAAGCGCCCACCGACAAGCAGTTTGAGATTATCAGTAAAGGCAATCTGATCTTGCAGGTAAAACCCAATCAGGTCGCTGCGGGTATCACGAGTAAAGAAGTTTCGAGTCAGTTCTGACAACGCTGGGCGGGGAGTCCCATAAATTGGGTCAAAGATATTGAGGGTTGTACTCCCTGGAAACCGTCTTTGTCCGCCTGTCCGGGTATTTCGCAACCAGTCTACACCTGCCAGAATCGTGTGCCGAATCGTTCCAGTTGTGACATTGCCCACCACATTTGTTTGGAATGCATAACTAGCTGAAAAATTATCGTTTGAGCGAAAATTACGCGACGTATCTCCAGATTCATCAGTGTCATAGAGCGGTTCGGCCCGGTAGTTAAATACCTCAGATCCGGTATATCGAAAGGCATTCCGGAGCTTCCAGCGGTCATTGAAGCGATGTTCCAGGTTGTAGCCAATGCTGAAGGTTTCCGTTCGGCTGACATCATCCGGTTCACCAATAATGCGGTCAAAAGGAATATTTGGGATTTTGAAGTTAACGTCGTTGACAATGCCCCGATCAAAGGGTCGTTCGTCATTCAAATACTCAAGGTCAAGGGTCAAATCGGTGCGATCGCTGATTTGCCAGAGTAAGGTTGGGGCAATAAAGTAACGCTCAATGTTTTGGTCATAGTCTCGAAACCCACTGGCTCGTTCATAGGCAGCATTCAAACGATAGCGCAGGGTGCCACTACTATTGAGCGGGCCTGTGAAGTCCAGGGTAGGGCGCACCAAGCCAAAGCTACCCACCTGCAGCCCAACTTCATAGGAAGGTTGAGCCAATGGCACTTTGGGAACAATGTTGATTACACCACCCGGTTCCAAATTGCCATACAAAACTGATGCAGGTCCTTTCAGCACTTCCACGCGATCGATGTTCGCAACGTCAAAAAAGGCAAGATCAGTATCCGGTAAGCGAAAACCATTCCGCAAAATATTGCCAGAAGAGGTTGCAGGAAACCCCCGAATCACAAACGCATCGGATGTGCTGCCAAAGGTGTTGCCCTGATTCACCCCACTCACATTGCGAAGAGCTTCCTGCAAGCGAGTGACCTGCTGGTCTTCAAGGACTTGCTGCGGCACAACCTGAATAGATTGTGGAATATCCCGTAAAGGGGTGTCTGTTCGTGTGGCGGTGCTGGCATTGGGAACGCGATACCCTTCCGGGGTTTCCCCCGTCACGACAATTTCTTCATCCGGCTCTTCATCGAATTCTGGATTCAAGCTGTAGGCAATCCCTCCACTGCTCAAGATCACCTCTGAGTTAGGAAGAGCCTCATTACCCGTCACGCTGACCTGAATCGTGCTGCTATCTTGCTGTAGAACTTGAACCCGTGTCACATCGGGTGTTGGATCTTCCGCCAAAAATTCTGGCCCCTCAGATAATGCCAGCACCGCATTCGGAATCTCTGCAATAAGACGCGTGCCCTCCGAGCGAAACCGGGTAGCATCAATGAGCAACGCCTTTCCTTCAGCGGTTTGCAACACGATCTCCAGCCCAATATCCGTAGAATTAAGGCTAACACCCGTCACCCGAACTGTCGTAGCTTCTATCTGCGCCACCCATTCTTTGACCGTTTTAGACGCTTGGGGTAACTCATTAGACTCAGAAACCGTTGCGATCGAACTTCCTGGCGATCGCGGTAAGGCTTCCGCCCTTGTGAGTTCTGTTTCAACTGTCACAGCCATCAACACCGACAAAACCCGGCTCACCTCAACCCACCGTTGAATTTGCATTGCACGTCCTCACCCAGCAACTGTTTCTACTTACAAATGAGAATTTAGTGCAATAAGTTTAAACTGCTCAGCAGTCAGAGATGAAGCCAGTTTTAGCTACTAGACGGATTATTTCTAGCCCGTGATGGAGTTTTTGCCTCAGATAGAGATTCAGCGGCTAGATCTGGCTTGATAAGCCTTGGGATTCACGCCAAATTTACGCTTGAATGCTGAGGCAAAATGGCCTGCATGGGTATAACCGATCGCGCGGGCAACTTCCTGCACATTCAACTGACCATCCGCTAGTAACAGACGGGCCTGTTCCAGGCGATACTCGCGCAGGTAGCCAAAAACAGTTGTCCCAAACATTTGCCGAAATCCCTGTTTGAGTTTGAAGTCATTCAGCCCGACTTGCCGAGCCAAAGCCAATATTGAAGGGGGGCGCTCAAACTGCTGCATCAAAATTTCTCTAGCATGGTACAAGCACTCAACTTCGTTCGCCTTAAGGGATGCTTGATCAGGCAGTGGATGATTGGCTGCTGTGAACTGAGTAAACTGCAGGGCCATGAGTTCCAGCACTTTTCCTTCCAAATACATCTGCTTAATCGCCCCCCAGTAGGGACAGTGCAGAATTTGCTGCAAAATCACTTGCATCTCAGGAGTTGTACCCCCCTGCCGATAGAATGATGAGGGCACTCCCGACACCCAGGCTTCCAATTCAGGGGGAAGGGGTGAGTTTTGTCCAAACTGCTTTAGAGCGTGAGGTAATAAACCCAGGCGCACTCGCACGACAGCCTCATCAGCAAAGGCATAATCGACCTCAACACCTGAATGAATCCCTTCTAAATAGTTGTGACCTGGTTTTTCTGTATTCTCATCAGTTAGACCTAAATGGCGATTTTTTGCTGTTCCCGCCACAAAAAAGCTCGAAACAGGTCCCCAGCTGCCAACCTCAGACGTTGTTCTAACATCTGAAGTCATCTGGTATTCCTCAATGTTTAACCACAGGTCTCGCAGTTCCATCCGGCGCGAGTACCCTTCTCCTAACGAACCTTTCCAGGTACTGCACACTTCAAACGACTCTGGTCGGCAGACAGTTTCTACTTTAGAATCATCTGCTTCCCAGATCTCGTTCCAATCCCGATTTGAGAGAGCCGGTAGCATCGCGATCGCCCTATCTAAGTTAAGAACTATGGTGGAATACGTGTTAGCTATTGCTAGATATTCTCATTTAGCAGCAAAACCTGTCAAGGATTTTAGTGTTGTAGACCTGTGGGTTGTTTGATTAATTGCAGCATCGCTTCATCACAAATCTCACCTAAATGAACTTTATGTCGAACTCCATCAAGTTGCTTCAGACAGAATTATCCATGACTCCAACTGACTCGTCGAGCTGAGTTTCATACGCTGCAATTGCGACTGCGGCAGCCTTTGCTAGCTTGACTCCATTGTTATGTTTGTTAAATAATCGTCGCTCCGAAAACGCTCCATCAAGCAGCATTAAAAGGACTGCACTGAGTTCCTTGGCGGATCTAATTCCGGCTAACGCTGCTAACTCTGATAGGCGATCGCGGACTTTTTGTTTTTGGGCGATCGCAATTTGGTGCCCTGGATAACCGAGTTCAGGAAATTCAGAAGAAACTACCAACAGCGGACAACCATGACAGTCACCCTGACTCAGCATTTCATCTAGCCATTCAAAAATAGCCAATAGTTGCTGCTTCGGCTGCCCAGCGTGTTGAGTCGCAACAGCTTCAAATAACTCCCAAAATCGCTGGCTGCGGTCTTCTAAATAGGCAACGGCCAGATCATCCTTAGATGGGAAGTAGCGGTATAAAGTCGTTTTCGCCACCTCAGACGCTGCAATGATCGTGTCTACTCCAGTCGCCCGAATCCCTTCCCGGTAAAACAGATCATCCGCGATCGCCAGAATTCTTTGCCGCGCATCGGTTTGAGGTCTTGGCATCCTTCTCCTCCACAAAGCTACTCTGATTATAGCTTGACACAATACAGACCTGTCTGTTTATATAGAGACATGGATCAGATACAGACCTGTCTGTTTATAAGCTCGGCATATATGTTGCCGGAGGAGGCATCAATGCAACTCACCAAGCAAACTTTGAACCAACACACCGACCAGGTTTACGATGTTCTCGTTGTTGGCGGTGGTGCGGCTGGATTATCGGCAGGAATTTATTTGCAACGCTACCTCCTGTCTACGCTCATCATTGACAAGGGCAAAGCGCGATCGCACTGGATGCAAGAATTGCACAATTACCTGGGACTTCCTGCTGATACTCCCGGTCGAGATGTGCTAAAGCAGGGCAAAGCGCATTACCTATCGCTGGATGGTGATTATCTGAATGGTTACGTTGAGGACGTGATTGACGAAGGGGAAACCTTTGCTGTGCATGTGCGAATAGGACGCACAAACCCTACCTATGCAGTATTTCGTAGCCGTTATCTGATCGCTGCCAGTGGCATTATTGACCATCTGCCCAAATTGGCGGATATGCAGAATGTGTTTGAGTATGCCGGACACAACCTCCACGTTTGTTTGATTTGTGATGGCTACGAAATGCGCGACAAACGGGCCGGGGTGTTTGGCAATAGTGAGTCCAGCCTGGAAGTCGCATTTCCGCTGGGTTGGTTCACTCCTCACATCACGTTATTTACGAATGGTGAGTTTGAGGTCAGTCCAGCGTTTCGCGATCGCCTCCAGACCCACGGCTATCAACTGGTCGAACAACCGATCAAACAATTTATTGGTGAAAACCATCAGATGAGTGGTGTTGAACTTGCGGATGGTTCCATCATCGAACTGGATGCAGGTTTAGTTTCAATGGGGTCAAAATATCACGCTGATTATTTGAAACAGATTGACCTGGAGTATCAGAGCGGTAATCTCATCACTGACAAAATGAACCGTACCTCTCATCCTCGTATCTTTGCTGTCGGTGATTTAAAGGTTGGGATGAATCAAGTGGTGATTGCCGCTGCCGATGGCGCGTTAGCGGCGACTCAAATTTGGCGCGATATTCGTCGTGCAGAAGGAACTCGGCGATCCCCAACTTCGAGCATTGCAGCCTGATATCCTTCTCTGGGTGTTTACGCCCCCTATGCCAAACGTGCTTCATCCGAACATCACTTCTAAAGCAAGCTTGGAGGCATGATGCTAAAAATCAGTGAATTGCCACCGACCCTGACAACTGGTCTGACCCAGCATGATTTAGTCAAAGGTCAGATCTTGTTTCAGCAGGGAGAAGCAGCGCAGGCAATTTTTTGGGTGAAATCGGGTCGAGTGAAACTGATTAGCTTCACTGAACAGCAAATGATTACCCATTACACAGTCAACCCAGGCGAAAGTTTTGCAGAAACGGCCTTGTATTTCGATACCTATGCCTGCACCGCGATCGCCGAACAAGCTGCGCAGGTGATTGCCATTCCAAAACACATTTTTTTGGATGCCCTTCGCCAATCGCCTCATCTTTCTGAGCAATATTTGGCTCATCTAACGCATCGCTTTGCTGCAGTAAAACGGTTGTTAGAATTGCGGAGTATTCGTTCAGCCCGCGATCGCGTGTTGCATTACTTTGTCCAACAACTCCAGCCAGGAGAATCTACTGTTCCACTCACGCGATCGCTTAAAGTTTTGGCAGCCGAATTGGGTTTATCTCCAGAAGCATTGTCTCGAACCCTTTCACAATTAGAGGCAGAAGGAGTTTTAAGTCGTAAGAAAGGCAGCATCCTCTTCAAGGAAGAATGGCTCAACTCCTGAAGCCTGGACTTCTATCAAGGTTACAGAATATTACTGCTTGCAACATTTCGTCAAATTCTTCAACTAAAGCCTAAGAACTTGATGCACGTCATTAAGGTTCAACAACGTCACACTTACCATCAAAACAGTTGATTTAGAACGACCTCGGCGAGTTTGATACACTTGCACGGGTAGTTGAGGCTACCTGTTGTATTTGTTGTCCGATTGAAATCTAAATGGTGTGAGCTACCGAATGCAGTTCTAGCTTGTGCATTTAATCCACACCATCAGGTCAAGTTTCTCCTTCTCATCTACACATATTTTCTAGGAGGGCAACCTATGGCTACTCATATCAATCTCATTAAAAACCTAACTGTAGTTAGGGAGCGTTTGCAGGAGTAGTCGTTTAATCTAATCCTCAATCCGGTTGCTTTTCTCACTAGAACTTTCGCTTGGCTTATTACTGGAGACACAACTATGGCATTTACTCAAGGCGCACACCATATTGGACTCACTGTTCCAAACCTGGCTGTAACCCGTGATTTCTTTGTCAATGTTTTGGAATTTAAACAAGTGGGTGAAGTCCCCAGCTATCCGGCTTTCTTTGTATCCGATGGCACAATCCTCGTAACCCTCTGGCAAGCAGTTGATCCTGCTACTGCTACACCCTTCGATCGCAAAAACAACATTGGTTTGCATCACTTTGCATTGAAAGTAGACAGTTTAGAGACGTTGAAATCGCTCCATCAAACGCTGGCAAGCACCGAGGGAGTAGAAATTGAGTTTGCCCCTGAACCGCTTGGTGGCGGGCCTACCCATCACATGATGTTCTATATCCCCGGTGGAATTCGGATGGAGCTTATTGCTCCAGGCTCCAAGTAACTCACCGTACGCCAACACTGGGATCTTGCTGACTCGATTGAACACTTTAAGCAGAGAAAAAGCATAATGGCAATTCCTGGATGGACTCGTACTGAATCCCCTTTTCATGAGGGTGAACTTGCAATACAGACCCGTATGGGTGCCCTGGAACGGATGGATAAGCAGGGACGACGAGTCATTCGAGAGTTCTTACCAGAGCAACATCGTCAATTTTTTTCTCAGTTACCTTATGTAATTGTGGGAACAGTCGATGCATTGAACAATCCCTGGGCATCTATTCTAGTGGGGCAGCCTGGTTTTCTCGCCTCGCCAGACGATCGCACCCTCCAGGTGACTGCACGCCCCCTCTATGGTGATCCTCTAGTAAGGACTCTCACAGATGGAATTGACATCGGTTTCCTCGGCATTGAACTGCATACTCGGCGGCGCAACCGGATGAATGGAATGGTGACAGCAACCACACCTCACGGTTTTGAAGTCAGGGTAGGACAAAGCTTTGGTAACTGTCCTCAATATATTCAGGCTCGTCAGTATGAATTGGAGGAGTTTGATCCAACCACGCCCAAACCGATTCATGAATTCACCCTATTGTCAGAACTAGAACGAACGGCGATCGCGGCTTCTGATACCTTTTTTATCGCCACAGCCTATCAAGCAGAATCTGCTGGACGCGCTAGTGGAGTCGATGTTTCTCACCGAGGTGGCAAACCAGGTTTTGTGTATGTCGAGGATGACCAAACTCTGACAATTCCCGATTTTTCAGGCAATTGCCACTTCAACACATTTGGCAATTTAGAACTAAATCCTAATGCCGGATTGCTGTTTGTGGATTTTGAACAAGGTAATCTACTGTACCTAACAGGTATAGCTGAAGTGATCTGGGAAGGTGAAGAAATCAGGAATTATGTAGGATCCGAACGACTACTACGTTTTCATCTGAAGCGGGGTTATCGAGTAGAAGGGAACCTGCCTTTACGTTGGTCAGCCCCAGATTTTTCTCCGTTCCTGGATGCCACCGGGCCATGGCAATCACGTTAGGAACAGGAGAGCTTGTCTGTTGGAGTGCAGTTCTCAGTAATTCAGAAGATTTTCAGACCAGATAGAAAGAGATTGTTTCAACATAATCGCGAGGAAATAGTGCAATGACACGTTTACAAGGTAAAACTGCCGTCATCACCGGTGGAACAACTGGAATTGGATTTGAGACTGCAAAACAATTTATTGCAGAAGGCGCACGAGTGATCATTACTGGACAAAATACCGAAAGGTTGCAGGCGGCAGCTCAAGAGCTGGGTTCTAAAGTGATTCCAGTGCAAGCTGATGTGCGATCGCTGCCAGACTTAAAAGCCTTAGCAGAGCGAGTTAAAACAGAGTTTGGAAGTCTTGATATTTTGTTTGCCAATGCTGGAATTGGTTTCTTTGCTCCGTTAGAAACCATTGATGAAGCGTTTTATGACAGTCAATTTGATGTAAATGTGAAAGGAGTCTTCTTCACCATCCAAACCCTGGCAGGACAGTTGAACGAAGGCGCAAGCGTAATTCTCAATGCATCTGCTATACACGAGAAGGGAGCCGCGATGGGCAGTGTTTATTTTGCAACAAAAGCAGCGGTGCGATCATTTGCGCGATCGCTGGCGGCTGAACTGGGTTCTCGAAAGATTCGGGTTAATACAGTCAGTCCGGGGATTGTAATAACGAATTTCCAGAGCAAGATGGGAATGTCACAAGACGCTCTGGAAGGGTTCGCTGAATACATCAAACAATCTGCGCCATTAGGACGCGTGGGTCAGTCAGAAGAGATTGCTGCTGCTGTCGTTTTTCTCGCCAGTGATGAGTCATCGTACATGACAGCAGCCGACGTTGTTGTGGATGGTGGCTTCATGAATGTGTAGCGTCTAATTACGGTAATCCCATCAACTTCAAGTTCAGGAGGCTATTCATTGTGAGATTCAACGACCTTAGACAAGCGATCCGCTCGTAATACCAGTCATCAGGCAAGCCTCACTCTAGCAAAATCTCAATCTGATAACTGTAGCCCTGTTCGGCTAGAAATAGCTGCCGATGGCGGGCGAACTCTTCTTCACAGGTTCGTAGCGAAACGAGAGTATAAAACTGGGCGCTGTGACCATCGGCCTTTGGGCGCAACACCCGACCGAGCCGCTGCGCCTCTTCCTGCCGCGAACCGTACTTACCGGACACCTGAATTAACACATCAGCGTCAGGTAAATCGAGCGCAAAGTTACCCACCCGCGAGAGGATCAAGCCTGAAATCTCACCGGAGCGAAACTGTTCGTAGCGGCGATCTCGTTCAGCCTGCGATGTTTTGCCAGTCACGAGTGGCAGTCCGGTTTGGGCAGCAAGTTGCTTGAGCTGATCGAGGTATTCGCCAATAATCAAGATGCGATGGCCGCTTTCTTTTTCCAACAGCGATCGCACAACGTCCGCTTTGCGCGGATTTTCTGCTGCAATACGGAACTGATGCCGTTTTTCGGCAACTGCGTATTCCATCTGTCTTGCCGTGGTTTGCGGTATCCGAATCTCTGTGCATTCGGCAGCGGCAATAAAGCCCTGTCCTTCGAGTTCGCGCCAGGGCACGTCATAGCGTTTAGGCCCAATCAGGGCAAACACATCCCCTTCTTTGCCATCCTCACGGATCAAGGTTGCCGTCAATCCCAAACGACGACGGGCTTGCAGTTCGGCAGTAATGCGAAAAATCGGGGCAGGTAGCAGATGCACTTCATCGTAGATAATTAAGCCCCACGAGCGAGCATTGAACAGTTGGAAGTGGGGAAATTCGCCATCCTTGCTGGAGCGGTAGCTGAGAATTTGATAGGTCGCCAGCGTAATTGGAGCCGTTTGTTTTGACTCGCCGCTATACTCGGCGATCGCATCGGGTGGAAGGGTTGTTTTATCCAGTAATTCACGCTGCCACTGCCGCACCGAGGTCAGACTGCTGGTTAGCACCAGGGTATTTTCCTGCACCTGCGCGATCGCCGCCATGCCCACCATTGTTTTTCCGGCTCCGCACGGCAACACAATCACCCCACTACCGCCCTGTACCCGTCCTGACTGATAAAAGGCTTCCGCCGCTTCCTTCTGGTAATCGCGTAACCCAAACGGTGCGCCCGATGCAGTGATCGTTCGCAGTTCCAGATTCAGAGCATCCCCGGTCACATAGCCCGCCAAATCTTCTGCCGGATAGCCCGCCACCAACAATGCCTGTTTCAAAACACCGCGATCGCCCGCATCTACTGCAAATACGCAGTCTGAAAGGCGATCGCCGAGATACTTCGCGACCTCATCACTGCGGCTAAGCAGTTCCGCCAGAGGCAAATCAGCCGTTTTGAGCAAGAGCCGATCGCCATCCCGCTCAATCACCGTCAGACCATAACGGCTACCCAGTGCTGTAATTTCTTGCACCACGGCTTCAGGCATTGGGTATTTTGCATAATCCCGCAGCGCCGCAATCATCTCGACAACGGGCATTCCAGCAGCACGAGCATTCCAAATACTGAGGGGCGAGATTTGGTAAGTGTGAATATGCTCTGGACTTTTGATCAGTTCGGCAAACGGGGCGATCGCCGCACGGGCCGCATCCGCATGGGGCGAATGCACTTCCAGCAGAACAGAGCGATCGCTTTGAATGATGAGTGGATTTTCGGGAACGTAGGACATGATTTAACTCAACCCCGGCAAACTATAGCCCATTTTCTTCAAACCGTTGCGAAACTTGGTTTCCGTGCCAGCAGGTACGACGAGGTAGCACGCCTCACCTGCACAGATGGCTTTGGGCTGATCTGCCAAGAAACAGTAAGCTTTGGTGCGCGAATCGCTGGCAATTTGGGCCGCTAGAGCCGCATCAGCACAGCGAATCAGACGGGCTGCCCCCAGGTCTTGCAGGCTAGTAGTACGCATTTGCAAGTCGGCAAGAAACTGGGTCACAGGCTGGGGTAAGGATTCGCCGCTGCTGGCCGTCAGCCATTCCTGTAGTTCTTTCACTGTGCGACCCTGGGCGATCGCATCCAGCAATTTCGCCTGATCTAGCTTCCACACGACATCCGACACCGATTCGAGGAAACTGTTAAGCAGCAGGCGATCAGCACGAGACAACTCACCCACCGCAACGATCTCCAGATTTGGAAGAACGCGCAGAATTTGCTTGGAAGTAGGAGCGGCAGGCTGGTAGCGATCGCTCAAGCCTAAAAAGTACGCACCCAACGGTGTGAGCCGAAAGTAAGCCAGTCCGTCATAGCGGCTGAGGGTAGATTCGTGGTAGTCGTCCGCAGGCAAGATAAAAATACCTTCGTCTGGATGCAGGTAGGCCACATCAATCAAGCCCAGAGTGGCAACGTACTCAAACAGAAAACACAGGATGTATCGTGCTTCTAAAACCAACCAGGTGTTGTAATAAATGGAACCAAAACCTTCGAGCGATAGACTCTCTGGGTTGCGGCTGACATCAAACTCGTAGCCTGCGGCAAGCATGTAGCGCAAAAAGGCAGAAAACTCTACCCAGCGATCGCTCGGACAATCTTTCAGAGCGTTAACAATCACACTCCGGCGGCCTGCTACCGCAGTCAGGCTGCGCTTAGCTTTTCCGGTCTGACCTTTGATGCTGTCAATCCGGCGTAGTTCATCCAGAAACGTCGTCTTGAGCCACTGTTTCCAGAGGGTTTGTAGCGTCTTCTCAGAGGGTTCGTTCAGGGCTTTTTGTCCAGTTTTGGTCAATACCAGGCGTTTTCCGTTTAGTTCGACCAGCTTACCCGCCTGCAACAACATCGTCCAGGCAAACGGCTTGATTGAACCAATGTCGTATTCATAATCCCAGCCTGTGGGTGATTGATCTACAACCCAATCACTGTAGTAATCCCCCTCTTCCAGCACTTCCACGATCGCGTTTAATGTTGCCCCCGTGGGAAACAAGGTTTTGTCGCTCACTGCCACTTTACCCAAGTCTACCAACCGCAGCACCGTTTGCAGATCCCGACGGGCGATCGCCTCAGTTTCTTGCACCATCAGTTGCAATTCGATGGTGATTGTGCGCTGTTTATGTGTTTTGTAATCATACGTCGTCAAGTTTCGCGGCAAGCTAGACGGCAAGCTTTCAAGGCTCTCTATTCGCGTCGGCTCAGGCGGTGGCACAAAGGCTTTAAGCTGCGCTTTGAGATCCTGCGGCATCGTCGATCCGTAGAAAAACAGCCCCAAAATCGTTGGGCGGAATGAATAGTAGGAGGGGCGATTGTCTTGATTCCACTTGGCTTCTGCACCGTATTTACTCACAAATCGCTGCTTCTGATAGCGATCGTCTGGGCTATGCACAACTTCGGAGATCGTGGCTTGCTGGAGGCGATCGCACTGTTGCCACAACGTTTTGAGTGCCTTACCTTGCAACCGTTGCAGCACATAGTTTACCAGTTCAGCTTTACGCGTGGGAATAGCGCCATCAGAGAACAGTTGCGCCAATATCTTCAACTGATCAACCGTGTGGCTGTTGAGGGCTTCGAGTAAAGTGGGAATACGCTCTGGTTGGCTATAGTAGGGCATTGCTCGTCTCTGCACTGCTTTTCACTAAAATACCGCACCGAGCCGAAAATGACTGAGATTGTGCTGTAAAAAATTGGCTTGCGAGAATGATTGAGGAAGTTGATTTTTCTCTGGCTCTGATCAAATAGCCGCTTTTAATCGGGCGTTGTTGAGTGTAGATGTGCTTTTTGAATCAGCATTCCCTCGCTAAGGACGTTATCGCTACAGAGACGCTACGCGATCGCAAAACGTCCTGATGGAATTCATACCCCCGATCAGCAACGCCAATCATTGCAACACAATCCTATCTCAAAGGATTCATGCTGCTTGGCAAGAGCGATCCAAGTCCGATTGTTTGCAGTTAGCGTTTTGATCTGAACTCCGCGATCGCCAAATTGAGCGCATTTTCTGATGCCTCACTAATCACAAACAGCTTGAATTTCTCATCTCGACTGAGATATTCCGCATAAGCGGAGTGCATATAGGGTTTGTAATTCGCATCCTGAATTAAATCAGCCTGAAAAAATGCCACAAACATTGCATCCGCATAAGTTTGAAGTAGGTAAGGACTTGCCAGATATAGACCTTCAATCGAATTTAGTGCATACGTCACTCCAGTATCTAAATTTGCCAGGTTCACGTGGGCTTGGCCTTCAGCGAGAGCAAGATATTTAACAGGAGACTTCAACAGTGGAAACGACTGTGCTTGCTCAAACACCACTGGGGTTGCTGGGTCATCACTACCTCCAATCATAAAGACTGGCACAGTCACTTGCCCCAAACCCTTTGGCCCAAAAATCGCATAATTGACCGGGTTTGCCGCCAAAACAGCCTTAACTCTTGGATCGCGAAAGTTATAGGTTTTTCGGGGTAATTGCAATGCTCGACATTGTAGCAAGAGTGACGTGTTAAGGTGCCCAAATCGGCGATCGCACTGCTGTTGCAGAAACTCAAAATCAATCGTAGCACCTGCAGCAGCTAACACCCCATAGCCACCAAAAGAATGTCCACCTACACCAACTGATTGTAGATTCAACTGTCCATCAAACTCTGCTTGATTCCTCCGCTCAAGTTCATCAAGCACAAAACTAAGATCTTTAGGACGATCAATAAATTCACTGGTCAAGAAGTAGTGTCTTGACAACCCTTTTTTTAATCTTTGTACCTGTTCTGCGTCACTACCAGGATGTTGTGGCAAAGCGACCAAAAAACCATACGAAGCAAGATGTTTTGCTCGGTCTGCAAAGTCTTCAGGTCTAGAGCCTAACCCGTGCGACAACAGCAATACTGGAGTTTTGCCAGCCACTCTTTTAGATGGTTGATAAACCAAAACATAAAGTTGGCGATCGCGCGTTGTATCCTTTAGAACCCAGCGTTGTTCCTGCACACTAAAGGGACCAGGCTGACGCAGATCTGGCAACTGAGCAAAGTCCACCGCGACGCTTGCAGATTCCTGGCTAGAAAAGGATTCCATTTTCTGGGTGAAGAATACCGTCGCTTGAACCACTCGTTCCAGGGTGCGAAATCCTTCCAGGCTAGCCGCCACATCAATATGTAAATTGACGGGTAACTTTTGAAAGAAATTGAGTAAGGTGAATCCTTCAGGGTCAAAAGCTGCCAAAACAATCCCCGCTCGCAGCGACTGTCTACCATTTGACCAGGTTGGTGTCTGAAGATATTGCCCTAAGCGATCAAGAATATCGTAACCAAGTTCACTATTAAAAAACTGTGACACTGCAAATGGTTGAAGCTCTAATCGTTTGACTAGCAGCTCTCGAAACCTTTGTTGGGTTGCACTGTCGGCTCTTGCAAGTCTAAAGTAGTGCCTCAAATCTGCATTCACTTGACCTGTTTTCGCAAAACTTTCTAGAGAACTAACCTGTAGGGAATTGATGAAGGGGCCATACCTGAAATAAATTTTCTCAGCCGCTTTACCTGGCAAAGCTGCAACCAGCGCTACCAACAACCCAAAAGCAAATGCATGTGGCAGAGAGAAGCGAGACAGTTGCTTTAGAGAAGCAATTTTCCGACGTAGAAAGGAGTGTGTGACTACCATAAAACAAATACAGAGTTGGCACGTTTAACTTCCAGGTGCGGTCAGAAAAATCAGGTTTCAGTTAGAGAAGCATGATTTCCAAGAGATGAATGAGCAGATTTTTGATTAGATCAATAAGATTAGAAATAAAGTACCATAATCAGCCTAAGAGTATAGGCAAATATATTAAATCTAAATCTTGAGCGACGATTTTTCCTATTTATGCCACTGCGAGAACCAGGGACAACAATCAAGAACCCGCAGAAGTTTCGAGGTGAGACTTAAAAATCTTCAATACCCAGCTCAAAAAAGTTTGCTAGCCTTCTGAAAGATTAGGGATTGAATTATCCCAAATTTTTGTCGGATATGTTAGAGCCGCGCAACACATGGTCTAGGAGGCTGGTGCGTTTATAGCGATCGCCTGATAAACCCTGCAAAATGCAGTTTGATTTCATTCTCGTCTTCCAGCTCATGTAACTGTGGCAAAGTTATCGCAAGGATCTTTGGGATTCGTGCTTCATCTGCTCCTTTTACTTCTTTCCATCTGCCTATAACCCGTATTTTCAACACAACTGTAAACGTAATCACTCCTAATGCAAATTAGCTTTAAGAAATCGCCAAGGAAATCTTTAAAGAATTTAAAGTATTTTCACTTTGCAGGCTTGGGAAAAAGCGATTTTTGAATATTCTACAAGCGTCTTTCCTGAACAATAATGTAAGACGACTTGAGGTATCAAGTTAATTCTCCATGTGATCTACTCCAGGCAATTTAAACCTACATTGGATCAATCAGTAACACCAATGCTTGAGAAAACGCGTTTACGAATTGAATTAGCCAGCGGCGTTGCAGTTTTAGGGGTAGCTTTAACTCCCCTGGCGATCGCTGAAACAAACGTGCCTACCCCTGCTCGTTCTGGGACAGCAACCTTTTTTCAAGGTCGGGGGATAGCTCAGGGCGCAACCTTTGCAAAAGGTCGCAACACCAATATATCGCTGACCTTAGATGGTGAAAACTTTGGGTTAGAGATGAACGAGATACTGCCGTCGAATACGCGAAACCAGCAGGCGGGACGGGTGCAATATCGTGGGGTAATCCTGCGTCGCACTGATGAACCGAGTAAGCCTAATAGCTTCTCCCTTAACACGCGGGTGCGGAGCTTTGACTCGTCAGCGAATCTTCGCGTATTGACCAACACCACGGGCACCTGTAGAGTCGAGGTCTTTAATTCCCGAGTTATTGCTAGTAACTGCAACACGGTTGCCAACGACAGTTCAACCCAGTTCTTGGGCTTAGAGCAGTTTTAACAACTTACCCTCTTTATTTGATACAAAGCTAGTCTTATCTTGTTGATGGGGATCACACGTATGAAGTTTAAATTGCTTGCGTCTTCCGCTCTTGTTTTTAGTTTGACGCTGACAGTCATTCCATCTTCTGTGGAAGCAACACCAGTGGTTTCCTCGACAAAAGTTGCACAAGCTTCTACCCAAATCACAGAAGCAAATGTTCAATCTGTCGTGAAGCAATTGCAAGCTGCACGTGTCAGCGAAGACATCGAAGGGACTCTGAAACTACTGGCTCCGTTTGCTGTGACAGATGTAACAGTTCAGACAGGTAATGGTATCACAACGGTCATCACTCATTTGGAAGGCACAGCTGCCCATCGGCAGATGCTAGAGCAATCCTTTGGAAAAGTCCAAAGCCGAAAAGTTCTTAAAAACTATGTCACTATCAATATCATTAGTAATGATTTTGGCATGGCTAAGATTTATCAAATCGAAAATCTTGAAACTCAGGATGGAAAGTCCTTTGTAGCGGCTAGTGAGACGATACTCCGTCTGGGCCGGGTAGATGGTCAAGTGTTGATCACCTCTGCAACTGTTGAGGGCTGGATTTCAGAACGTCCATCTCAGAAATAATGTCTGACAAGTGTTTCAAGTAGCTGATGTCGAGAATTTCAAAAGCAATGAGGTTGAACTTATGAAGCGACTGACCGCAGGTTTATCCGTTTTTATCGCGATCGCATCCTTGGCACCCACTGCCAAAGTTGCCCAGGCTAGCTTTGGTGATTTTATGTTGGGTGTTGGGGTCACTGCCGGAACTAGCGCTATCATCAACGCCAATCGAAGGGCAAATACCGCCGAACAACGAGCAAACGAAGCGAGAGTTCAGCAAGCAGTATCCCCCCAAGAAGAGTTCTTTCGTGGTCTTCAGGATGCCTTAAATGGCTTGCCGTACGATAACTTTCGGGCTTCTACCGATTATGATGAAGGGTTTCAAGAAGGTTTAAGACGCCTTCAAGAGCGATAAGCCACGAACTCTAGATACCAATGATTTACAAAGAACGTTTAGGGATTAAATAGGGATTAAATCAGGTAAGCAACAGCACAGTTTAAATTCATGATCAAATCATCCACTATGTTTTTTACCCGCCACCTACCCAAGATGCTGTTCGTTATGGGATTGGCTACGGCTTCGGTCTTTATCTTCGCGATCGCACCTCAGTGGGCAATCGTGAACATATTGCGACTCCCGTATAGCGAAACCTTTGCGACGAACTATGAAGTGGACCCTAAAAACTGGACAGAGGGTTAAGCTACACAAGGGTTAACCGGAAGGAGGGTGAAACTTGTGAGCAAAAAACGCAAACAATACAGTGCACAATTTAAGGCGAAAGTGGCCTTGGAAGCTCTGCGGGGT